>CAZSKF010000014.1:0-27478 GCA_964607405.1 uncultured Proteiniphilum sp. | reverse complement strand
GTTGTCACTCCGGCATTCACTGCCGATTGCATAGAGACTATTGATGAGATAGACCGTGAGGGGCGTGAATTATTTATAGAGTCGGGAGGCAAAGAGTTTGCCACTATTCCGTGCCTTAACGACAGGGATGATTGGGTGGAAGTAATATCGAGCTGGATTGCAGATTGGGTGGGGTAGAAGATTTTACAAAGATCAGAAGTGTTCTCTTTTTGTTCAAAGCACAATAGGATGTGATTTGACCATAAAACAAAATGGGCTACCTCTTAACCAAAGAGACAGCCCATTGTATATAAATGATTAGAGAGATATCTCTATTTTAAATTCTTAACTCTGATGTTTTTGAATTTTACTTCTGAACCATGACCAAGAAAACCGATATGTCCTGATTTGTTGAACAAACCAGGGTGATCTTTTCCATCGATAGTTCCATCTTTGGCAGCCTCTTTAAGGTTGCCGTCAACAATAACTTCGCCATTAAGAGTAATCTTAATATTGTCGCCGTCAGCAATTACTTCCTGATAGTTCCATTCTCCCATTGGTTTAAGATGTCCGCGTTTTGCAGGAATCACACCATATACCGAACCGTGATATTGATACTCTTCCAAATCTTTGTAGATAGGTGCATCATCATCCAGTATCTGAAGTTCCATTCCCACATATGCTGCATCTCCTTCCATTGGTGTGCGAATACCCAGACCATTGTTTGCACCGGGTGTCAACATAAACTCAAAACGGAAAACAAAGTTTGAGAACTCTTCTTTTGTATAAAGATTGCCACCAAAGCTTTTGGTAGGACGCATCACTATGTTGCCATTATCAAGGATATACTCTTCGGTATTGCCGGTCCATGAGTGCATGTTTGTGCCATCAAATAAAACTTTGAAACCCTCTTTCTTTTCTTCTGCCGAAAGCTCAAAAGGTTCTGTGCGATCTATTTCTTTGATGAATATGTCGCGATAAGCAACCTTGCTACCATGTGCCTGAAGTTCAATTTGCTCAACAGGGAAGATGGGTTGTTTTCTGTCCCAGAAGTTTTCAAGCATCACATTGTCGGTCACAAGCTCATCGTTGAGCCATACCCACACGCGGTCGCCAATCATTTTGATGCGGAAAGTATTCCACTCGCCAACTTTTTGATCAGCTACTTTAAGTGGTTTGCTTGGATTCTTTTGGTTGTTATACAATCCTCCTGAACCAACTTGAGCGCCAACTTCCACACGGGCAGTATCCCAAATCTGAACTTGAGGAGTGCCACGCAAGTAGATACCTGCATCAGGCTCCGGACCGGGATATAATTTCCAGTCAACAAGCATTTCAAAGTCGCCATATAATTTGTCGGTGCATAGGTTGTCATATCCCTTGCCGTCAAATACAATTAGTCCTTCTTCAACTTTCCAGTCAAGATTCATTTGTTTGTCAGCTTTCACTTGAGCCGCTGCCAATTCCTTTGCCGACATTTTGGCTCTTGCTATTGGGTTTGCAACCAAGCCTTTCCAGCCATCTAGGTTCTTACCATTAAATAATGATACAAAACCACCTTCTTGAGAATTTTCAGCTAGGAACTTAGCAATGTTTTGACGTTGATATCCAGCATCAGGGTTGTTAAGCGTTTTGCTCACTTTGTTAAGAATTTTGGTAGTTTCCTCACCTGCATATTGTGGGTTGTTGGTTCCAATATTCATAGCTGCTTGTGCTGCGCTTTCGCTAAGTGCAGGGTTGTCCATAAACGGAGCCACATAAAGCATAGCTTGATACAGTCCTGTGTTTCCAATCAAACGAAGAATAGTATTCTTTTGAGCATCTGTTTTGGCAAGTTCCATAGCCTCGCGCAAGTATAGATACTTAACTGCACCTGTTTGATTTGAAGATGCTGTTTTTTGAATAATTGCATCTACCGCTTCAGAAACGATATTGTTGTCTTTGCTGCTGCGTGCAATGTCTAGCAATGGATATACGCCATCAAAGGTTTTCCATTGTTTAAGTGCATCAAATGCTGCTTTTTGATTAATACCTGTTTCGCCGTCATATGCACCTATAAGCGCTTCTTTAGCTTGTTCAGATTGGCTGTTTGCCAAAGCCGAGTAGTATAAGTGCTTTTTGTCGGTGCTAATCATTCTTTCCGCCACTACTTTCATCTGGTCTGCTTGTGTCATTGTTGACAAAACAGAGTTGATGGCTGTTTGCACAGCAGACACATATTCTTGGTCTGTTTGCTCAAGTAGATTAAACAGGTCGTCAAGATTGTCTGTTGATGCCACGTCCTTCAAGGTTTTGGCAGCTTCGGCTTTAACCACTGCATTGTCGGCAAACATTTGATTGTAAACCAAATTGTATTGGCTATCCATCTTTCTGTTCGACATTAGTTGCAGAGTTGCTAGTTTGCCTGCCTCGTCAGAGTTTTCAAATACAGACGCTAATGTGCCCGACATATCTCCATTGTATGAGTTTAGAGCTTCTTGAGCCAATGCAATTGTTGATGCATCACCACTCTTAAGCATTCCTGCAAGTGGCAGCATTGCTTGTTCTGTGCCAATATTCATTAATGATGTAACGGCAGCTTTCTGTATCTCTTTGTTTGAAGATTTCAAGAAACCTGAAACTAGTGAAGTTGCTGAACCCATCTTTTGGCTACCAATCCAATATAGAATTGCAGCCTGAACAGCTGGTGATGATTTTGGTTTCAATGATTTCAATATCGTTGCAGTAGCTTTTGGGCTTTTGCCAAAGTTGTGCATGCTTAGCACATTGTTCATTAGGTTCACATCACCACTTTTCATTGCACTCTTTAGTAGCTTGTCAGCATTCTTTGCCGATCCGTTAGCTAATGCTATTTCGGCAGCAGCAATCTTTAAATCAGTCTTGTTGTTCTTGTCAGCAATTTTCAATAGAGACATTGCTTCCTTCTCGGCCAATTTAGAATCGGTAGCCACAAGGTTGTTAAGAACAGAAATATATGCTGCTGTAGCATTAGCTTTTCCATAAGCCCAGTTGCTGTTTTGTGCATCTTTCTTTAGTAATGAAAGGGCATTCTTTGTTCCCACCTCTGCTAGTCCGTTGTAGGCTACTTTCTTTAAGTTCTCCGACGGATTGTTGCTAAGCAGGTTGATGAAAACATTCTCAGCCTCCGGGTATTTTGTTTGCACCACAGCATTGGCAAGAGTAATTTTCAATTCTTCAGTGTCAGCTTTTGTTAGTGCCGACAGAAGCACTTGTTTTGCATCTTCGCTGCCGATTTGAGCCAAAGCTTGTGAGGCGGGGCCAGACAAACGGGCATCATTTATAAATGCTGCAAGTGAGGGCACGTTGCTGTTGTCACCAATCTTTTCAATTTGGCGGATAATCATAGCTTTGTTTTCCTCATGAAGTGGTTGAGCTAATGCTTTTTCGTATGCAGACAATGCTTCTTTGCGTTTAGCATCGTCGTTAGACACGAAGTGCGTCCAGCCGCTAATGGCATAATCCAATGTTTCATTGGTTTTGTTGCCCGGTGCGTTTAGCTGTCCAATCAAATAAAGCAAACCTTCCTCACCAGTTGAGGTTAGGTCGGTCATCATTTTATTATATGCAGGTTGCGTTTGTGCAGGTAGTTGCGACAAAACATCAGCAATAATAGTAGAGCTGCTTCTGTTTTGTGGTGTTTGCCCAATCGCCATGCTCACCACTAATAGGAGAGCCACCAACGTTGTGATATATCTGTTTATATGTTTCATTTTATTATTACAGTATTTTTTTTGAAGATTAGATATTCCAGGGAGCACGTGCAGTTTGATAAACCAATCTGTTTGCTTCAGGGTCGTTAATAAATTCTTGTTTTACCGGATCAAAATGCAAAGTGCGGTTTAGCTGCAATGCTATAAGACCCATATTAACAACTGTGCACGAGTGGTGCCCGTTAATCTCATTAAGTGCAAACTTCTGACGAGTGCGAATAGCCTCAATGAAGTCAGTGTTTTGTGGTGCAGGCTCAGGATAGTCGGCCAGTTTCTTTTCCCAATTTGGAATATCGCACACAAAGTTTTTATACACATTACCCTTAGGGCCGGCTATGTATGGAGTGCCCGGTGTGCCATAGTCGCCACCCCAAAGAACTATCTCACATCCATCTTCGTAGGTGTAGGTGATAGATCTCCATGTGCCCACCGCATCAGGGTGTTGTTGTGGTGCATCCACTTCCACTTTCACGGGGCTTGTGTTGTCCTTGCCCAATAGGTATTGCACGGGGTCGATATAATGCTGTCCCATATCACCCAAACCACCACCATCATAATCCCAATATCCGCGGAATGTGGAGTGAACGCGATGAGCGTTGTATGGCTTGTAGGGTGCAGGTCCCAACCACATGTCGTAATCCAATTCATCAGGAACTGCTTGTGGCTCCAGGTGGTCTTTTCCTACCCAATAAAACTTCCAGTCGAAACCGGTGTGCTTGCTGATGGTAACCTTTAGGGGCCATCCCAACATACCGCTATCGATCAGTTTTTTAAGGGGTTTCACCGGAGTTCCCAATCCATAGAAGGGATCTTTGAATCTAAACCATGTGTTGAGGCGGAAGATATTGCCATGTTGTTTCACAGCTTCCATCACTCTTTTTCCTTCGCCAATGGTGCGAGTCATAGGCTTTTCGCAAAATATATCCTTTCCGGCTTTGGCTGCTTCCACTGCCATGATGCCGTGCCAGTGTGGCGGAGTGGCAATGTGCACAATGTCAACATCCTTATCCAAGATAAGATCGCGGAAGTCATTATAAAGGTTTATTTGGTCCTTTACCAATGATGCAGCCTGGTTGAGGTGGTTTTTATCCACATCACACATGGCTACTACGCGTGTGTTGTCGTATGAGATGTGTCCTCGTCCCATGCTGCCAACGCCAATAATTCCTTTTGTTAATTCATCGCTTGGGGCAATCATGCCTCTACCCAAAACATTGCGGGGAACGATGGTAAGGAGCGATACTCCTCCTAAAGTTTTTAGAAAATCTCTTCTCGTGGTCATTGTATTAATTCTATAATTAATTATTTGAAATTTGTTTGCGACAAAAATAATACTTTTAAACAGACATATTTGCATTTGTTTGCTTAATAAACTGCAATTTGTAAGCTCTATTGTTGCTATAATGTCTAATTGTCTAATCGTTTAATTGTGAAATTGAAGCACTGTCCAGAATCACGTCCTCTTTTCCAGTGTTGATTATACTAATCTTCACCGTGCGCTTGTTGCCTTCATGCTCATTTAGGGTGCTGAAGTTGATACTGCGCTTTTCGTACTTGGATGATAATGGAGTCTCGAGCTTGGTGCTGATTTCGTGCGTGCCAACTACCGCTTTTATATTAGTTGCCTCAATTATTATATCACTATTCCCCTTTGCCCAAAGGTCCAGCTTGTAGTCTGTATTTGGGTCAAGATATATTAGTTGGTCTATTTTCTCGCCGGGCATTAGTTTCAGAGCCTGCTTGCCAGTGTGTGGATTGTCTTTAGATATTTTTCCTGTTCCTTCCCATGGGAATATATTGTCGGAATATTCAAAATTGCCGTTGGGTAGGAGATTGCCATCCTTAGTATCCCACTGATAGTATCTCACATAGTCAACCTCCATGCTTACGTCATTTATGCCATATGCCCCAAAGAACATATTCATGGCGTGGTTTGGAGACTTAATATCATTCGGGTCCCACCATTCTGCAATTAGCTTGCCGTCTATATAAAACTTCAGTCCTGCCGGCAACCACAACATGGAGTGTGTTACCCACTTGCCCTTAAAGTCGCCCTTATGAATATAGTGACCAATGTTTCTCTCAAACTTGCCTTCGGGGTCCACATTGCCATGCAGCACAATCTCGGTGGTAATATATTCGCAAAGGTCTATTTCGAACAATTGTCCTCGTGGCCTAATGCCCTGAGTATCGAAAGCCTGTCCGCCCTCTTCCAAATAGTACTTTAGGTCGGGACCTGGCGAGTCAAACCAAAAGGCAATATTCACCTTATCGCCATCTTGGCCAATGTCTCTTCTTATTCTTGTTTCAAAAAATCCACCAATTGCATTTTCCATCAGGTTGGTGTTTGTTTCCCAATTATATGTTTGTATTGATGATATCTGCCTGTTTGCACCGGGATAAAGATTGTTGGTAGCACGCAGAATAATAGAATTGCCCGTGAATTCATAGTCGGCAGTGGGTAGGTTCTTGTCTTTCATTGCTTGCAGTGCATCTTGGTTGAACCAATCGAGAGATGAGAAATATCTGTCCCACCATTTTGTGGTGTCCAGTTGGTTGCCATTAAACTCATCGTTCCACACCAGCTTCATGCCCTGTGGCAATGCTTCAGATGTGGGGTGTTCGGTAGTGATATCGCTATCTTGATTAGTTTGTTTGCAGCCAAATGCTGCCAACAAAGCAAATAAAATAGTTATTGCCTTGATGATTTGGTAATTCATTTTGTTTGATGTTTTTTTGATAAATTGTGTATGTGCCCACAAAGATAAAAATTAAATTATGAATGCGGTGCTAATCTCTTTATATCTATTATGTGAAAATAATTTTAATTAGTTGATAACTGCGACAAATATGTAGGGATTATCTTGTTTGTTCGAAATGTTAAAATTGATGCTAGACGTGATTTACATTTATAGAAAAACGGTCATTTATCATCAAATGCACTTTTACATTTATAGTTCCGGAGCCATTTATTGCCAAATGTGATTTTACATTTTTAGTTCCAGAGGCGTTTATCGCTAAATGTAATTTTACATTTGACGTTCCGCATTCATTTTGGGCAAAATATAAAAGTAATTTAACCGTACCCTGTCTCAAAAGTGTTAATGTAAATAAAATGATGAGCGTTCAAGCCTTCTTTTGTTCTCTCCTCATACCTTTTTTCATCACAAAAGCACTCTTTTATCCCTAATGTAAATTTACATTTTTAGTTCCAGAGTCATTGTTCTTAAAATGCAATTTTACATTAGGACAGAATCTGTCAGTTGGGTTAAATATTTTCACATATTGAGTTGTGTTTGTGGCAAATTCTTGTTAATTGATTGTTTTTACACTGCTCCACAAGGCTTTTTCTTTCAACTTAATTTTGTGTTTTGCCTGTCAGGGTATAGTGTGTTTGATTATGTTTAATGGGTTTTAGGTGTAAGTGCTTGTTTTGTAGTGTTGTTTGTTTTTGCCTAGTGCTGATTTGGGGCGTTAACATTAGTTATGGGTGCAAAAATACATCAAGTGTGATTGATTGTTAATGATGGGTTTCACGACGGATTTATTTTAACAATTACTTGTCTGTTTCATCTTCATCTCCGCCTGATGAATTGCAGCTTTATTATTAACGTAAAGTGCTGATTTATGCTTTTTTGATTAATAAGTGCAAATCAATTAAACATCAATATAGATTTATAAATAAAAAGGTGTAACTTTACACTCATTATTAATAAAGGGGTAGAAATTCATAATAAAAATAATTAATAGCAACTTAAGAAGATGAATAAGTTTAAAATCTTAATTGCCTTGTTCTTTATTGCCAGCCTGGGCTTTGCCTCGGCCAACGGTATTGAAGGCTACAGGTATGCGTCGGAAAAGGCGCCGACAGGAAATGAGTGGGAATCGCCGCAGCAGATTGCACTCAACAAAGAAAAGCCGAGAGCTTGGTTTTTCTCGTTTGCCAACAAAGAGAGTGCCCGCAAGGTGCTTCCCGAGAATTCGGAGTATTGGCAATCACTTAACGGATCGTGGAAGTTTAATTGGGTGAAAAC
The DNA here is from genome assembly GCA_964607405.1 of uncultured Proteiniphilum sp. Taxonomy (GTDB): domain Bacteria; phylum Bacteroidota; class Bacteroidia; order Bacteroidales; family Dysgonomonadaceae; genus Petrimonas. Next base: position 19,734 of record CAZSKF010000014.1, on the reverse strand, counting down.
GCCCGATGAGCGTCCCGTTGGATTTTATGATCCAAGCTATGATGTTTCTGAATGGGATAACATTGACGTGCCATCAAACTGGAACGTGTATGGTATTCAAAAAGATGGTAGCTTGAAGTATGGTGTGCCTATTTATGTTAACCAGCCCGTTATTTTTCAACACAAAGTAGCTGTTGACGACTGGCGTGGTGGTGTGATGAGAACTCCTCCAACACATTGGACAACGTATGAGCACAGAAACGAAGTGGGTTCGTATCGTCGTGATTTTGAAATTCCACAAGATTGGGATGGACAAGAGGTTTTCATCAGCTTTGATGGTGTTGACTCTTTCTTCTATCTATGGATAAATGGCGAGTATGTAGGTTTCTCTAAAAACTCGCGCAACACTGCCAACTTTAATATCACCAAATATCTTCGCAAGGGCAACAACGTATTGGCTGCCGAGGTTTACAGAAACTCGGATGGTTCGTTTCTTGAGGCACAAGATATGTTCCGCCTGCCAGGTATTTTCCGCACAGTAGCATTATACTCAAAGCCTAAAACTCATATCAGAGATATGCAGGTGTTCCCCGATCTTGATGCTAACTACGAGGATGGAACCATCACTGTGAAGGCTGATGTTATCAACTTTGACAAGAAAAAGACTAAGGGATACAAGATCGTTTATTCTCTTTACGAAAATGAATTATACTCCGACAAGAATACTGAAACCGGCGTAACAGCTTCGGTAAATGTTGGCGAACTAAAAACAAGCCAAGAGCACAGCGGCATTGTTGCCAAGCTTAATATCAAATCTCCAAAGAAATGGTCGGCAGAGCGTCCTCACCGCTACACTCTTGTGGCTGAACTAAAGGACAAACGTGGTCGTACCATCGAAACTGTGTCAACCTATATGGGATTTGCCAAAGTTGAGATTAAAGATACTGCTGCCGAAGATGATGAATTTGGCTTAGCAGGTAGATATTACTATGTGAATGGCGAAACGGTAAAACTAAAAGGCGTGAACCGTCACGAAACAAACCCTGAAGTGGGTCATGCCATCACTCGCGAAATGATGGAAAAAGAGGTGGTGTTGATGAAGAAAGCAAACATCAACCACGTTCGTAATGCTCACTATCCTGATGATCCATATTGGTACTATTTGGCCAATAAATATGGTCTGTATCTAGAAGATGAGGCTAATATCGAGTCGCACCAATACTACTATGGCGATGCTTCACTTTCTCACCCAATAGAGTGGAAAGAGGCACACGTGGCCAGAGTTCTAGAAATGGTTTATGCCAATATCAACAACCCTTCTATCGTTATTTGGTCGCTAGGTAATGAGGCAGGACCCGGACAAAACTTTGTGTATGCCTACGATGAATTGAAAAAAGTAGATAGCACACGCCCCGTTCAATATGAGCGTAACAACAACATTGTGGATATGGGTTCAAATCAATATCCGTCAATTGCATGGGTGAATGGTGCTGTGAAAGGAACTTACAATATCAAATATCCTTTCCATATTTCAGAGTATGCTCACTCAATGGGTAATGCTTGTGGTAACCTTGTTGACTACTGGAACGCTATGGAGAGCACAAACTTCTTCTGTGGTGGTGCCATCTGGGACTGGGTTGACCAATCTATCTATAACTACGACAAAGCTTCGGGCAAAAAATATCATGCCTATGGTGGTGACTTTGGTGATACGCCCAACGATGGGCAGTTTGTGCTAAACGGAATCATGTTTGGCGACCTTGAGCCAAAACCTCAATACTATGAGGTGAAAAAAGTGTATCAACACATTGGCACCGAAGCGGTGGATATCAATAAAGGTGTGTTTGAGGTGTTCAACAAATATTACTTCAAAGACCTTAAGGATTATACTATCAGATGGTCAGTTTATGAAAATGGTAGTGAAACTCAATCAGGTTCGTTTACAGACTTCAATGCCGGTCCTAGAAAAAGAACTCAAATAACTCTTCCTATTGATTACTCAAAAGTGAGCGATAAGGCTGAGGTGTTTGTGAAAATTCAGTATCTGTTGGCTAATGATGAGCCTTGGGCTGATAAGGGATACGTGCAGGCTGAGGAGCAATTCTTGGTTAGAGATGCTGTAACTGTGCCAACTATTGCTGAAGTGAGTGCTCAATCAGGTGCTTCAAAATTGGTACTTGACAAAGAGGCAGATGGCAAACGTGTTATTAAAGGTGACAACTTCTTGTTGACTTTTGATACCAAAGTGGGTACTATCTACAACTTGAAATATGGCAACAATGTGATTATCGCTGATGGTAATGGACCGGTGATTAACGCATTGCGTGCATTTACCAACAACGACAACTGGTTCTATTCACAATGGTTTGAAAATGGTTTGCACAACCTTACACACACTGCTGTTTCATCTACATTTATTCCTAACAAAGATGGATCTATTGTAGTATCATTCACAGTGGTGTCGCAAGCGCCTAACGGTGCTAAGATTTTGGGTGGCACCAGCTCGGGCAAAAACAGTGTTGAGGAATTGACTGACCGTCCGTTTGGTGATGCTGATTTCAAATTCACAACCAATCAAATATGGACAGTATATGCTGATGGCTCTATCGAGCTTCAGTCAAGCATCACATCAAATAAGAGCGGACTGGTATTGCCACGTTTGGGATATGTGATGAAAGTTCCGGGTGAATATGACAACTTTAGCTACTATGGTCGCGGACCAATTGATAACTATAACGACCGCAAGTCGGGACAGTTCATCGAGCTTCACAAAAACAAAGTGGGCGAAGAGTTTGTAAACTTCCCAAAACCTCAGGATATGGGTAACCATGAGGAGGTGCGTTGGGCTGCTCTTACAAACAATAACAATGCAGGTGCATTATTCATTGCAAATGATGAAATGTCGGTTACTGCATTGCACTATGCTGCTATGGACTTGACGCTTGCGCCACATCCATACCAATTGCCTAAGGCTGAAGATATATATCTGCACCTTGATGCTGCCGTAACGGGTCTTGGTGGTAATAGCTGCGGCCAGGGTGGTCCGCTTGAGCACGACAGAGTGAAAGCTGTGGATCATAATTTTGGATTTATTATTCGTCCTGCTTCTTCGCAATTGGCTACTGATGCAATGGTAAAACCTTCGGGCGATGTGCCACTAAGCATCACTCGTGCGGGCAATGGCGATGTAACTGTGAGCTCAGGAGTGGAAGATGCTAAAATCATGTTCACACTAGATAAGTCTAAAGCTAAAGAATACACTTCTATCATCCCACTTCGTGATGGTGGCGAGGTGACAGCTTGGTACAAAGACAAACCTGAACTGAAAGTAACAATGAGCTTCCCAAAAATTGAGACTGTTCAAATAGAGGTGATCTCAGTAAGTAGCGAGGAGGCTGGTAGCGGAAGCGCCAAAAACCTTGTTGATGGCAACACCAACACATACTGGCACACTATGTATTCTGTAACAGTGGCTAAGCATCCACACTGGGTTGATCTTGATGCCGGTGAGGTAAAAGAGCTTAGAGGATTCACTTACCTGCCTCGTCAGGATGGATCTAATGGTAATGTTAAGGATTTCACTATCCACATTAGCATGGATGCAAAAGAGTGGGGCGAGCCTGTTCACAAAGGCCAGTTTGGAAGAGGTAATAATGAGAAGAAGATAATGTTTGACAAACCTGTTAAGGGTCGCTACATTCGCTTCACAGCACTGAGCGAGCAAAACGGACAAGACTTTGCTTCGGGTGCCGAGATTACGGTAATTGCTGACTAATATTAGTTAGATATTATATATGAGAGGCTGTTTCAAATTTAATTTTGAAGCAGCCTCTTTTCTTTATCCGCTTGCTATAAATTATTAATTGTTACATTTGTGAATTGCAAAACTATAACTGTGGTATGATATGATTCAGTTTTTAAGAAGTAAGGGAGTTACGCTTTCTCCAAAGGATTATTTTGTGGGTGCATTAAGCTACATGGCGCTTGGCTTATTCTCTTCGCTGCTCATTGGTTTGATTATAAAAACACTGGGCGAGCAGCTGGGCATTCCCTCCTTTGTGGAGATGGGGCTCTTTGCCATGGATCCCAAAATTGTGGGTGCAGCCATAGGCGTTGCCGTAGCCCACAGCCTAAAGGCACCTCCTTTGGTATTGTTCTCGGCCGTATTTGCCGGTGCATATGGCGGATATTTGGGTGGACCTGCCGGCAGCTACGTCACCGTATTGCTTGCCACAGAATTTGGCAAAATGGCATATCGTGTCACCAAGATTGATATTATAGTTGTCCCCTTTGTGGTGTTTATGGTTGGATATTATGTTGGCACGTTTGTAGGCACGCCCATTAATAGCCTTATGGTATCATTAGGCTCGTTGATAAATTGGGCTACAGAGCAGCAACCATTTGTTATGTCTATTATTGTTGCCACCATCATGGGGTTGGCACTCACTGCACCCATATCTAGTGCTGCAATAGCCTTTATGTTGGGCTTGGATGGGTTGGCAGCCGGTGCCGCCGTTATTGGTTGTTCGGCACAGATGATAGGTTTTGCCACAATCAGTTATCGCGAAAATGGCGTTAGCGGACTAATAGCTCAGGGCTTGGGCACATCCATGTTGCAAATTGGCAATATTGTTAAGAATCCTATGATACTTATACCTCCCACGCTTGCCGGTGCCATATCGGCTCCCATAGGCATAGGTATTTTCAGAATGACAAATAATCAGGCAGGTGCGGGGATGGGCACTAGCGGGCTAGTGGGGCAGTTTATGGCTTTCGAGACGATGGGTTTTTCACTTAACACCTTTGTGTTGGTTTTGATATTTCATATCATAGTGCCTGCTACGATAAGTTTGTTGTTATTCTTTTATATGAGCCGCAAGGGCTGGATACGCAAGGGTGATTTACTGCTAAGGTATGAATGAGTGATTGGCAGACAAGTTGTAACGGTCAATTACTCTCTCTGCCAGATTGCTTTTGGTGGTGATTGTAAGGTTCGCGTTATTGCTAATAAGAGTTTTGAGTAGCTTGTCGTATCCCATTCCTTTTAGTTCCAGCGAACCAATTTCATCAATCCACACAGAGTGATTATTGAGGTTTTCTATAATATATTTCTCTCCAATAATGAAGGTGCTTTTTATAAATGCAAATCTTCCCTGATATAGATACAACTCGCTTTCTGTTGGGTCAGTCATCTCTTTTAGCATAATAAAAGGATATTCCTCTTTGTTGGGAAGTGTAATCAAGTTGTAGCCAATTATGTTATTTTGGCTGTCGTATGTCTTTTTTGAAAACAGGCCGATGGCATTTATCTCTTCATCAAATAGCCTGATGAATTTGGTGCTTTTGCCACTGTTGATCTCGCCCGAAATGATTCTAACCATAATAATGTAGTGTTATAATTAAACCACACAAATAGTTGTTTGCAACAATTACTTGTGTGGTTTTTTATTCCCTGATTCGCAATTTTGATGATGGGACTAATTTATAATTTGTACTTAAAACTTTTTGAAATAATCAAGTGCGAAATTCACAGGGACCATTATCATATGCATAAGCTTGGTAAACGGGAAAATGATAAATATCAGAAAGCCGTTCACAATATGCAGCTTGTAAATAATATCCAGATCGGTGATGAACCTCCACGGCTCGGGCTTAAACAGCACTACACCTTGCGCCCAAAACTCGGCCGACATATATTCGGCTAGGCTTGATTGGGATGTTATGTATGTACACCACAGGCCCAACACAATTTGCACAAGTAGTAGCAGCACTATGATGTAGTCTTGCGGTTTGCTGGTTGCTCTCACTCTTTTATTGGTAAAGCGTCTTACTGTTAGCATTGTAATTCCCACAAGTGCGCCTATTCCGGTTATCGAACCCATGGTTATGGCTATTAGTCGCTTTGTCTCATTGCTCATAAACCAATCGTAAACCCACTCCGGCGTTAGCAACCCAAAGATATGGCCAAAGAAAACAAGAATTATGGCATAATGAAATATCATGCTGCCTCTTGATAGGGTTTTGTCCTTACTTATAAATTGTGTGGAATTTGCCTGAATGGTGTTGTTGCGCTTAACTGTCCGATAAATTAGCCCCGCAAAAAACACTCCAAAGGCAACATATGGTAAGTATCCCAAGAAGAGGTTGTTTAAATATTCGGATGTTGTCATGTTTCTGCTCCTTTCTTTAATTTACGGCTTGTGTTGCATTGTTATTAAACTTGCATAGTATCTCTAAGAGTCCTCCATAGGGTGATTCTTTTTTTACTAATGCTTTTTTCATATTCTCTAATATGTGTGCTATTTCTTTTAGCAGTTTTGAAGATTCATCTCCATTGCTTAGCAGTGACAAGTATTCGAGAAATAAGGGCAGGTAGTCGGGCAGCTCATTAGAGCATGGTGTGAAGCCCGACTTGGCATACATTTCTGTCAGGTCAACCATTGCTTGGCCTCGTTCGCGCGAGTCGCCATATACATGGTCAAACAGATACAGATTTGTTTTGGTAGAGAAGTCAAATAGCTGAACATAGTTCATTTGCCATTCGCCTACGGTTAGCGGAGATGCATAGTCAATAAATTGCGCCAACTTCACTCTTTGCTCACTATCCAGCAGGTTTTCTTCATCCACCACCTCCATAAACTGATAAAGGTTTTCTTTCACACCCTCATCAGGATAATCTAGCAGAAGTGATAATATCTTATATGTATTTTGCATAATTAGTTCTGTTTAAAAAATTAAATATTATCTGCCTCCAAACAGGTTGCATCCTTCATTCTCTTTTCCCGGATAGTCATATCCCAGTCCTGCGCGAAGTCCTGCCAGATCTATGTCTTTCTGAGCATTTGGAGAGGTAGGAATTACAAAGCGATCTTTATAATCGGCAATGGCCAGATAGCGATACATATCCTCATAGTCTTGACGCTCCAAGCCAAGTTCTTTATCTATTGGCGGGTTTTCGTTTCGTTCCACAGTGCGCTCTCTCATATACTCGCGCATAGCAAGAAGTTTTGAAAGTGAGTTTCTAATTAACCCCTCGTCGCCTGCTGTGAGCATTCTTGCCAGATAATTGACAGGTATGCGCATATCATCAACAGTGCCAAAGTATTTCTTACCCTTTGCCTCAGTCTCTTGCATGATGGGAGATAAAGGTGGAATATACCACACCATTGGCAGAGTTCTGTATTCGGGATGAAGAGGGAAAGCCACGCCCCACTTCTTCATCATTTTGTAGGTTGGTGATAATTGCGCAGCCTTGATGAATGCTTCTGAAATGCCTTGCTCTTTAGCTTTAGCTACTACTTCAGGATCGTTGGGATCGAGAATTAAGTCAAGTTGCTTTTGATACAAGTCTTTATCATCTTCTGTGCTTGCATAGTCAATTATCTTATCAGCATCATACATGATAATGCCAATATATCTGATACGTCCCACGCAAGATTCAGAGCAAACAGTTGGCTTGCCATTCTCTATTAATGGATAACAGAACGTACACTTCTCTGATTTTTGTCTGTCCCAGTTGAAGTATATCTTTTTGTAAGGACATGCGCTGATGCATTCGCGCCAGCCGCGACATTTGTCTTGATTTATAAGTACAATTCCGTCTTCTTTGCGTTTATATATTGCGCCTGATGGGCATGATGATGCACAGGCAGGGTTTAGACAATGTTCGCAAATACGTGGCAGATAAAACATGAATGATTTCTCAAACTCATCATATCCGTCTGTGTCAACTCCTTTTAGGTTGGGGTCGCGCTTTCGTTCTTCAAATGTGCCACCAAGATTGTCCTCCCAGTTGGGACCATATTCAATTTTTTCCATTCTTTCGCCCGTAACCAAAGAGTAGGGGCGTGCAGTGGGTGGTGTTCTAAAGCGTTTGCTGCTTGTCAGTTTTGAGAAGTCAAAGGTGAATGGCTCATAATAGTCACTCATTTCGGGGAGGTGCGGATTGGCAAAGAGAGTTGACAAAACGCTTATATTATTACCCTGAAGCAGTTCCAGCTTTTTCTTTCTCAGGGTCCAGCCTCCTTTATATTTGGCTTGATTTTCCCACTCTACCGGATAGCCGGGCCCCGGTTTGGTCTCCACGTTGTTAAACCACACGTACTCCACACCCTTGCGGCTAGTCCACACATTCTTACAGGTTACCGAACAAGTGTGACATCCTATACACTTGTCCAGGTTCATTACCATTGCTACTTGAGTCTGTATTTTCATTTGAATATCTCCTTTCTCTCTTCCATGTCGTCATCCTCCCACAGAACAGTTTCACATTTTCTTATTAAAACAAATTCATCCCTGTTAGCTCCAATTGTGCCATAGTAGTTAAGCCCAAATGCAAGTTGTGCATATCCGCCAATCATGTGCGTAGGCTTAGGGCAAACACGTGAGATTGAATTATGAATTCCTCCTCTGTTGCCTGTAATTGAGCTAAGGGGCATATTAACAGTTCGCTCCTGATTATGATACATTATCAATGCACCTTCGGGTATGCGTTGCGAAACTATGGCACGACAGCTTGCGGTGCCATTGTCATTAAATACTTCTACCCAATCATTGTCTTTGATGTTTATCTTTTTTGCATCGGTTTCGCTTATCCATATCACAGGACCCCCTCTGCCCAATGTTAGCATTATGAGGTTGTCGCTCCATGTGGAGTGTATCGACCACTTATTGTGCGGTGTGATAAGATTGAGTGTTAAGGTATCATCAGTGATATTTAATCGCTCTTTTATGCCAACCACCTCGTCTTTGGATAATGGTGGTTTGTAGCACACCAATCCCTCACCAAAGGCAAGCATCCACGGATGATCTTGATATATCGATTGTCGGCCCGTTACTGTGCGCCAAGGTATCAGCTCGTGCACATTGGTGTAGCTGGCAGTGTAGTTAACCTCGTGCGATTCCAATCCGCTCCATATTGGAGAGTTGAGAACACGGCGCGGTTGTTGCACCAAATCGTCGTATCTTATTTGAGTTTCTCCACCTTCTTTTGTCAAGTGCTCAAGTTCCAGTCCGGTTGTCTTTTCAAGAGCCTTCCACGCCTTCATTGATGTTATTCCATTGCTTTCGGGTGCTAATGATAATATCGACTCAATGGCATGAATATCAGTTTCTAGTTTAGGCATTCCTTTAGTGCTGCCTTCGTCTGTGATTACTCCATTTAGTTGCTTAAGGAATTCATATTCCTCTTTAGAGCTCCAAGTGATACCCTTGCCTGTTATGCCGGCTTTTTCTAGTAACGGCCCAAGTGATGTATATCGCTTGTAGGTATCGGGATAGTTTCTTTCCACCTCTATCAGATTGCCCATGTTGTGTCCCGGAATGGGGCGATTGCCACTCTCTTTCCAGTCGTCCACAAACAATGGTTCTGATATTTCACCCGGTGAGTCGTGCATAAGTGGCTGCATCACCACATCTTTTTCTACTCCCAGATGGCCAACACAAAGCTCAGAGAACTTTTCGGATATTCCTTTAAATATATCCCAGTCGTTGCGCGACTCCCACACCGGCTCTACTGCCTTAGAGAATGGATGAAGGAATGGGTGCATGTCGGTACTACTGAGGTCGTTCTTCTCATACCATGTAGCAGCCGGAAGCACTATGTCTGAGTGAAGTGACGAAGTGGTCATTCTATAATCTATTGTCACTACCAAGTCTAGCTTGCCTTTTGTACCCTCTTCGTGCCATTTCTGATAAAGAGGTAGGTCGTGTCCAATCTTTTTCAGGTCATCTCCAAATACGCTGTTTTGTGCACCTAGCAGATACTTCATAAAATATTCCACTCCTTTGGCACTACTGCCTATTAAGTTGGCACGCCATATAAATAAGTTTTTGGGGCTGTTCTCTTTCTTATCCAAATCTTCGGATGCCAGGTTTAGTTTACCCGTATGTAGCTGATCAGTGATATATTCTGATACACCCATATTGGCCTGCTCAGCATCTTTGCATATTTGTAGCGAGTTTCTGTCAAACTCGGGCGAAGTGGGCAGCCAGCCCATTCGTTGCGATTTTATATTGCAATCAAGAAGTGTCAGATCTTTCCACTTTTCGTTTTTAAACATAGGCGATACCATGCTGTCAACCTTCACCTTTTCATATCGCCACTGATCGCTGTGCATATAAAAATAGCTGGTGGTGTTCATATGTCGTGGTGGTCTTATCCAGTCGGATGCAAATGCCAGTGTAGCCCAGCCAGATTGTGGCCTTACTTTCTCCTGACCCACATAGTGTGCCCAGCCGCCTCCCGATTGTCCCACGGTTCCGCATAATATCAGCATATTCATTGCTGCGCGGTATGTCATATCAGTGTTGTACCACTGATTAACACCCGCACCAATAATAATCATACTCTTGCCTTCTGTCTTTTCTGCAGTTTCGGCAAATTGTCGTGCCACGGTGATAACCTTTTCTGCAGGCACACCTGTTATTTGCTCTTGCCATTTTGGTGTGTAAGGTATGTTGTCGTTATAATCTCTTGCTGTGTGTGGATCTTCTAGTCCTCGCTCCACTCCATAATGCGCAAGCATAATATCAAATACCGTGGTGCACATTACCTCACCTTCGGCAGTTTGACATTTTATTATCGGTATCTTTCTCACCTGCACTTCATCATGCTTAGATGCATTGAAGTATGGATTCTTATATTCTTCACCACCAAAATATGGGAAGGAAACATCAATCACATCTTCTTTTTTATCCATTACAGAGAGTAGCGGTGTGAATTCTTTGCCCGTTCTTACATCCTCATTTTTAAGATTCCATTTACCCTTATCGTTCCATCTTGATCCGATGCTGCCGTTAGGGATAACCTTTTCGCCGCTGTTTTCATCAAGCAATACGGGATACCATTCGGCTTGTTTTTTAATTCCCAAGTTGTCTTCAAAATCACTTGCTCTGAGCATCATTCCCGTTCTGTATCCATTTTCGTAAGGTTCTATTTTTACAAGGAATGGCAGGTCGGAATACTTGCGCACATATGAATCAAAATAGGGAGTGGTTCGGTCAACGAAAAACTCTTTAAGAATCACATGCCCCATAGCCATGCCAAGCGCCGAGTCAGTTCCCTGTTTTGGATTTAGCCATATGTCGCCAAACTTTGATGCATCACTATAGTCTGATGAAATGGTTATAACCTTTGTTCCCTTATATCTCACCTGAGTTAAGAATGGTGAGTCGGGTGTGCGTGTCACCGGCACGTTTGAGCCCCACATCATAATGAATGATGAGTTGTACCAATCAGCACTCTCGGGCACGTCAGTCTGTTCGCCCCATGTTTGTGGTGATGCAGGTGGCAAGTCGCAATAAAAATCATAGAAGCTTAGCATTGTTCCGCCAAGCAAGCTCAGATATCTTGATCCTGATGCGTATGAAACCATCGAGAATGCAGGAATGGGAGTGAAGCCAACCAAGCGGTCGGGTCCATACTTCTTGATAGTGTATATATTGGATGCTGCTATAATTTCTTCGGCAAGGTTCCAATCCATTCTTACAAAGCCTCCCAAACCTCGTCTTGATTTGTAGTGTTTGGATGCTTCCTCGTCTGCCATTACTGCCTCCCAGGCCTTAACGGGGTCTTTGTGCTTCTGTTTTTGATTGTTATATGCTTCAAGAAGTTCGTGACGAATCATTGGGTGTTTCACTCTGCCCGAATTGTATAGATACCACGAATAACTGGCACCGCGCGGACAACCGCGTGGTTCGTGATTGGGCATATCGGGTCGGTTTTGAGGATAATCTGTTTGTTGTATTTCCCAGGTTACTATTCCCTTTTTCACAAATATCTTCCATGAGCACGATCCCGTGCAGTTAACTCCATGAGTTGAGCGCACTTCTTTGTCGTGCTGCCATCTGTTTCTATAGAAACTCTCCCAGGCTCTTTCTTTTGTATCTTCAATTCCTACAAAATATTTCTTCTTTTTTAGAAAGGATTTAGCCATAATTGTTTTGTTAAGCTGTTGATGTTGTTATGTCAATAATATATTTATCCGATGCCCTGTATAATTGGGCAGGGATAACTCTAAGGATGTTTTTTCTTCCCTTTTTTAATTAAAAATAAATAGGTGATTAATATTGATACCACACTCAGAATGGAGAATGTGAGAAATCCGCGATAGTATCCGGTTATTCCCATTCTTGAGGCTACTTCGCCCAATATTGGTGGAAACACAAATCCGCCAAACGCACCCAAGCCGCCTATCCAGCCTGATGCTCCACCTACTGATTTATGAATATATTCAGGTACCAGCCTCATAACGGAGGCGTTGTTCATTCCAAATGTTACGGCAATGATAGCAACGCTGAAAATAGAGATGTACAGATTGTGAACAAATGCCATAACAATTGTGACAATAGTTAGCGTGATTAGCGCTGTCATGCTCATTTTTATACCTCCCACTTTATCAGCCATTTTTCCTGCCGGAATGCGGAGGATAGTTGCCAAACTGGCAAATATTGCTGTGTATAGCCCAGCCATTGTAGCCGAAAGTCCGTGCGTCTTTTGCCAAAAGGTGGGAAACCATGCCGTGAGTGCAATGAAACCACCAAAAGTCACGAAATATGATAAAAGCAGAACCCACGTTTCGGGTATGCCTGCCGAAATCTTCAAACTTTCTTTCATATTACCTGCCGGAAATAGTTCCTGACCTGCCTCTTGTGCCATCTTTTTACTCTCTTCTACGCTAAAGCCACTCTTTTTGTATTGAAAATAGAAAGCATTGCAGCTCATGAAGTAGTATATTATTGTGCCTATAATCAGCATGCCTGTCCATATATAATATGCAGGAACAAAGCCTACTGCTGTGAGAAGAAGCGGCAAAAGAATAGCAAACACGCCGGCACCCAAATTGCCCAAACCGGCAAATATGCCCAGCACAATTCCCTGTTTCTTTTTGGGATACCAATATGATGATTGCCCTGCGCCTACGGAAAATGAGGCTATGCCAAATCCGCTCAAACAGCCAAATAGCAGTATGAGCCAATAGGTGCCTTGCATATTTTGTGGATAGTTGGTAGTGAGTAGTATGCTTAGGCCTGTCAATCCTATAATTGACACTATCATCAAGAATAGAAATGACTTGCGGCCACCATTCACGTCAACCGAAGCACCCAGGGGTATTCTTAGCAGCGACCCCGAAAGGGTGGGGATGGCAACCAGCAGCCCCAGTTGTGAGGGCGACATATCCATTACTTCCATCAACTTTGTGGCAGATGGGCCAAATAGAGAAATGGCAGCCGAAGCAAAGAAGAATCCGAGTGTGGCAGCTGCCAGTCCGCGCGCCGGAGAGCCTATAATCTTGTGTCTGTTCATATTATTATATCTTTATAATCGTCTAACGTGTTTATGTTTGCAAATTTGTGAAGTAGAGGTTCAGGTATCCTAATCTTCTTTGATATTCCCCATTCAAACAGTTGCCTGATGCGGTATATGCCACTTTGAACAGCATTTTCAATATAAGGTAAAGCCTCTTTTGAGACTATTATGGGAAATGTGTTGAATATGCTTTCGTGATGCCAGCCCAAGATGCTTTCACCGCTTCCCGATGCCATCATCATCATTATTACTTCGCTCGAAATTAGAGGCATATCACATGTTAGCACCATAATCCATGGTGTGGTGCATTGTTTCAATGCTGTGTATATTCCTCCCAGTGGCCCGATGTTTGGGTATTCATCTTCCAAAACCGGAATGCCGATATCGTTGTATTCAGGATAATATCCTGCTATTAATATCTCCTTTGAATATGGTCGTATCAAGTTTATAATATGGTTCAGAAAATCACTTTCACCATATTTGTGCAGTGCTTTGTTGGAACCGAAGCGCGAGCTTTTGCCTCCGGCCAAAACAACCCCCGTTATTTGTTCGGGATGCAACATGATACGTTATATCAATACATTCAACAAAATAGCAATTAGCAATGACGGAAATGCCAGGTATCCAATCCATCTGTTTGAAAAAATATTTACAGATGAACGTTTCATCAAGTAGTATATGCCAACCAACATTAATCCTTGCACTATAGAGCGCCAGCCCCACATAATGAAGACACTGTTTTCTAATGGAATATGCACCGATGGATTATATGCCACGTATGCATCCATTACGAATTGCCAACTTCTGAATACGAAGAATGAAGTAATCATTAATAAAAAGGCAAATGGAACAGAACCGAATGAAAAAGATTTTCTGTCTTTTACATATATGCAGAATGCCCATGTCACCAGTCCTTCAAGAAATATGGCAACGGCAGGGTTGGTTACGTAATAAAATGGAGTGCCCGGTGCAATCAACAGATTTGAAAGCTTTACTATAGCAGCCACAGCGGCAACTTGAATTACTGATGATGTTTTTCCGCTATGTTTGAACGCCATCATCATGCACATAAGACCAAAAGGGTATAGTATGAGAGCCTCTCCTTTGAAATGAATTAGATGAAGAGCCCAGCCTAATGTTGCCTCTAAAACACCCCAACAGGCTCCCCAGAAAATTATTGACTTTAGATTTTTCATATCTCAAGTGATTATTGTGATTTTAATTTTCAAATATAAGGGTTATGTAGCGGCGTTTATGTGTCATATATTACATCTATAATCGATTAACTGTTAAAATTTTAATCATTGTTTGATTCTTTTTGTATATTTGCCGATATTTAGAAATCACTATGGAACTGATCTATTTAACTGAAAGATATAAAGAGCTGCTACTACAAATACCTTTGTTCGACAATTTGCCGTTGAATTTAAAGACTTCGTTTGTGGACAAAATGGATTATTCTGTATATAAAATCAAAAAGAACGACATCGTAGCCAAGCAAAATACCTTTTGCCGTCAGTTGATGATATTGATTGAAGGACGATTGCGTGTTGATACCATAGACACGTCGGGCAATGAAATACTTATAGAGTATATCGAAGCTCCCCGCACTTTTGCAACTCCCTATTTATTTAATGAGAATAAAATGCTTCCTGCTACTTTCAAATCTGAAGGAGACGGGGTACTTATGCTTGCAAACAAAGATTCTTTCTTCTCGCTATTTGGTGAGGCGCCCCATCTTCTTAGAAATTTCTTGTGTGTGGTGGGCAATTGCACCAAATGTAGCAACGTGAGACTAAAGATTCTATCATACAAAAATATGAGAAGCAGATTTATTGCTTACATATTGCAACAGCGCAAAAATGATCAGACTGTAATAGATATTGAGCACAACCAGGTGGAGCTGGCCGACTACTTGTGTGTAACGCGCCCCGCACTCACCAAGGAGATTAGCAAAATGGTGAAAGAGGGATTGCTAACCATCAAGGGCAAGCGCGTGGAGCTGCTTGATATGCACGAGCTAAAGCGCAACGTTTTGTAGCTATACCTATAATTCTATTCTAATAACAGGAATATTGCAGTCGTCATATAGCATCTGCGGAACTAGTATCTCTATCGCATCATCATTTATTTTTATGTAATCAATTGGCATATCTGTTGACAAAACAGAGCATGATTTAATTCTGTCTGCCGAAATGGGAATAATAGTCTTTAGCTGATTGGCCGTGAGCGTTACAAATACATTACTCTCATCTTCAGACTGAGTGAGATATACGTTCTTGTCAACATCTATCTTTATCGGCTTTGTGTTGTAAACAGCCTCGCTGTTAGAATATATCCATGCACCAATTTCTCTTAATCTCTGAACGGCAATTGGAGGAAAAGTACCATCAGGCTTTGGTCCAATATTCAACAAGTAATTACCACCTTTTGACGCATTATTTATCAGAAAAGTAATCATCTGTTTTGATGTTTTCCAATTAAAATCATTGGCATGCCATCCCCAAGAGTGAGTCATGGTGGCAGGCGTTTGCCATGGCTTTTCAAGAATCTCTTTTGGATAACTATTGTCGTGCATCTCCAGAAAGTCAATATTATCGCCCGGATCTAAGAATGAAATTCTGCCATTGATAAGGCACTTTGTGCTGTTTTCTCGCACTAGAGCTATCAGCTCGTCTCGCCTTTTGGGGTTGATGTGATGCTCCTCTTCCCATGTGTCAAACCAAAGCAAGTCGGGGTCAAACATTGTAATCAGTTCCTCCACTTGTGGCAGAGCCTTCTCTTGCCAATAGGTTTCAAACTCCTGCTCCGTTTTGATGGGCGGTACCCAATTGGGCCACGCGCCGCCGGGATGTTCCCAATCTTGCCAATGAGAATAATAGAATCCATATTTGATATCATATTTCTTGCAGGCGTCTGTCAACTGTCTCAGAATATCTTTTTTGTATGGAGTGTTTGTGATTTTGTATTCAGATACCTTGCTGTCCCACAGCGCAAAGCCATCGTGATGCTTTGATGTGATTACAAAATACTTTACGCCCGCATCCTTAGCTTCCTTAATCCACTTGTCGGCATCAAATAGTATGGGGTTGAACTCATCAGCCAGTTTTTGATATTCATGTGGAGGTATTTCCAATCGAGTATGAATCCATTCGGCATACCAACTATTGCCATTCTTAAAATCCTTGCTGGGCATTGTGTGCCCGTTGTAGCTGCCCTCAAGCATGGAGTATAACCCCCAGTGAATAAACATCCCAAATTTTGCCTCCTTAAACCATTGCACCTGCGATGGGTCAAGTGACAGATTTTGATTGGATTGTGCACTGATATTATTTGCATACAGAATGGACAGAGCCAAGAGAATTAATGGTAATAGTTTGTTTCGTTTCATATTGATATACATTGATTTTAGATAATTACTTGATAGGCAAAGATAATAAAAAACTCATTGGGAGGATTTTGTTTCCCAATGAGTTTTGAGTGTGATTTATAAAAAATGGTTCTTTCAGTTATTTCTCCGGCATAACGCTCCAGCCTGATATGACATCGCCATAGAAATAAAATGTGACATCAAATGTGATATTGCTGTTGGCCTCTGCCACTTTGTAGCACTTGGTGGCGCCATACTCGTCTGCCAACTGATATTGCCCAACGTCTAAGGTGATATTATCAATATCCTCTTTAAACTGATTTGCTATTGCCACGGCAGTGGGGTTCACCTCGCGTGTTCTGAATGATGGGCGTGATAGTCTTTCTGTATATTCATTGGCGCTATTAACCTGCATGGCACTTTCGGCTATTTTTATAATTTCCTCCTTGTCCGTGCCCTTTAGCTCGTTGCTGTTTAGCGCATTTCGAAGACTAACGTAGGCCTTCATCCTAAAATCAACAGCCTTCATGATGCCCTCGTTCTCAAAAGGATTGGTGTCGGGCTTAATATGGGCAGTGTTGACGGGAGTCCACTCGCCGCTCTTTCTTTTTTGTCTCATGCTGTCGGCATAGGCTTTAAATTGAGCTCGGGTTTCATCAGATCTGAGAGAGCTTACGGTGAAAACTGCAATTCCCTTAGCCCCATTGTTCAAGGCAGCATCCATGCACTCTATAATTTCGGGGCCATCAGTGGCCATCATGCCACAGTAGAGAGTGGTTTGTGGGTTTTTCTGAAATACATTGTCAATTGTGCAATCAGAAATAAAGCTTACATCGCCCGTATAGAAATTGTGATACACCATCGGGAATACAATATCCAGATTCCATTTGCCCCAATCCTGTCTCACCATCTTGCGCGACATGGCAGGCGTGGGAAATGGAGATGCAGCCATGGTTTTGCCATACGAGTGAACTACCTCGGCTATTTCATTTGCCACTTCAGTTATCTGATCGCATCTAAACTGTAACCACTGTTCGTCTGCCGAGGGGTCTTCAAGTTCGCGCGGGTCATAATCGTGTGTTTGCATAAACTTCTCAATCATGGCAGGGTGATATCCATAATCCCATTCGGGATATTCTCTATCTTGCACTATTCCGTATTGAGGCCACAGGGTGGTGGGGAGCACCACATCCACAAATCTGTGATAGTCGATGGCAATACCGTTGAGACCTTCCACCTCGCAATATGCACGTATTTTGTCTTTTATATATTCGCGCACCTCAGGCAGGGCGGGACACATAAATTTGTAGTAGTCAACATATGCTTTTGTATCGGCAAGACTTTCGCCATTGCGATTTACGCTAAACCACTCGGGGTGTTCCCTGAGAATTGTTTCGCGATCGTGCTCAAGGTTCATTGTCCAAAGCCATGCATACACCTCTATGCCATATTTGTGGGCAATGGGTATTGCTTTTCTGTAATCGTCGGGTGTGGGTGCATTTAAGATTAGGCCATCAAACCCCGTGTTGTGAATTACCTGACAAATGGAATCAAAATTCATTGCCGGATGATAATCAAGCCACGTCCAAAACATTGGATAATCTTTCTGCTCCTGTGCTTTATTATCATTGCAGCCTGTAGCAATTATTGCCACAGCTATAGCTGATAATAGTGTTAGTCGGAATAATTTATTCATATGATTATATTTTTAGTTTTATAGAAGCCTTGCCTAGCAACCATGTTATGCCTATGATTATCAACGAGAACATAAGGCTGTTAAGCAATCCCATGTATCCGTGAGTCAGCCAATTGGGCAAAACCATACCCGTGATGTCTGAAACGGCATACCATGCATATGGCACCAGATAGCAGGTGAGGGTGGCTGTGCCGGCGGGTTTTATTATATCCAGCCAATTGGACTTGCCTGCATTAGCCATGATAGTTAGCAAGGTGTATGATATTATGGCTATTGCAATCACATAGAATATCCATGTGGGGGTAGCAGCAAGTTTGGATAACATCCAAAACTTGCGTGCTACAACACCCAGAAGAAAAAAAACAAATCCTATGATAGTTGCAAAAGTTAGTTTGCGCTTTGCTGATAAGTGATTGTACTTTGCCGTGATAATCGAGAAAATGACACCTCCCATGGTAAATGCTGCCAATGAGCCATTACCAATATGTAGAATGGATAATAATTCGTGATAAAAGTTGGGTCTGGGCAGTAGTAATATCGGTTTGCCTCCCCATGCCTCTTTGAGGGTCGAACCCAAGATGCATATCGTTACAAACACCAACCAAATGGGCACTAGGTATTTCAGATTGCTGCGAGTGAATATATATATCATTGAGCACAAGAGATATACCCACCCAATGGACCCTAGTATTCCCCACCATTTGGCAGAGAAGGCGCCTCCCTGAGGATCGCGATATGTGATGGCAAGAAATAGCAGAATGCCATAACCCACAAATTTGAAAATCCTGATGAGGATGGTGCTGTCTTTGTTTTTGGGGTAGTAGTTCCATATCAATATAAATGCGGAAACCATCAGCAACCAATACACACCAATAGGGTAGGGCGACTCGGGCGAAAGGCGCGACTCTGAATTGACGATAAACACACCCATGATGAGCAGTGCCCACGTGCGGCTGAATATGTGTCCAATGGTGGACTCGACCGACATGCCTTTGCTGTATCTTCGTTCTAGTGCATAGGGGATAGACATACCCACAACAAAAATAAATAGCGGAAACACCACATCTGCAAGACCCATGAAGTCCTCGCCAAATTTTGCATGCTCCAGCCAGTGGGGCACATCGTGTATCTTCCATAAATCATTCACAAATATCATTACAAACATCGTGAGGGCTCGCAACAAGTCGATACCTTGATTGCGGTGTGCAAAATGATTGGCATTAATTAGTCTATTATCAGTCATGTTTTTTGTGCATTATTTTTATTCTAATAGCGCAAGTGTTGTTTTATAGCTCGCACAAATATATGAAACCATTTGATAAGCGCAATACTAAAATCATTTATTGTAGTAACAATGAGCACTTTGCATGATAGTTGCAG
>CAZSKF010000013.1:26697-28063 GCA_964607405.1 uncultured Proteiniphilum sp. | reverse complement strand
CTGCTGTCACACATATCGCTACACACTGTTCTCACAACACTAATAACAGCATTATCACTATCAGCAGACAACATCTTTACTTGAATCATACCAACTTCCGAAGTCTTAATCTTAATAAAGTTTTCCGTATGCTCTACTTTCGTAATCTGCCCCAAGGGATTTGGAATAGATACAACACCCGTTTCCATAAGCATCATATTCTTATCTTCTTCCGATAAACCAGGAACAATATCAAAAGGAGCAGATTTAAATAACACACCTATATCTTGCGATTTCACAAGTGTGACTGTGAATAGAACAAAAAATATTAAAGATATTTTCTTCATTGATAAATTCAGTATTTGCAATTAATACAAAAATGAGTAGTATCTTATATTATTACATACAATCCACTACTCATCCATGTCAAAATCTTATTATTATACTATCCCCTTAGTCGATCCAGAGATCTTACCAAGACCTCATCTGCTCCAATTTTTCTAATAGCCAAATATGTTAGAATAACAGAAATTATTGGCATTATCAAGCCAACACCTATACTATTGAATTGAAGTCCCGAATCTGGGTTAATCTTAAAAAACAAGAATCCAAAGTAAATATAAAACCCTAACATAAGGATTATATTAAAAGTGGAGAATCTAATCTGCACGATTCTTGTTTTATACATAAATATAGAAAGTAAAGCAATAAATGAACTCAAAACCCCTAGGACAAATAATCCCCAGGTAGAATTCACAATACTATTGTCTTTATACATTCCTAATGCTTCAAATGTAATCAACTCACCACTAAGATCAAATTTAGCCAACGGAGTGACTATTGCCACCAACATGCAAGCTGAGGCAATCAGCAGAAATAATGTTTGAACTCTTTGAATCATTTATTCTAAAATTGCTCTTTATCTTTTGAAGGGTTTCTGTAATATACATTTCCTTCAATCCACTCTTGCATTGCAATCAATGATGGCTTGGGTAGTTTTTCATAAAAACGAGAAATCTCTATTTGTTCATGATTCTCAAAAACTTCTTCTAAGTTATCACTGTATGAAGCAAACTCTTCCAATTTGTTGTCAAGATCAGTCTTCATCTCCACAGATAATTGGTTTGCTCTTTTACTAATGATTCTAACCATTTCATAAACATTACCCACAGGTTCCGACATTTTCATCACATCTCTAGTCTCTGATGTAGATGAAGCATTTGTTCTTCTATAATCCATTTTATATTATTTTTCTAAAGCTTTTTTGTTATTTAATTTAGGAAGGCAATACTTCTATCTTACTTTGAGATTTTTTATAATACTTCTCAGCCTCTTTTCCATGTTTTCCTTCAGGGAAACTGTTAGTATAATTAAAATACTCATCCAA
>CAZSKF010000013.1:0-26597 GCA_964607405.1 uncultured Proteiniphilum sp. | reverse complement strand
ATATATCTTTGAAACTCAGATATTGCCTTATATGTTTTTGACTGATCAAGCCTTTCATCAGGAGAATCCAGGTACATACCAAAGGCTGCATAAAAAAGTGCAGACTCAGCATACTCACCTCTGGGATACATATTATAATAAGTCGAAAAAGTCTCAGTTGCCATAATATAATCCTTAGAATTATAATAACTCTGGCCTAATAGATACAAAGACTCTTCAGCCTTATCAGTACCCTTTAAATAATGAACAAGCTCTTCTAATAAAGCAATTGATCTGGAATACTTCTTTTCTTCAAAGTACTTTTTAGCATAAGTATATTTTACATCCCTATCATTGCTCTTCAGTATTTTATTATACTCACCACATGAAGACAATAATACAATTGCCAACAACAAACTTAAAGGTTTTATCTTCATCATCTATAATTCGATTTTAGCGCACAAACTTACTCAAAATATCTCGGTTCTAACATATTCACAGCCGATTTTATTCTATTTTAGTACTTTCCATTTAAAAACAGAGAGATATCATCAACATAATTTCGATTATTTGACAATTTGGGCACCTTATTTTGGCCACCAATGCGCTCTCTGTGCTCCATCCATCTATAAAAATCGCCCGACTCCAAAACTCTCACAATGGGTCTGCCCAATGATAAATCGTAAGATCTCTTAGCCTCATAATCTGAATTCAATTTCTTCAAACTCTCATCCAGCAATCTTGTAAACTCCTCCATATCGTTAGGCTTTTGCTCAAACTCAATAAACCATTCATGAGCACCCGACGAGTTGTTTCCAAAATAAACAGGTGCTGCTGTGTATTCCAGCAATTTTGAATTTGTAAGAGAGCACACTTCGTTCAACGCTCTATCAGCATTGTCAACTATCAACTCTTCACCAAACGCATTAATAAACTGCTTTGTTCGTCCGGTAATTCTAAATAGATATGGATCTGTTGATGTGAACTCTATCGTATCACCAATTTTATAACGCCACAACCCTCCACTGGTAGTAATCACCATTGCATACTGCTTTCCCACCTCAACTTCTGATAGTATAACAGTTTTTGGATTTTTCTCTTTCCATTCGCTTGATGGAATAAACTCATAAAACACCTCATTGTCCAACATCAAAAGCATATCTTTTGAATCAGCCGAATATTGAACCCCAAAAAATCCTTCCGAAGCATTATAAGTCTCCCAATATCTCATTTTACCATTTGGGATTAGCTCATCATACTGCTCTTTATATGGAGAGAAACTAACTCCTCCATGAAAAAACACTTCCAAGTTGCTCCACAAATCAGGAATGGATGTGCCCGTATCTGATACAATCTTTTTTAGCAACACCAACATCCAAGACGGAACTCCCAGTAGTGCTCTAATATCTTCATTTCTGGCATACATCGACAGCTTATGCAGCTTCTCTTCCCAATCAGGAAGTAGGGCAATCTCCTCAGGTGTGCGCGCCATTTTAATAATAAACGGCAGGTTTTTCATTAGCACAGCCGAAATATCACCGGTAAAAACTCCGTCACCTATATCATTAATTTGCTGGCTTCCCCCTATAACCAATGTTTTGCCCAACACAAAAGAAGTATCCGGATAACTATTAGCATACAATCCCAGCATTTGATGTCCACATCTGTAATGGCAATTCTCCAAAGATTCTTTAGTTACAGGTATATATTTGCTTTTATCATTGGTAGTACCGCTCGACATTGCAAACCATCTGGTGGGCGTGTCCCAAAGCACATTATTACTACCATTGTGAATTATTTTTTCCAGGTAAGGTCTCAAGTCATCATATCTAAATATTGGAACCCTCTTTTGAAAGTCGGTTATACTCTTTATTTCATCAAAATGAAACTCCGAGCCAATTAAAGTATTTCTTCCGTGATTAAGCAGATAGTCAAAGTTCCTTTCCTGCGTCCGAATAGGGCTTTTAACAAACTCCTCTACTGCTCTAAAGTGTTTTTTAAAAACAGCTTGCGTTATTTTTTTAATCACTATCATTAGTTTTCAAATTATTTATTAATTATGGCATAAATCTAATACCTTAATATTAGAATCTAAATATTAAGTAGGCAAAGATAATATGCGATATTGGAAAGATTTGGGAAAGAATTGGGAACTTCATCATCCTATTTTGCTAATCTTCCTTAGTCCCTCCTCGTCAATAATTTTTATTTTTCTTCCATCTAAGAATATAACACCTTCGTTAACAAATGCTGCTAAAGTCCTTATGGCATTAGCTGTTGTCATATTTGATAAGTTTGCCAAGTCCTCTCTTGTCAAATAGATATCTATTGTTGCACCGTCCTCTTCAAGTCCATAACTCTCTTTCAAGAATATTAGTGACTCAGCCAGTCGCCCTCTCACATGCTTTTGCGTTAAGTTAACAACGCGTTGGTCGGCAATACCCAAATCAAACGATAACATCTGAATAAAGAAAAAAGCCATTTGATTATTCGACTTCAATATTCTTTCTATCAAGTGCATCGAAATAAAACATATGGTAGCAGATTCAAAAGCTGCTGATGCCGTAACATAAGGTTCTTTGGCAAAATAAGCCCGATAACCAAAATATTGTATCGGACGTATCATTCTTATTATCTGATTACGCCCTCCCACTCCATTCTTGTAAATCTTAACCTTACCGCTTAATAAGCACATCAAATCCTTTGGATCATCACCTTCCCCATGAATAATTTCATTCTTACGGAATTTGACAATCCTTGCATCACCTTTTATAAGTTCTCTTTCTTCTTCCGAAAGCAAACGCCAGATATCTGTTAAGGTGTACGACAAATCTATTTTTTCTCTTATATTCACACTCATTAGATGCTATACAACTATGTTATAAAGCACAAAATTAAGACTTTAATTCATTCTTTGCACATTTATAATGATAAAAAATAACAATTAAAAGACAAAAACCGTATTAATTCACTAATTATAATAGTTGCGCAACCAATTAAAACTGCTTTGTGCCGTATAAATCAGCACCCAAGCACGATTTCTGCAAAAAGCGCTTAAAAAGTTACATCTTTAAATTCTATATTCACAAAAAATACTTAGATTTGTAGTCACAAAATGAGGATAAAATTAGTCATATTAACATTGTTGGTCCTTATGCCAATAGGCCTCTTCAGTCAAAATGAATTACCACTAGACACAATACTGAAGAGATCTATGAGTGCAGCCGAAAAATACAACAGGCTAGTAGAAAGCTATAAGTCTGAAGTATATATGCGCACTTATGTAGAAACCATAAAAAAGAATTTTCTATATAACTACACCCACTTCATTCCTCGACTTGTGTTGCACGACCCAAAGTCTGACGAGGCTGTGATAGAAACAATAAGCAGCCTCGAATTCAGTTTTCCAAACAACTATATCCAGAACATTAAAAACGTAACAGGCACTTTAACCAGTAAAAGGGATATAGAAATGATTCCTTTCGATCTCTTAAATATTAATGTTTATGGCGAAACAACAAATGCCGAAACCTTTTTCATGCCCGTCAGGTTCTCCACAAGAAAGTATTATGGCTATAACTTATTAAAGACAACTATAGAAGACAACAAAACATTCTACACCATTGAGTTCAAACCCATATATGATAATCAGAAACTACTAAAGGGAAGCTTCGTAATAGAGCATGGCACATGGCGCATTGTGCACTTTAGTGCCGAAGGCGTAGAGTCATTTTCAGATTTCTCATTCGAGATAAACATGGGCAATACCTGGGCATCCAATTTTCTGCCTGTCGAATATGTCATCTTCCACAACGTTTCATATCTAGGCAATATTGTAGCCAGCAGGCATCTTGCCACTATCGAGTACAAAGATGTTGTATTAAGAAGCACACTTGAAAAAAAGAAAAACCTCAACATCAGCAATCTTTATAAAATCAAACTCGACTCCATACCCATCAATAACAATCAACTATTTTGGGACCAAAACAGAACCATACCTCTTCAGGCAAAAGAAAAAGATGTAATAGAAAACCATATTATTAAACAACATAAGCTTCTTCAAAAGAAAAAAGCAAAAGACTCTCTCGACAATGACAACAAAGCACAAGCATTTGCTCAAAAGATAGTCTTAAACTCACGTTATAAATACAAATCAACAATGATTGGCTACAGCGGCCTGCTAAACCCCCTAATGCTAGGATATTCTACCGTTGATGGAATTATATACAAGCAAAAATTTTCGCTCAAATACTTAATGAGCAGAAGCCGCTCATTCAATATTAATGCCCACGCAGGATACTACTCAAAGAAGAGAGAGATACTCACAGACGTAACATCCACATGGAACTATGAACCATTTCATCAAGGCAACGTATCACTCTCCTTAGGCATTGGTCTTCCGTCATACAGTTCTTTGTTTACAGAACAAGTGCAAAAAGAACTCGAAAACAGTGGAGTTATATTTGACGAGCTACCACTTAAATACTACAAAGACTATTACTCAAAACTATACAACGACTACGAAATAATCAATGGACTGGTAACAACAATAGGAGCCGAGTATCACGTAAGAAGACCGGGAAAGGACAAAGACTCATTTGACGATCAATTATTCTTCAAATCATCCGGCACTACCACCAACCCACTTGACAAGCTACTGGTAAGTAAAAAATCTTTCTCTCCATACATAAGGTTAAGCTGGACACCCGAACAATACTACAGATATGAAGGAAGACAAAAAATTAATGTCAGATCATACTACCCCACATTCAAAATAGAATTGGCAAAGAGCATACCCAACATAATGGGCAGTAGTTCCAAATACTATCGTGTGGAATTAGATATCAGCCAGAATATACAGTTCGGCTTAATGAACTCAATTCAATACCACGTAGGCGCAGGGCAATTCTTCAATAGAGGAAGCGAATACTTTGCCGACTTCTCTTTCTTCGCCAAAAACTATTCGCCAAGTAATTGGAACGATGGCATTGGCGGATCCTTCAATCTGCTCAACCGACAAATCTATAATGCGTCCGACAAATATGCGCAAGCACACTTAATGCTCGAAACACCATTTCTCATTATGCGAAACATCCCCATAGCTTCAGAATACATCAATCGAGAAAGGATATACGTTAGCCAGCTCTATACACCCTACATCAAATCATACACCGAGCTAGGATATGGAATAGGCAACCGATACTTCAAGAAAGCCAACGCAGCACTTTTCACCTCTTTTCAAAAATTAGACTTTAAGTATATCGGAGTCAAAATTGCTTTCGAACTATAAAATCATTTTTTTTAGATATCTTTGCAGAAAATTAATTCTAAAGAATAAATGAAGAAAAAACTCTTGGTTGATTTATCCTATTTAAGAGACTTATATAGAGGATACGGTCAAATAGCTTTGAATTATGCTAGCTATTTCAAGGAAAACTATAAGCCTGAAAATTCTAATTACGAACTAACCCTACTTGTGCCAAAAGAGTTTATAGGCTTGTTTGGTAGCAACGTAAAATATATATCCTCATCAAATTGGTTTAGAAAACACTTCAGAATATTTATGCCCAAGTTTGACGTTTGGCACAACTTGCAATATCCCTCACGCTTCAGGCCTTATTATAAGTCCACAAAATACATATTCACTATTCATGATTTAAATATATTATCTCCCGAATATGAAAAAAGCGAGAAAGATATAAGAAAGCACTATCGCAGGCTTAAGAGAAATATAAAACAGGCTACTGTAATTACTGCCATATCCGAATATACTAAGCGAGAAATTCAATCACACTTCAATTTAGAAGGAAAAAGATTAATTATGGTTTATAATGGTGTCGAAAAGATATCAGACAAGCCGACATTAAAGCCCAACGCAGATATACAAAAACCATTCTTCTTTTCAATAAGTGTTTTCCGCCCAAAAAAGAATTTCCACGTTCTTCTTGATATGGCAAAATTGATGCCACACAAGTATATTTACATTGCCGGATACAACGATACTGAATACGGAAGAATGATCAAAAAACGTATCAAGGAAGAAAACATCACAAACGTCGTACTACTTGGAAAAGTAAGCGAAGAAGAAAAAAACTGGCTTTACGCCAATTGCGAAGCATTTGTATTCCCCTCCCTATTCGAAGGTTTTGGACTACCAATTATAGAGGCAATGCAATTTGGCAAACCCGTGTTCTCATCCAAAGAGACATGCTTAAAGGAAATAGGTGGAGATTTCTCATTCTTCTGGGATGGCTACGATGCCCAAACGATGAAAGAATTAATAGACAATAATTTAGATTCATTTTATAACAATAAAGAACATATATCTAAAGAGATTGAATACGCCAACTCATTCTCTTACGAAAATCATTTCAAACAATATGAAAAACTATACTCCGAACTTTGATATAGACCTTATTTACCTATGGGTAGATGGTAGTGATGAAGCCTGGATGAATAAAAAGAACAAATTCTTATCAGAACTTACAGGCCTTAATATTGAAGCCACTTCCAAAGCTCGCACAGCAGATAATCAAGAACTTAAATACTCATTAAGATCTGTTGAAAAAAATGCGCCGTGGATTCGTAAGATATTTATTGTAACTGACGAACAAACGCCCTCATGGCTAAACACAGACAACCCCAAAGTTAAAGTTATAGACATAAGGCAAATATTGCCATCAAAGGCCCTGCCATGCTACAACTCTGTAGTTATAGAATACTTCTTCTATAAAATCCCCGGGCTTTCAGAGCATTTTATTTATGCAAACGATGATATGTTTATTCAGAAAAGCGTAACCCCCGATTTCTTCTTCAACAAAACAAACGGGTATCCCATAGTTAGGCTACAACGCTCCCTGTCTAATAAATACATCAAAGCATTGAGCGACAAGCTGAATATTAATAACAATATATACCGTCAAACTATTAATAACGCAGCTCTATTAATAGAAAAGAAGTTTGGGAAATATTACTCTGCCACCCCACATCACAATATTGATGCATACCTAAAGAGCGACTATAAAGAACTTGTGGAAAATGTATTTAATGAAGAGATTGACGCAGTTGTCACCAACCATTTCAGAACGGCCGATGATATTCAAAGAATGATCTTCTTATACTATGCCTTAGCCATCAAACGTGGCGAAAAAAAATATGTAACCAGAAAAGAGGCAACTCGAATACGAGTACATAATCCTGATTTCTCTAGTTACATATCTAAATATGATCCTTATCTGTTTTGCCTTAACGATTCACACAGATCTAAAGACGAAGACAGGGCAAGGATTAAACCCTTTCTAGAATCATTATTCCCCAATAAATCCTCTTTCGAGAAATAATTGGGGAACAATTATTACTTCTCAAACGATGACTTCTCGGGCAGAATACTTTCAAAGGCATTCTCTATATTCCCCATCACTTTGTCATAGTTTGGTATGTGCTGATTATCATTCACACAGATTAGCTTATAGCTTTGGTTGGCAATAGCCTTTGCTGCCTTTCTGGGGCGCATTATCAGCGGATACATTTTTGTATCACTATATGTATTATATGGCTGAAAGTTAGAACGGCATATTTGCCATGTTCTAAACAGCTCCTGTGTGTAGTCGTTAGGGCTTCTAAACTTGTTTTTAGATACCTCCGTCAGCTTATCGCCTGCATAATCCCACACCTCCTCAAATGTTTGTTTCAAATATGGCTGTGCATTATGTGGAGTCACAAGAGTAATAAACTTGTCATATGGCTTCAGCAGCTTTGTAAGATTTGATTTTTTACCATACGAGGGGTGAAACCACTTATCATGGTCGCGTTTCATCACCTCTTTCTTATCAAATCTCTCGTTGATAATCTCGATATTGTTCAGCAAACATTTCGACCACATTCCCATTCCCGAATTGTAACGAAAAGCCGCAATATCTTGTGGTAGTCCATCCTTAAAGAAGCGCTCTTTGGGCAAATCATCTACAATAAAGAAATCGTCATTAAAATAGACAAAATGCTCTGCCAAATCAGGAATCTTATGAAGATATATCTCAATTAAAGAAGAATTAAAAACCGGCAAAAACTTTTCAGGGATATAGTCCTTATGATCTACCAATTTCAATTTAGGGTGATTCTCATCCAGCCAATCAGGCTTCTGCCCACAGGTCACAAAATGAACATATCTAACCCATGGCGCAAATTTATCTACACCCCTAAACCAATATTTCAGCAATCCATGATCCCTAAAACGTGCAGTCGAAACCTCGTTCTTTGTATCATCAATTTTGCCACTATGTTTTCCAAAACTCTCTTTCCACTTTGGGTCATCCATATCCACCCAAGTCACTACAAAATCAACTACCATGTTCTTCAAATAATTAATTGTTAATTATAATATCTGTTGTACACTATTTTCTCACCAGTTTCATCTTTATCACTCTGACATCCTCTTTTGGCCTGTCGGCTCTGTCGGTTTCTGTTTTCGATATTCGTTCCACGATATCAAGCCCCTCCACCACTTCACCAAAAACGGTGTAATTACCATCCAGGTTAGGAGTGCCACCAATTGTTTTATAATCATTTCGGGCCTCCTCATTAAACAGATATCTAAGCTCATCCTCGCCGCCATATCTGGCATATCTGGCTATTTTGGTGCGTTGCAAAGCATCAAGTTGCTCATCGGTATATTTCTTACCCACAACAATATAAAACTGACATCCCGACGATCTCATTTCAGGATTAACATTATCTCCCGTTCTTGCCGCCGCCAGTGCTCCTTTCTTATGATAAATATGAGGAGTTCTAAACTCTGCGGGGATAGTATAACCCACATCTCCACTGCCCAGCCTAGCACCAGCCTCAGCTTTCTTCGAATCCGGATCGCCCGCCTGAATCATAAATTCATCTATCACACGATGAAACAAAACACCATCGTAGAACTTAGATTTCACCAGCTTCCTAAAATTATCTCTGTGAAGTGGAGTTTCGTTATACAACTTAATCTTAATATCGCCCTCAGTGGTGGTAATCAGAACTCTTTGCTCTTTCTGACCGCCCGTCTTTAGCGATCCGCACGAAGTAGAAACTAATAGTATTAATGCTATAGTCAAGCTTCTATATATTGCTTTCATATATTAAAGTATATATTATAATTTCATTATAAACTATTCGCAAAGATAGCAATTAATCAATAAGACATTAACCTTATTTCCTCAATAACTTCTTTTGCACCAGTAAATACCACATAGCTAGCAAAACACCTTTAAAGAAAGAAGAAATGCTGATAGCCCACCACACCCCATTGATGCCCATAGGCACTGCCAACACAATGGCAAGAGGAATACGAATAGTATTAAAAACGATACTAATAATTGCCGGAGGAGTAGTTCTTCCCAAACCATTAAACATACCTTGGGTAGTTAGCTCAAGCATCATAAATATTTGCGAAAAGGCCATAATATATAAATATTCACCTCCCGCCAGCCAAGCTTGCCTTTCAGGAATAAAAACAGAGAATATCTCATTACCATAAAACATAAAAGCCCACGTCACAAATATACCCAGCGTAGTCATCGCTATCAATGTGTATCTATAAGCTCTTCTGGCACGATCCATTCGCCCCGCACCAAAGTTTTGCGCCACAAAACTGCCTAGTGCAGTAGCAAATCCCTGAGATGTATTCCATGTAATGCCCTCTATTTGCCCCCCCGTAGTCTGACTGGTCACTCCCAAGTGTCCTCCATGAATAGATGCAATACGCGTAAGGTTCATATTTATCAATGAAAAATAAACATTCATTGCAGCCACAGGCACACCCAGCTTTAGGATGTTAACAGTATATACTCTGCGCGGCTTCATCAAAAACTCAAACCTGCCCAGCGCACCTTTCTTAGATCGCAAGTGCCACACAAATAGGCTCAACACAATTGCTTGCGAAAACACAGTGGCCACGGCAGCCCCTTGCGTTCCCAGCTTAGGGAAGAAGCCCAATCCAAATATCAATACAGGATCCAGAATAATGTTTATTACCAACCCAATGGCATTAAAATAGAATGGAATATCACTCCTGCCCGAGCCAATATATATGCCCGAGAAATTGAGAATAAGAAATATAATAGGAATCCCCAGCGATACTAGTTTCAAGTAGTCCACTGCTATCAAGTGGATATCGCTGTCTAATTTAAAAAAGGATATCACTGTTTGCGGAAATGTCAAAAACAGTAATGCAAACCCTATGCCCATTATCACCGCTATGGTGGTAGTATGCGAAGCATATATCCTAGCCATATCCATTCGCTTTGCGCCAATAGACTGACCGATGGAGACCTCAGCACTCACTTTCGACAGTAGCGCAAAGGAATTCATCATCCACATCAGCAAACCTACCGAGCCCACTGCCGCTACCGATTTGCTGCCCAGACGACCAATCCATATGATGTCAACCATCGTATAGGTCATCTGAATAAAGCTGACTGCCATTATTGGCATAGCAAGCTTTATCAATTGTTTAAAAATGCCGCCATGCGTAAAGTCACGAACGGCCATTCTCTCTTGATTATCTAAACTCACCGACTTATTTTTTTAAAATCTCAACCACTTAGGGCCAAAACATAAAGAGAGACACATGATAATGTGTCTCAAAAACCTAAAACTATAATTTAACCGCTAAGAAACTAGCTCTTAGCCCGGACTACTTTTTATTAAGCAAATAGTAGTCCATTATTACCATAGCAGCCATAGCCTCCACGATGGGCACCGCACGCGGCAACACACATGGGTCATGCCTTCCTCTGGCTTTTATTAATGTATCTTTTCCGTCCACATCCACTGTGTTTTGCTCCATCAGTATAGTTGACACGGGCTTAAATGCTGTTCTAAAATAGATATCCTCACCATTAGAGATACCGGCCTGAATACCGCCTGAATTATTGGTGCGCGTTCTCACCACACCATTATCGTCATAAAACGAATCATTAAGCTGCGAGCCTGTTTTATCCACATCAAAGCCATGTCCATATTCAAAACCCTTCACAGCGTTTATGCTAAGCATAGCGCTACCCAGTGCGGCATGTAGTTTTCCAAACACGGGCTCGCCTAGCCCAACGGGCACACCCTTAACCACGCACGTTACCACGCCGCCAATAGTATCACCCTTATATTGCACCTCTTTTATCAGCTGAATCATTTCTTCAGCCTTCTCAGAATCCGGACAGCGCACTATATTATCTTCTATTTTGGATAGATCAAGACCTTTATAATCCTGCTCCACTTTGATATGCCCCACCTGCGAAGTGTAGGCAACCACCGAGATACTCAGTTGTTGCAAAAACTGCTTGGCAATGGCTCCCGCCACCACTCTGGCAATAGTCTCACGCGCCGAAGAGCGTCCGCCACCTCTATGGTCGCGATATCCATACTTTTTGGTATATGTATAATCGGCATGCGAGGGCCTGAACACATCCTTCAGATTATTATAATCCGACGATTGTTGATTTTGATTTCTCACCATAAAGCCAATTGGCATACCGGTAGTCTTATTTTCAAAAACCCCTGATAAGAATTCCACCTTATCAGCCTCCACACGTGGAGTAGTAATTCTCGACTGACCCGGGCGACGCCTATCCAGCTCACTTTGAATAAAATCAAAGTCTATCTCAATACCTGCCGGGCATCCGTCTATCACTCCGCCCACCGCCTCACCATGAGACTCACCAAACGATGTCAGTCTAAATATATTTCCAAAAGTATTCATTATCCTTATTATATAATCTTCTATTTTTTAGTCATCGAAATCACTGTTTGCCCAAATCCACCCAACGAAGCCTGCACCGCCGCATTAGTCATATCGCTATGATAACTCTCTGATGTGGCAAATTGAATTGGATATATCAGCATAAAGTTTGTATCCTTAAAATATTTATTCAAATAATCGGGCATGCGTTTCATTATCTCATGATAAGACCTCTCTCTCTGTCGGCTCATCACAATAATCAAACCTTCATCCTTCTTCACCTCCTTAGATAATACCAGGAAGTCGTTCCAATCGTCAAACAAATGAAAATCTGCATCTATAGGATGAATCTTGTTAATACCCTTCAGTTTTTCCAACTGATGAGAATTGGCATAAAAACTAATCTTAGTGCCCGAGTTGCGGCCTATGTTCCACACTTTGTTTAGCCAGAATGGAAAACCAATTTCCAAATCGGCAAAGGGAGGGATAATTACCAGTCGCCTTTTCACCGTGGCAAGAGGCTGAATGGCCTTATATATAATTGTGGTAGTGTCTGTTTTGCTCAACACCTTCTCCACCATGTTACCCAAAAACGACTCGGAAAGTTGCTGCTTAATATGCAGCCCCATCACCAAGTCTGTAATGTTGTATTTCTTTATAACGCCCAATATGCCGTATGGAATATCCATATCATATCTCATCAGGGGCTTAATAATTGTTTCGGCTCCGGCACCCATCTTCACAGCCTCGTCAAGCAGCTTGTTGGCCTCTTTCTCAACTTGCGGTGTGGCCTCCGTGCTCCTTATAATATTCAGAGCATATACATCCTCCACGTTGGATTTTGATTTCATCACCAAGCTAACCTCCACCAGGTCTCGCATAGTGTCTTTGTTGGCCACCGGTATTAATATACGCTCATCGTGTGCCGAATCTTCTGCTTGCAACTCTCCACCCTCTATTACAGCGGCCATTGCTCCCTTTTGTGCACTAAAAGATGCCATGGTGCAAGTTACCAATATCATCACAATAGTACCATTAAGGATAGTATCGTCAAACAAGCCCACACTGTGTGCCACCGTTATGGCAGCCAGCGTAGCAGCCGCCTGGGCGTTACTCAATCCGAATATCAAATTTCTTTCGGCTTTTGTGTAGCCATATATCTTCTGGGTAATGTATGCCGATACAAACTTGGCAACAGTAGCCACCACGGTCATCACCACGGCTACCTTCACTGTTTCCAGCCCCGTCACAAAGGCTTTATAATTAATAAGCATACCCACGCTTATCAAGAATATGGGTATAAAGATGGCATTGCCCACAAAGTCTATCCTATTCATCAATGGCGACACCGATGGAATGAGCTTATTGAGCGACAATCCTGCAAGGAAAGCACCAATAATTGCCTCTATCCCCGCCAGCTCTGCCAAGAAGCCACCAAGAAACACCATTGATATCACAAATATAAACTGAGATGTGCTATCACTGCTTCTCTTAAAGAACCATCTTGCCAACAGCGGAAACAGAAATACTATAACCAGCGCAAACAGAATAATAGATACAGACAGCTTGGTCCAAAACATAGTGTCAACCTGCCCGTGGTGCATAGCCAATATCACGGCAAGCACTAGCAGCGCCAAAGTGTCGGTAATCATCGTGCCGCCCACGGTTATGGTAACGGCTCTGTTTTTGCCTGCGCCCAGCTTGCTAATCAATGGATAGGCTATCAGCGTGTGCGAAGCAAACATACTTGCCAGCAATACCGACGACACCATATTAAGATTGAGCAAGAAATGCCCTGCCAAAATACCCAACGCCATGGGTATCAAAAACGTTATCAAGCCAAATACAATACTCTTAGAGCTGTTTTTCTTAAATTCCTCTACATCAATCTCTATTCCGGCCAAGAACATGATATACAATAGTCCTGCATTTCCCAACATTATCATATTGCTGTCTCTCGACATCAGAAATAGTCCAAAAGGTCCTATAATTGCCCCTGCAATGATAAGACCTATTAGAGAAGGGATTCTGATTTTATTAAAAATTATTGGAGCAAAGAACACTATCACGAACAGTATCAGAAACTGAACCGTGGGGTTGATAATAGGTAAAGATAAACTAGATAAAAGAATCATAGGCTTTAGTGTTAGTTGTAAAACTCATGATGAAATAAGTATTCCATCATGAGTTTAAAGTATTTATTTTATAGCTCCTAGGGCATATTAGCAAGAGCAGCCACAACCGCCACCATGATCGTGGTGGTGATGGTGTTCATGACCGTGATCATGTCCGTCGCTGCATCCGCATCCGTCGCCACAGCCACCACAACCGCCTCCGGCTGTCAATGTTGCAATTTCTGCTGCCGAAGCATCGCGTGCGCCCACTACTGCTCCTTCAAAGTGAAGAGTTTCGCCTGCCAAAGGATGATTGAAGTCCATTGTAACCTCGCTGTCAGTAATTGTAACAATCGAACCCATAAGTCTGTTTCCTTCCGAGTCCATCATTGGAAGAGTATTTCCTTCAAAAAGCATTGTTTCGTCAATCTTTCCGTCCACCTCAAAGATATTTTTGGGAAGATCAATAATTCTTGAGTCATCATACTCGCCATATGCATCCTCGTGGCCAATGGTGAAGCTAAACTTATCACCTTCTGACAAACCATATAGATTGTCTTCAAAAGCCTTAATCATAGAGTTAGTTCCAAAAACAAACTCAAGCGGGTTTTCCGCAGTTGCGCTCTCCATTAGTTCGCGCTCTTCGCCCTCGCCCACATACAAATCATATGTTACCGTAACAAATTTGCTATCCGAAATTTTCATAAGTTGATATATTAATTAATTTGATTTTTATTCTTTTTTTCTGAGCTGAACACTAAACAATATCTTTATAAAATAGTTTTAGCCGTTCACTGCTTTATTTAGATTATCCATCGCTGTTTTTAAAACCGATTGCGGAACACCAACATTGAGGCGCATAAAACCTGTTCCCTCTCGTCCAAACATTATTCCGCTATTAAGAGCCAGCCTTGCTTTGTTTACAAACAGGTCTTCAAGCTCGCTGTGCGATAGTCCCAACTCTTTACAATCAAGCCAAAGCAAAAACATAGATTCGGGATTAATCACCTTTATTTGCGGGATATTACTCTTCAAGTAATTATCCACAAACTGTATATTGTTTTCTATATAATCAGTAGCCTCATCAAGCCATGCTTCGCCACTATTGTAGGCAGCCTCCGTGGCAACGTATGCCTGAATGGTGCCCTTGTCAAGTTCGCGGGGCGACAAGAAACTCAGATACTTCTCCTGAATATCTTTGTTGTGAATCACCGCAAACGAGCTCACGATACCCGCTATATTAAATGTCTTGCTGGGTGCCATTAGTGTTATGCTGTTGTCTCTAGCCTTTTGAGATACAGTGGCAAACGGCAGATGCACATTGCCAAACAATGCAAAATCGGAGTGAATCTCGTCCGACACCACCAACACATTATTATCATAACATATATCGGCAAGCTTTGTTAGCTCTTCCTTGCTCCACACCCTGCCAACAGGATTGTGTGGACTACAAAATATAAGCATCTTGGCGCCACTTTCCTTTATCTTGTTTTCCAAATCGACAAAGTCCATTTTGTATTTGCCATCTTCAAACAATAAAGGATTGTTGACCACCTTTCTTTTCAGTGCCTTAGTAACCAAATTAAACGGATGATAAACCGGCGGCTGAATAATCACTGCATCGCCCTCATTAGTGAAAGCATCCATCGCAAAGGCAAATCCCTTGACCACACCCGGAACAAAGGTTAGCTCACTTTGATCCACCTTATAATTATGACGCCTGTCAAGCCAGTTCAATATAGAATTATAATACCCCTCAGACGGAAGAGTGTATCCAAACAATCCATGTTTGTCTCGCTCCATCAAAGCATCAGTTATTTCGGGAGGAGATAAAAAATCCATATCCGCCACCCATAGGGGCAACAAATCTGTTCGGCCAAACATGTCTTTGAGCCTCTCCAACTTTATCGTATTTGTAGCACTACGATCTATAACCTCGTCAAAATTATATTTCATTGCTTTATAATTGTTTATGATTACTGATTTTATCACTTATGATTTTAATAATACACGCTCTCAATAAGATTTGAGCTCTTTGTTTTTTTGCCACCAATATTTAGCGACTCCACTGCAAAGCCCACCACAAACTGGTGCGACACAATTTTGGTGTCAAGATAATTTACATCCGTGCGATAATAATTTCCCAAATATCCGGTTCTCAGTGTCACTTTATTAATAGGCACATCCACCGTGAAATAGTTTTGCAGCGCCAAGTAATTATTAAATGTAGCAAACTGCACAGTTCCCTTGCCATTGCCAAGCGAGAAAATCTCGTAGTATGACTGCCCATAGCCGGGCGTAAAAAACATACCAGCAAATGGCGAAGTAAGCTGCCATCTAAATGTCAAACCCTTCAGGTTGTATATAGCCATGGCGCCAAGCTCCAAGTTGATTGAAGTTTTGAGCGACCCCGGATTGTTAGAATTTCTAGTGTTATATATACCGCCCAGCGAAGCATCAATGCCCCCACCTGCCAAAAGGCGCAAGCCATTCCACTTCCAAATAGGGTAAAAACCCATTGCATTATACGATATATCGCCATAATATTCCGAAGCAGAAGATGTCGGATTTTTTGTGAATGCTGTGCTTATATAAAACTGTTGTCGCAGCAAGAGCCTATTGTCAAACAATTTGGTTCTGCCCATTTTCTCGTTCATAATAGAGATATTAGTACCCGTATATTGCAAAGGCGACAGATATGTATCCGTTAGCAACATATGTCCCACCCCAATTACCGTTGCGCTATTCACTGTTTTAATCTTCTCATCCTGAGCAAAGACAGATCCTGCCAATACAAATAGTAATAGAATTATGAATCCGGTTCTTAAATTGATGATACGCATTAGTAATTATTTTCAGTACTATAACTTTATTACGACTTCACAAAAGTAAGAAAATAAGTTTGAATTTTACTTGTTTCGCATAGCAGATTGAAAATTAGTGCACAACTAATATAGCACCAGCCCCACCACACCCGATAAAACTATCAGCAAAATGGGGTCAACCTTCTTGAGCGATGCCACAAAAATAACACCAAATATTATCCAGCTCTTATAGTCTATAAAGTTATAATCATCAATAAGCAACAGCGCAGCCGAGGCAATGAGCCCAATCACCGCCAGCTTGAGCACCGACAATGAAGACTGCATCCACGGATTATTATTAAGGCGATTAAAAAATATGAATATCAATGTCATTATTATTATGGAGGGCAAGCTCACGGCAAATGTGCAGATGGCAGAACCCAACACCCCCTGCCAAGTGGAGAAACCAAAATTGGTAACCGCCGTGTAGCCTATATACGTAGCCGAATTAAAAGAGATGGGCCCCGGCGTGGTTTGCGATACGGCCACAATGTCGGTAAAGTCTGACACCGAAATCCACTGGTGCGTATCCACCACCTCCATCTGAATGAGGGGCAGCATGGCATAGCCGCCACCAAAACCAAAGAGACCAATCTTGAAAAACGAAACAAACATCGCAATGTATAATTGTACAATAGTCATAGTATCACTTTTTTTTTCGTTTTATAATGCTGCTGGTATATAAAAAATGCAGCAAGCCCAATGCTATAGATGCCATAATAATATATATGGGCGACACACCCAGCAGCCACACTATGAGTGCCACTGCAATAGGTACCCAAATATTGTGTCTGTTGATTTTGGCGCTTTTGCCAAGCATAAACAGCGGAGCAGCAATCAAAGCAACCACCGCAGGGCGAATACCCTTGAAAATACGCTCTACCACGGGATTATCCTTAAACTGAACCAGAAAAATGGCAACAATAAGAATCACTGCAAACGATGGCACTATCACGCCCAATCCTGCAACCAGGCTGCCCTTAAATCCCAGTCTCTTATTGCCCACAAAAAGAGCAGTATTAAGAGCCATAGGTCCGGGAGCAGATTGTACAAGAGCCAGCATATCCATAAACTCGCCATCGTCCACCCAATTTCTCTTGTTTGTCACCTCGTTTCTAATGAGCGGTATCATAGCATAGCCACCACCAAAAGTAAACAATCCCAGTTTAAAAAAAATCAGGAAAAGCTCCCAATATTCCCTCGATCTACTCTTCATTTCTGCTATTTGGATTATATATCACACCTTATTATAATACATGAAAATTGCCCCACCCGGCCTCACTAAAGGGCTAAAGCACGAGCAATAGGCATAAAAAAGGAAAAAGCAGACTGCAGGCTAATGACTGCAAATCTGCTTTCTTATAAAGAAGCCGCACCGGTGGAGTAAGTCGAAACTCCCTAAGATAGGATTTGAGTGTTCCGGAATCTCTGTAATCCGCTGGTTCGATAAATCGAACTCCCGAAGGCTGCGGCCCGCCATCGAAACCGAAAACTAGTCTCGGTTTACAGAATGTAATTGATGAGTTTCCCAATCGACCAATGCGGCAATGACTCGTTCATCTTTCTATTGTCAAAGGTAAGAACTTGTTTTGAAACCACCAAACTATTTTAGCACTTTTTTTAATATAATCTCATCAATTTGCATCTAAAGCGGTGGTCATCAAATCATTTTAATCTTTTAGCGAATTGTCTATTACCTCTTGCGAAAGCTCGTAGTTTTTCAAATCGCCCGACAGATACTGATCATATGCAGCCATATCCACTAGGCCGTGTCCCGAAAGATTGAAAAGAATGGTTCTTTTCTTTCCTTCTTCTTTAGCTTGTTTGGCCTCTCTGATGGCAGCCGCTATGGCGTGGGTGGACTCTGGCGCAGGCACAATCCCCTCTGTTTGCGCAAACAATACTCCCGCCTCAAAGGTTTCGAGTTGCGGAATTGCCACTGCTTCCATCAGGTCATCCTTTTTCAATTGGCTCACGATGCTTCCTGCACCATGATATCTCAATCCTCCGGCGTGAATATTGGCCGGTGTGAAATTGTGTCCCAGTGTGAACATAGGAATAAGGGGTGTGTAGCCCGCTTCGTCACCAAAATCATATTTAAACACTCCGCGCGTTAGCTTGGGGCATGATGCCGGTTCGGCAGCCACAAAGCGAGTTGATTTGTCGCCGCTCAACACATGGCGCAAGAATGGGAACGAAACTCCCGAAAAGTTTGACCCACCACCAAAGCAGCCAATCACCACGTCGGGATAGTCGTCGGCCATTTCCATTTGCTTCTCAGCCTCTAGGCCAATGATGGTTTGGTGAAGCGATACGTGATTGAGCACACTGCCAAGGGTGTATTTGCAATTGGGCGTTTGCATAGCCAGCTCTATAGCCTCAGATATGGCTGTGCCCAAACTGCCCTGATAGTTTGGACGCTCGGTCAGGATTTTTCTGCCCGCTTTGGTTGACATACTTGGCGAGGGAATAACCTGCGCACCCCATGTTTGCATTAGCGAGCGTCTGTATGGTTTTTGCTCGTAGCTAATCTTCACCATATACACAGCAATGTCAAGGCCAAACACCTTGCCGGCAAATGACAAGGCCGTGCCCCACTGTCCTGCACCCGTTTCGGTGGTCAGGTTGGTGGTGCCGTCTAGCTTGTTGTAATATACTTGTGGCAGGGCCGAGTTGAGCTTGTGCGAACCCACGGGGCTAACGCTCTCGTTCTTAAAATAGATATGTGCCGGTGTGTCTAGCGCCTTTTCCAAGCCATAGGCTCTCACCAGGGGCGATGGGCGATATATTTTGTATTGGTCTCTAACCTCTTCGGGGATTTCTATCCAGGCATCAGTTTCGTTAAATTCTTGTCGTGCCAGCTCTTCGGCAAACAAAGGATATAGATCCTCGGCCTTCATGGGCTCTTTGGTGGCCGGATTAAGTAACTTTTGCGGTTTTGTTTTCATGTCTGCCACCACGTTATACCAGTGTGTGGGTATCTCGTGCTCGGACAATAAAAATTTCTTTGTTTTCATCTGTCTATATATTATATATGTGTAAGTATAATTTTCTTAGTATTTTGTGTTGGATATTTGTATAGTCATGGTGTGCCAAAATTAACTATTGGGCATCCATTTTCAAGCAAGTTCCAACGACAATGGCACAAAAATAATCATTTTGATTTGATATGACCAATAAAAACAATATTTTGATTTCAAAGTATAGATTACGTGCAGGGTGCCACGTGGGTAATAATACACAAACACACCGCTATAATAAAAGAAAGAGCATGACGTATGCAACGCCACACCCTTTCAGTTCTTTATTATTCAATACTTTAAAAGATTTTTATTCTATCAAAAATAAAATTTTCTTTCATTATTCGTATTGATTGAATTTTGTTAGACTGCTTCGCGATATTCCACCAAGTCGTCCTCGTTAAGAACAGAATAGTCAACGCTATCTTTTCCTGCCCAATCATACTCTTTAAAATTGAGTGCTTCAATTGGGTTTCTAAGATTGGCACGGCGTGTTCTGGCCTGCTCAGTTATTCCTTTCACACGTGTCAGCAAATCATCCACAGCCACCTCCAGATGAGTGGCATCTCCGTGCACCTTCCATCTGTTAATCATGTGTAGCAATTGCAACAGCGACTCAAGCTCCGCATAAGCATTAGCTCTTACGGTGTTGTTATTTACATACAACGCCTTTTTTAGCGATCGCTCTATCGATCTTTGCACCAGCATCTTCTTAAACTCCTTGTTTAGATCAAACAAATTATTAAGGATTGATGACATGCCCAGTTTTGAAACTGCTTCAATGATACGAGAATCACTCGTCATAGAGTCTTCAATGTCGTCGATGCGGCGCGTCAATACGTCTTGAGCCCCTCTCTTCACGCTTTTGTCGTGCTTGCGATACCATTTTTCAAAATAGTTGGCCTCCGTCCGGTTATCCTGATCCAGATGCAACAAGTTTGATCTCATATTGAGCGATATCGACCTGAATGCCTCATAGCGCCTGTTGTGAGTCTCCTGAATATCATCTGTCAGAAAATGCACCCTGTCTTTCGCCCTGATTTTGGTCAGCACAGCCATTTGCTCTTTTGTTTTGCTCAGAGCCAAATCAAACATATCACTCTCAATATTGTGATCGATAGTGTCAATTAGCGTCACAATTTGTTCATACAATGCTACGTAAGCATCATTAGTAAGGCGTTTCATAAACGCCGCTTCGAAAATTCTTCCCATTTAATATATTTTTTAGGGATTAATAAATGATCTTGCCAACATCACTTTAATACAAGAAGGCCAGTCGGGTATGTGTGCATTCCCTCTTGCGTAAACCGATGTCAACTCGACCGTTAATTATGTATAGTCCACAATATGCACGTCTTGTGGATTTTTGTTGCTGTTGGTTCCGTTTCGGTTTGCCCTAATGCAGAAGTCACAGCCTGCGTATGCCGACGGGGTGATTTTGAGCCCACCACGTCTCCAGTTTCTAGTAAGGGAGATATTGAGTAATTGCTTGTGTTAGACAACGCCTCAATATCGAATTTGATAAGCCTTAGATGTGAAGAGGGGCAGTATAGGCCCATTGCACAAAAAAGTATTATTAGGCCCATAAGAGGACCGCATGTTTTTTGCCAGTTTTGGTTTAGACCATTTATTGTCTGTTGCTATATGGCATCAATGTAATCTATATCAAAATGCGTGCCAAACTTTTTTGTGTCAGCTTTTGTCATGCCCTGTCATGCCAATCTGTCAGTGTCAAGTCAACTCTGCCAAAATGGCAAAACAGGGGTAAAAACACCCGTTTCACATTATTTTACACTCAGGGGTGTTTTGAGCACATTTCGGGTTGTTAAAAATTTAACGTTAGAGTGCCTATTTTTGACTAACACACTGTTTTACAGCTAATTTGCATTTTCACATCAACGATTATTTTTTTATTTAAGAGGTCTTGTAAAACTGCAATAATCATATTCCGATTTTTTTAGAGTAGAAAGCAAATGATTTCAATGCTTTCCAAAACTAAAACGAGTCTTTGCAAACCAACTCCACTTCTTTTAACATGAAAAACGCCTCATTTCAGTTAAATATTTTCACAAATAGGGGTGGAATCTGAGTCTTGTAAAATTACAAGACTCAATAATATTTTTTGCAAGGGTCTTTGTAAAATTACATAGATCATATTCCATAATATTATGAACCTTTGCAAATTGATTTCAACCGTAAAAACTTCTCGGAAGGGTGCATGTTTAATGTTTCTTAGCTGTTTCTGCGTGATTTATTGTTAAAACACATTTACAAGGAGTCTAAAAACTTTGGAATATAGTCTATGTAACTTTACAATGGTCAATAATATTTTTTGCAAACGTCATTGTAACTTTACAAGACCCCGTAAAATTTATTTCAAATGCCATTGTAACTTTACAAGACTCAATAAATATTTCAGAAAACATCCATCTTACCCCGCTTTTATTATATAATTGTTATGAATTTTTTGCAATCATTAAGCTTCGGGTATTAGATATTGGCATGACAGCCGGACGCATTGTCAGGTAATGAAACAGAATATTGAAACTTTGGCATGATGATTTTGACAATTATACCGATAATTGCCACCGAAAGCAGAACTGCTTTTATTGTCAAATCAATTTAGAAGGTGTAGAATAAAACAAACGAATAGGTGAACTCTTCCCAAGTTCGTTTGCCGAAGAATTTTTTAGGAGTGTTTCTTATTATTTCACTCTCAATATAATACTCTATAAGATGTCGATTCATATAAAATCTATCTCTATACATATTGTATCCTAAACTTGCCTCAAAGAGCAGTTGGCGGAACGGATATCTCAGCCCCACTAAAGGCTCCACAAAAAAACGATGACCTGTCATTTTAGAATCTATGTGTAAAACAAATGAGAGAATGAAAGGCTTTTCGGGATTATCAGGAACAAGAGAATAATTTGCATTATAGTAGCTAATATGATCTTTCTTATTTAGGTAACCTACATCGACACCTGCAAAAAGTGAGAGCCTAGA
Source organism: uncultured Proteiniphilum sp. (assembly GCA_964607405.1). Lineage (GTDB taxonomy): Bacteria > Bacteroidota > Bacteroidia > Bacteroidales > Dysgonomonadaceae > Petrimonas. The sequence goes on along the minus strand of CAZSKF010000013.1, from coordinate 3,901 downwards.
TATAAGTGGATAGCTATAATCATATCCCAGCGATATGCCAACAGAGCTATTTGTTTTCTTTTGAACAAAATCATAATCACCATATTCTCTTTGGAGGATTTTATCCGCCAACTCTTGAACGGTTATGTTTTCGGTGAAGTACTCTCCCTTTGAATCTCCGGGCAAATCATATTTTAATATTAGCGGAATATTGAGCCTAAAAGTGTGACGATTATCAGGTGTGTACCGAAAATTAAACTCAAGCGGTTGTTTCTTTAAAAAGGCATTCATATTCATGTCGCTATACAAAGTTATTCCTGCCGCAAACTTCCAATTTTGAAATTTAGTTGAGTCACGATCAACACTCTCCTTGGCCGACAAGAATGACGGCGCCAAGATCGACAGAATGCAAAGCATTTACAAAATGGTTTTTCTTTTCATAATAATTATATTTTAAGTTCATTATTGTATCGCAGGTTCAAATCATAAAGTTATGTGTCCGATAGGCAATTTAAAACAATATGCTCTCTCGGCATCACAAACTTACGTATAAATCAACACATTATAAAGAGGCTCTGCAAACTTTAACGCCTTACCAACAACTAACCACCAAGTAATCACTCACTTAAGACGATTGACTTTAACGGTATAATTTCGCTTTTGTGAGCATTGGGCAAACAGCACCACAAACAAGTCAACAACAACCGCAATAAGTAATCAACTGAAAGCTAATTGCATAGCCCAAAGACTGTATCAATGTAGCATTGACAAAAAGGCAAGGCAACGCAACACAAGCAAAATTAACATAAAAACAGAGCAATAATTGAGTAAAAGTTATCAATTATCAAAACATTTAGTTATATTTGCCACAGGGTAGTTTCAAAACAACACAAACACCACTGGCGAGTGAGACTATTTTGAATAGTGTTTGATATGTGTAAAAACCATAACCAGTAATATTTACTAAATACAATGTACAAGATGTCGGGGCTTATAAAGAACTATATAGTGTATTCTTTAGTATTGCTTCTGCTACTCATAATAGTATCGTGTGGCAAGAAAAATAAGGGAGATACCTTTTTCGACTTACATCATTCTAACAACCTTATAGAAGATGCAAGCCAAGACCTTGTTGTTTTCAAAAAAGACACAATACTACTTCAAAAAGAACTTGAAAATAGTATCGCACTACATGATACTATACGCCAAATAGCGGCATACCGGGCTCTGGGTGATGCCCATGCCGAGAACTCACATTTTAGGAGCTCAATAGAATATAAGAGAAAATATTTGCTCCTTGCACAACAAATACATAATGACGTGCAGGAGATGACGGCCCTTAATGCTTTGGGCAAGTGCTATATAACTATAAATATTTCGGATGAGGCACTTCGTTTTTATCTCAAAGCCCTTAATGTGGGCAAAGATCTTAACAACGATTGCAAATCGGTGGTGAGAGAAAAGGCCAAAACAAGACTGGGCATAGGTACTATATATGTGGAGTTTGACAAAACGGACGATGCCAACGAATTGCTAGACGATGCCATGAAGATGGCTACATCTATTATTGAAGATAACGGACTAATGACCGAAATATACTTTTGGAAAGGGGTGGTGGCACAAAAACGACAACTCTACGATTCGGCATACACATATTATAATAGAGCGTTGCAGGGGGCCATCAATCTCAACTCTACCGTTGGACTGAGCGAATCGTTGCTGGGTCTTGGCTCATTGAGCTTGGCGCAGGGCGAATATAACGAGGCTATAGTGTCGTTAGACAATTCGCTGGGTGTGCTGCAGGGTACTTCGCTAAAGCTGCTTACCCTGAAAACTAATATTGCGCTTGCAGATGCATATTTTAATTTGAATGATATCAAAAAGGCGGACAAACATGTGCATGATGCATACGCATTGGCACAGGAGCTGGACTTGTCATCTTATCTGCAAACAGCAAATAGGTATCTTGAAAAGATATACAGAGCACAGAATAATATTAAACTGGCAAATCATCATCTTGATCTTGCTCAGAAATATGAGACAAAGATGAATGAGGGCAAAATTAATTCGAGCCTATTTCATATTGCTGTGGAGTATGAGAAGGAAAAAAACAAACAGCTGATTGATGAAATCAAAATGGAGTATAACGTGAAGGCACGAACTCAGAAAGTGGTTATAATATCATCAACTATAATACTGCTTTTGGCTATTACGTTGATAGTGCTTTATGCCTACTTCCTAAAGATGAGAAAGGGCAAGCGTGAGGCTCTTGTTCAGTCGGCACAATTAAAGACTGAACTCTACGATCAGATTAGTGAAGATATAAAATCGCCCATTACCATTATAAGCGGACTAACTGAGAATCTGAAACAAAACCTGGGAGAGGGCTGCACCACCAAAAACTCTATAGACCTAGATATCATTCAGCGCGAAACCCAAAATATCTCATTCTTGATAAATGAGGCTCTTGTATTTTCAAACTCGAAGGGTAAGTTTTCTTCAAATTGGGTGAACGGAAATATAGTGTCGTATCTTCAGTTCTTGCTAAACTGCCATAGCGACGATGCTGACGTGAGGGGTGTGGGCCTGCTATTCTTGCACAGCCACGAGAATATTACTATGAACTACTTTAAAGATAAACTACGAGTGGCTATAAATAATATTCTATCTTCGGCAATATCAGAAAGCGCTAATGATGAGAAGGTGATTATGAATGTGCGACACAATGTGAAAGAACACTTGTGCACTATCAGCATATCACACAAAAGCAAGGGAGTGAGCAAAAACGACATACCCGATACGTTTAAGGAATCAATTGACGAAAGCACTCAGATATACAGCATGAGACACTCTAGCAAAAAGATGATTTTGACCAATCAGCTGGTTAAAGATATGGGTGGTGTGTTTGCATTTCAGCACAAAGAGAACAGCGACACATTATATAATATAGAGTTGCCCGTTAGAAACGATGGAAGATTGAGAAAGCAGAGCGACTTTGTTGTTCAAGATCCTTTAATTAAAACTAGCGAGTCGTTAAAAACTGAACTTAGCAAGGTAGAAGGGAACGATTTGAAGAATAAGAAGAAGGGACTTATATTGATTGTGGAGGACAATCAGTTTATGAGTTTCTATATTTCATCCATTCTAAACAAAGAGTATAACACCATATTGGCACAAAACGGCGTGGAGGCTCTCAATGTTATTGAAAAAGATATTCCCGACATCATAATTACCGACATGATGATGCCGCTGATGAATGGTAATGAACTTACGGCCGTGGTTAAGAAAACGCCTGCCACCAGCCACATCCCGGTTATTATGATTACGGTGAAGGAATCGGACGAAGATCGTATCCAATCTATAAAAGCCGGTGTGGACTCGTTTTTATCAAAACCTTTTGTAGAAGAGGAGCTTACGGCTCTGGTGGAACATTTGCTAAGCAGCCGCAAGGGATTATTGAAACGAATGGGACAAATGCTGGTGGACAAACAAAACAGAAAAGAGAGCAATATAGAGGATGAGGATTTTGTATTCATCCAGAAGATTAGCGAAATCATTCATAACGAGATCACAAAAAGCGACTTGTCGCCCCAAATGATTGCCGACAAGATGTTTATCAGCACATCGCACCTCAATAGGAAGATAAAAGCAATTACCGATCTCAGCACCACGGGCTATATTCTGAACCTGCGCCTCAATCGCGCCAAAAAACTGCTGGTGACTACACAAAAACAAATTGGCGAAGTGGCTATGGATTGTGGCTTCAGCGATTTTGCGTATTTCTCGCGCACATTCAAAAAAGAATTTGGCATCACACCATCGCAGTATCAGAGAATGGGAGTGTAAATTAATGATTAATGATTAATTGTTTTCGCCAAAAGCGAAAACATTAATCACTATTTCTTGTATTTTCTGGACAGCA
>CAZSKF010000012.1:21314-29989 GCA_964607405.1 uncultured Proteiniphilum sp. | reverse complement strand
AGATAACATGCTTGTTGGGCTCAATTCCGAAAATGGAATCATTGAGTGTCACCTTTTTACCTGTTACCTCTCCTTTGATGTTATAAATATCTAATTCCATTTTATTTCTCTATTGTTACAATTGAACCTTTACTACCTGGAACAGAACCTTTAACGATCAAAAGATTATGTTCAGCTATTACTTTTACAACCTCTAGGTTTTGAACGGTTATACGTTTGTTACCCATTTGTCCGCCCATGCGAGTTCCCTTAAAAACTTTAGCTGGATAAGACGCAGCACCTACAGATCCTGAAGAACGTAATACGTGCTTTTGACCATGTGTGCGCGATGCGCCGGCAAATCCATGACGTTTTACTACACCTTGGAAACCTTTACCTTTAGATGTACCTGATACGTCAACCCAACCTGCGTTAGTAAACATTTCAACTGTAAGCTCAGCTCCTAGCTGATACTCTTCTTCAAATCCTGAGAACTCGGCCAAGTGTCTCTTCGGGCTAACTCCAGATTTTTCAAAGTGACCTTTTTCTGCTTTAGTTGTGTGTTTGTCTTTTTTATCAACAAAACCAACCTGAACAGCGTCATAACCGTCATTATCGACAGTCTTAATCTGAGTAACCACGCAAGGACCTACTTCGATAACAGTGCATGGAATATTTTTTCCCTCGGCACTGAAAACGGATGTCATTCCGATTTTTTTTCCAATTAATCCTGGCATTTCTTTTTGTTTAATACTCAACAATACCCTCCCCTATGCCGGGGAAGGATATTTGTCAAGTGAATGATTATTTTATAACTATATTTATTTTCTAATTGTAAAATCAGTGTATCAAAACTACACTTTGATTTCAACCTCTACACCACTAGGCAATTCTAGTTTCATTAGAGCATCTACCGTCTTAGCTGTTGAACTATAGATATCAATTAATCTCTTAAATGATGAAAGTTCAAATTGCTCACGTGACTTTTTGTTCACAAAAGTTGAACGATTGACAGTAAAAATGCGCTTATGAGTTGGCAATGGAATTGGACCACTAACAACTGCACCTGTAGCTTTTACAGTTTTTACGATCTTTTCAGCCGATTTATCGACCAAGCTATAATCGTAAGATTTCAGTTTTATTCTGATTTTTTGGCTCATAATATTCTTAAATGTGAATTATTTTATCAAATCTACTCTACCTTGAACTTCTGTCAATACATCTCTAGCAATAGATGCAGAAACTTCTTCGTAGTGATCAAACGTCATTGTTGAAGTAGCTCTACCTGAGGTAATCGTACGCAATGAAGTTACATAACCAAACATCTCTGCCAAAGGCACAAATGCTTTAACAATACGTGCACCAGAGTGGTTAGATTCCATACCCTCCATAATACCACGACGTTTGTTAAGGTCAGAAATAACATCACCCATGCTCTCTTCAGGAGTAACAACTTCTACTTTCATTATAGGCTCTTTCAATACAGGACCTGCCTTCTCACTCGCACTCTTGAATGCTTGTACAGCACAAATCTCGAATGACAATTGGTCAGAGTCAACTGCGTGATAAGATCCGTCAAGAAGAGTAACTTTAAGTGAATCCAGCGCATAACCCGCAAGAACACCATTTCTCATTGCTCTTTCAAAACCTTTTTGAACCGATGGGATATACTCTCTTGGAATATTACCACCTTTCACCTCGTCAACAAATTGCAATCCACCAGCAAAACCTTCATCAGCAGGCTCGAAACGTACAATGATATCAGCAAATTTACCTCTACCACCAGTTTGTCTCTTATAAACCTCACGAAGTTCAACAGATTTTGTAATTGCTTCTTTATATGAAACCTGTGGACGACCTTGATTACATTCCACTTTAAACTCACGCTTCAAACGGTCGATAATAATCTCAAGGTGAAGCTCACCCATACCTGAAATTACAGTTTGACCAGTTTCCTCGTCTGTTTTAACAGTAAATGTTGGATCCTCCTCAGCTAGTTTAGCCAATCCGCTACCTAGTTTATCCAAGTCCTTTTGAGTCTTAGGCTCCACAGCGATACCGATAACCGGATCCGGGAAGTCAATCGCCTCTAGAATGATAGGTTGTTTCTCATCACAAAGAGTATCCCCTGTGCGAATATCTTTAAAACCTACACCTGCACCAATGTCACCACATCCGATAGTTTCCATTGGGTTTTGCTTGTTTGAGTGCATTTGGAAAAGACGAGAAATTCTCTCTCTCTTACCAGAACGTGCATTGTAAACAAATGAACCTGCATTAATTTCACCCGAATAAACACGGAAGAAACACAAGCGACCTACATATGGGTCAGTTGCAATTTTAAATGCAAGAGCACTCATTGGCTCCTCTGGGTCGGGATGACGCACAACCTCTACTTCAGGATCATTAGGATCTGTACCAACTACAGCCTCTGTATCTAGTGGACTAGGCAAGTAAGCACAAACGTTATTCAATAAAGGTTGAACACCTTTGTTTTTGAATGAAGAACCACAAGTAATAGGATTGATAGCCATGCTAAGAGTTCCTTTACGGATAGCGCTGTGAATCTCATCTTCAGTAATAGTAGAAGGATCCTCGAAGAATTTCTCCATCAAGTCGTCATCAACTTCTGCCAAAGACTCAACCATTTTTTCGCGCCACTCTTCAGCCTCAGCAAGAACTTCAGCGGGGATTTCCTCAATGTCATAATCCGCGCCCATAGTCTCATCGTGCCAGTAGTAAGCCTTCATAGTGATTAGGTCCACAATTCCTTTAAAGTTCTCTTCAGCACCGATAGGTATCTGAATAGGAACAGCGTTAGCACCCAAAACTTCTTTTATCTGAGTAACAACTTGGAAAAAGTTAGCACCCGAACGGTCCATTTTGTTTACATAACCAATACGTGGAACCTTATATTTGTCGGCCTGACGCCATACTGTTTCTGATTGAGGTTCTACACCACCAACAGCACAGAATGTAGCAACAGCACCATCCAGAATACGCAACGAACGCTCTACCTCAACAGTAAAGTCAACGTGTCCCGGAGTGTCTATTAAGTTTAATTTGTATATATTGTCGTTAAATTTCCAGTTTGCGGTAGTAGCAGCCGAAGAAATAGTAATTCCTCTTTCCTGCTCCTGTTCCATCCAGTCCATGGTTGCTGTACCGTCGTGAGTCTCACCAATTCTGTGAGTCAAACCGGTATAGAACAATATACGCTCTGATGTAGTAGTTTTACCAGCATCAATATGCGCCATGATACCAATGTTACGCGTGAATTTTAAAGCTTCTTTAACTGTTTTTGCCATTTTCTTCTTACTTCCTATCTATATTAAAATCTAAAATGTGCGAACGCTCTGTTAGCATCAGCCATTCTGTGCATATCCTCTTTACGTTTAAAAGATCCGCCTTGACTATTAAAAGCATCAACAATCTCAGCAGCCAATTTGTCTGCCATGCTTTTGCCACCTCTTTTACGTGCATACATAATGAGGTTTTTCATAGACACGGACTCTTTTCTTTCAGGACGAATTTCAGTAGGAACTTGAAATGTAGCTCCGCCCACACGGCGTGACTTCACTTCAACCTGAGGTGTTACGTTATCGAGAGCAGCTTTCCATATCTCAAGAGCCGACTTCTCTTCATTAGCTAGTTTTTCTTTAACTATATCTAGTGCGGAATAGAATATATCATATGATAAACTTTTCTTTCCGTCATACATAAGGTGGTTAACAAATTTTGTTACCCTTTTATCACCATAAACAGGATCGGGCAGAACCTGTCTCTTTTTAGGTTTAGTTTTTCTCATTGTTTAAAATAATTTGTGTTGGTTTGGTTGCCGTTTTTATTTGTCTTCAACGATTCCACCGAATCATTTACTCAACCTATAAGTAGCCTTATCCAAAAATCTCAACAGCGATTTTTAATTCTTACTTGTTAATTATTTTTTAGCTCCCGCTTTAGGACGCTTAGCGCCATATTTAGAGCGTCTTTGGGCACGACCGTTAACACCGGCTGTATCCAATGCACCACGTACTACGTGATAGCGAACCCCCGGCAAGTCTTTAACACGACCACCACGCACCAATACAATTGAGTGCTCTTGAAGGTTGTGTCCTTCACCTGGAATGTAAGCATTCACTTCTTTTCCGTTAGTCAAACGTACACGAGCCACTTTTCTCATTGCAGAGTTCGGTTTCTTAGGAGTAGTAGTATAAACTCTCACACAAACACCGCGTCTTTGTGGACACGAGTCTAGAGCACGAGATTTACTCTTTTCCTCAATTACCGTACGGCCCTTTCTTACTAATTGTTGAATTGTAGGCATTTTTTCTACTTTCTTTTAGCTTTTATAAAAATGATAAAATTAATTTTCTTTCGAATTGCCGATTTAGCAACTTCAACTAAATCAACATATTAAGCCTTCTAAATCCTATTTCTAGTTTTAAAAGCGGTGCAAAATTACAAATAATCAATTATATATACAAATAATATGCACCTTTTTTCTGTTTTTCTTGCATTTCTCTCCTTCGCCTAAGTACATCATAAAGAAACAGATGCATCACTTTCTACACAGAAGCCACATCCCCTCTAAATAACAGCGAACTATCGCCATAACTCAAAAAGCGAAAACCATTTTCCAATGCATATTTATATATCTCCTCCCATTTATCCCCAATAAACGCCGAAATCAGCAACAACAAAGTACTCTGTGGCTGATGAAAATTTGTCACTATAGCCTTCGGATAATGAAACTCATATCCCGGTGCAATAATAATTTCCGTCTCGGCATATAACTTTGTCACATTATTTTCATCCATATAGTCCAGAATAGCCTGCAGAGCATCCAATGGAGAACAATCCACCTCATCCTCTTCCTCATAAGGCTCCCATTGCGAAACAAAGAAACGAGAATTCACCTTATCCCCACCTCTCAATATCTGTTTGCCTATGTAATACAAACTCTCCACAGTACGCATCGAAGTAGTTCCCACCACCACAATGTTGTTTATATTTTCAATCAAGTCAGCTATCAAACTCCGATCCACAGAGATAAACTCCGCATGCATCTGATGTCCCGATATGGTATCCGATTTCACAGGCTTAAAAGTGCCCGCCCCTACATGCAGAGTTGCATAATTAATCTTTATATTATCGTCACTCATGGAAGCCAGCACTTCAGGCGTAAAGTGCAAACCCGCCGTTGGAGCAGCCACCGAACCCTCTATTGCCGAATAAACAGTCTGATAAGTCTCATCATCCTGCGCCTCCGATTCCCTGTTCAGATATGGCGGAATAGGCAAATTGCCCGCCTTTTCCAGTAGCTCCGAAAATGTATAAGCATCATTCTCCCACGAAAACTCTACCTGCATATTATTCGCCAGATTAGACACCTTACGAGCACTCAAAACAACCACACCGTCATCAACAACGATCTCCATCTTCAGCACATCTTCCTTCCATCTTCTGGAGTTGCCAATCATGCAGTTCCACACTACCTTATCCCTCTTCTCAAAACTAATATGATAATCCTCAGGTAGGAAAGGCGACAAACAAAACACCTCAATAACTGCACCCGTGGGCTTCCTAAAAAATAGCCTGGAGTGAATCACCCTGGTATTATTAAAAACCATCAAGCAATCCTTAGGCAGCAAACCATTAATTTCTCTAAATTCGCGAGTGCTGATATCCGAATCCTTATAAAGCAAAAGCTTCGAGCTACTCCTATCCTCAAGCGGATATTTAGCTATTTTGTCATCGGGGAGTGTATAATTATAATTGGATATTTTTATATCCTGTACATCAAGTTTCTTCATTTTTAGTATTATTATTCTTTTTTTGTCAGAGTAATAGTATAAATATCCGACAAAATTAATCAACTTTGTATTTACATCAAACAGATATACATTTAAATAAAATGAAGAGATTAGAAGTTGGAGACAAAGTCAGATTCCTCAACAGTGTTGGAGGCGGAACTGTAAAAGGATTTCAAAGCAAACAAATAGTAATAATTGAAGATGAACACAATTTTGATGTTCCTGTATTAATTTCTGAATGCGTTGTAATTGAGCCTTCCGATAGCAAAAAACTATCTCAATCCATTGACGAAATAACTGAGACCATTTCAATAATAGAGGAGCCTGTGGTTTCAAAAACTACAAGTCGCGACACCGCGGTAGAAGAAACCCTAGAGGGAGAAAAAATAACTACAGCCCTTATGTTTCTGCCCACCGATCCCAAAAGCTTTTCACAAAGCAATTTCGAGTGCTTTTTTGTAAACGACAGCAACTACTTCCTGTTCATAAACTATATGAGCAGAGAAAACAACACATGGAAAAGCAGACACAGCGGAATATTAGAACCCAACACACAAATCCTGATTGAAGAGTTCGACAAAAGCACACTCAATGAAATAGAACAAGTATGCGTTCAGTTTGTCGCATTCAAGCACAACAAACAATACAGATTCAAAAATCCCGTATCAGTAGAGCTGCGCATCGACACCGTAAAATTCTACAAGCTGCACGCTTTCACAGAGAATGATTATTTCGAAGACGATGCACTCACATTCTACATCACGCGCAACGATGTACCCGAGCAAGAACTATTAATCTCTCAGGCACATATCCAGCAAGCACTGCAAGAAAAAGAGAGCTCACAAAGACGACCAGCTAAAAAGGCAGTCACAAAAAAAGAAAAAAACCCCATTATCGAAGTCGATCTGCATATCAACCAACTTCTCGACACCACAGCCGGAATGAGCAATGCCGACATGCTCAACTACCAGTTGGATAAGTTTCACGAAACCATGCAGAACAACATTAAACTTAAAGGACAAAAAATCGTCTTTATACATGGCAAGGGGGACGGCGTTCTCAAAAGCTCAATATTAAAAGAGCTTCGTAACAAATACAAACACTGCTACGTTCAAGACGCATCCTTCAAGGAATATGGCTATGGCGCCACAATGGTAACAATCAAATAACACACATATAAAAAAGAGAAGGAAATGAAACAAGTAATTATTGCCCTAACATTAATATTCACACTCGCAGGTTGCGATGTAGTCAACCAAATTGGCGGAGCATATCAGCTCACACAGTGCGAATACAAATACAACAACATAAACGACATCCAAGTAGCAGGCATTAACCTGGGAAACGGATCATCCATCTCACTTTCCAATTTTGCATCCCTCTCAAGCATACTAATGGGCGGAACTCTACAAACCATACCATTTAGCATGACGCTAAACCTGGATGTAAAGAACCCTAACCAAAAGGCCGCACTAGTCAATGCTCTCGATTATGCAATTGAAATTAACGGACTCGACTTCACAACCGGTAAAGTTGACGTACCTCTAAGAGTAGAACCAGGCAACACTAGCATATTGCCAATAACAGTGGGCGTGGATCTAAAAAACCTAATGAACAGATACTCTCGCGACACCGTTGCAAAAGAAATGGGAGGCTTCCTGGGTCTAACATCAAACCCCACCAGCGTGACCGTAAAAATATGGCCTAAAGTGATGGTTGGCAACACCCTCATCAAAGTACCGGCAGCAATACCCGTGTCATTCACATTTGGAGGAGAGAAATAATTACTATGACAAAATCAGAAAAGGAAAAACGACAAGACGCAATTAGTCAAATCCTGACAAACGAAAAAATAGACAGTCAGGAAAAGATACTAAAGTTGCTAATCAGTCAGGGACACAGCCTAACGCAGGCAACCCTCTCAAGAGATTTTAAAGAGATGAAGGTGGCAAAAACCCCCGACACCTCAGGCGGCTATGTCTATAAGTTGCCCGTGCTAAATCTCCCGCAACAAAAACCCGAAAGACAAGGCATGACCTCCTCTTTCACCAGAAGCGGCATCATCAACATAGAATTTTCAGGACAATTTGCTGTAATCAAAACACCCTCAGGCTATGCGCACGGCATAGCTCAGGATATTGATGCAAACAAAATACCCGGCGTAATGGGCACAATAGCCGGAAACGACACCATCCTCGTGTTATTGCGCGAAGGCAGCAACAAAGAAAACCTGATAACATCACTAAAGTTGCTTTTTTCAAACTAAAACTATAAAACCCTCAAAAACTAATTTTATATTATTATGTTCACAATTGGCATAGCAGGCGGCTCAGGTTCAGGCAAAACCACCTTAGTAGAATCCATACTAGAGAGAGTCCCCTACGACAAAATTTCAATTCTCACACAAGACTCCTACTACAAAGACAGCTCACATCTACCAATGGAGCAGCGCAAAGCATTAAACTTCGACCACCCCGACTCCATCGAGTGGGACCTGATGCTTTCAGACATACAAAAACTAAAAAACGGTCACGAAGTATATTCCCCCACCTACTCATATCTCACATGCTCAAGACTGGAAGAAACAGTTAAGATTGTACCCAACAAGATACTACTAATCGAAGGCATACTCATACTCACACAGCCCGAATTGAGCAACGAGATGGATATGCGAATATATCTCGAAGTAGAACCCGACCACAGACTATCCAGAATAATTGAACGTGACATGGAGTCGCGAGGCAGAACAGCCCAAGACGTAATAAAACGATACTACAAAACAGTGCGCCCAATGCACGAAGAATTCATTCGTCCCTCACGAGAACGAGCCGACATGCTAGTAATGGGAGGCGGACTAAACAACCAAGCAGCCGACTTTAT
>CAZSKF010000012.1:4243-21214 GCA_964607405.1 uncultured Proteiniphilum sp. | reverse complement strand
TCCATTCAAATACTCCTCATCAAAGAAATCCCTCTCATCACTAAAAGGATTAACAGTAAAATACCCCACACCAAATGAAGTCAGATTCTGAAAAAAATGCGTACCCTGGCTAGGCTCAATCTGATAACCCTCCAGTGCCAACTCCACAATCACCCTAGCCTGACAAATATGCGCCCACTTCACAGGCACACCCAGCCACTGATCCGACGAACCCCACCTACCAGGACCAATCAATATATAATTCGAATCATCCTTACTAAACTTATTATTAATATACTCAATCTCACTCGCTATTTTAGGATTATTAGCCGCCATAAAGTTAGCAGTCTTCACATACACCACATCCCTCACATCATTAGTCACACCATTACCCAGTGCCCTAAACGAGTGCAACAACACCCTCTCCCTCTCAATATTCACCAAATCATCACTCACCACCTCCTTACTATCCACAATAGGCCTAATCTGAAGAATATAAAACCTAGCCACATTCTGATTAATAATATCCACAGCAAACTCAATCTCCACAGGCCGCCCCATACCCTCCTCACCAATCTTCAAAACCTTTTCCAGCGTATTAGCCAGCGGCAAAGTATCATGCTTCAGAATATTGGCAAACGACACTATCTTCCTGCCACCCTCATAATACCCATCCCTTATAACCTGATCATTAGGATCATAAGTAGAAGCAATAAACCTAAGTGGGCTATCCTTACCCGCATTCTGCACCCTTATCTTTTTCAAATTAAAACCATCATCCACAGTCGTCTCACCCTGCTCCTCTCCCAAATCCAAAGCATAAAACTGAGTCTGCGTATCCCTCAATGCCAAATCAAGGGTACTCAGCTGCAAAATATTGTTGGGAAACTTAGGCGAAAACCTCAACCCATTCTCACCCTCCACAATATACTTGCCAAGCCCCATCGCCATATCCACAATACCATCATCGCTAGTTTCATTACCAATAGGATAATAATTTATAGACCTTGCCACACCCGAAATAGCAGGATAAAACAACTTATTATATTCCTGCCCCACAATTTCCTGCAACACAATAGCCATCTTCTCCTGATCAATAAGATTGTGCGTCGAAGACATATACGCCTTACTATCCTTATAAAACACAGAAGCATACACCGCCTTGATAGAATCGCTCAGATATCTTATCATCTCATACTTATCACTCACATACGGAATCATGTATGTAGAATAAATACCCGCAAAGGGCTGATACTGCGAATCCTCCAACAAGCTAGAAGAACGAATAGCAATAGGACGCGACACAGCATCAATAAAAACAAAGAAATCGCCCGTCAACCGTTTGGGCAACTTAGCCGACAAAAAATGTCGCAATATCTCCTCATCCGGAATATCACTAAGCGCCACATCATACAAGTTGTTAGCCTCCATAAACTCATCAAAGATATCAGTACACAACACCACCGTTTTGGGAGTAGAAATATACATCTCCTCATTAGGCTGCACATCAAAATGTGTCTTAACAATATGCCCTATAAAAGCCAGTCCACGACCCTTGCCTCCCAGCGAACCATCACCTATACGCGCAAAATTTGAATACTTATCATACCTATCCTTCTCAAATATAGCCACCACGCCACTATTCTTCATCCGTCTATACTCCACTATAGCCTGATATATAAGATCCCTGGCATCATCCATACTCTTATACTCCGATATATCAATATTGCGAAGCATCTCAGCCACCGGATACATAGCCCTGGTATAGAAAAATCGTGCAAAATGGCCGTGCGACAAATGATAGAAAAAAGAATCATCAGGAATCTGCTTAATCTTCATCATCAGCTCACGCAAATTCCTAATCCTAAAGATCTCCTCCTTCGAATTTGGTGCAATAATAATAAAATCACCAAACCCAAAATTCTCCTTAATAGCCTTATTAATTTCCAAGGGCAACATCTTCGAGTTCTTATTAACAAACGTAGCACCCACCTCATCCGCAAACACAGCATTTGAAGTCTCAGACGAAGTATAAATCAGCGGTATATATTTATCCCTGCTCCTCACCCACTCGCCCAGTCTCTTTCCTGCGATGGCATCCTTTTGTCCCTCTCGGCTAAAGGTTATATCAGTAATAATACCCAGCATATTCTTGCCATAACGCTCAAAGTGGGCAACTGCCTCCTCATAGGTTCTTGCAAACAAAATCTTAGGCCTTCCCCTCATCCGCATCATCCGCAAGTGATCATTGAGCGCCTCTTTCGAAAACTCTTTCGACTCATTCAGCACATACTTATAAAGCAAAGGTAAAGCAGACGAATAAAACCTAACAGAATCCTCCACCAGCATAATAGTCTGCACACCCACCGTCTCCACATCATGCTCCACGTTCATCTGATCCTCAATAAGCTTAATAATGGCAAGTAGCAAGTCGGCATTACCCAGCCAGCTAAACACATAGTCGATACCCGACAAATCCTCATTCTCAAGCATACGGCTCACCGACTTTGAAAATGGAGTTAACAACACAATCGGAACCTTTGGATACTTCTCATCAATCCTCTTAAGCTTAACAAAAATCTCAAAGTCGTCCATGTTAGGCATACATATTATCAGCTCATACCTGTTAGATTTAAGCTCCTCAATAGCCGACGTCACATCCGACACCTGAGTAAACCGGGGCGGGTACCTCAAGTTGAGAGATGTATATTCATTAAAAATCTGCTCATCCACACGCCCATCATCCTCCAAGATAAACATATCATATTGCGAAGCAATAATCAATACATTATATATACGCTTGTTCATCAACTGCACAAACGGCGTATCACGAAAACGAAGACGCTGAATATCAAGAGTGTCAACCAACGATTTTGAAGTATTAGAATCCATATTGCAATTATTTATATAGATGATATTATTATAGACATTATCATAACAACAAAATTAATAGTTCGATGGTTTATTTACATCCAAATATTGAGCACCGAACACACATAATACCAACATAATGACAAAGTATCATTCTTATTGGGTATTAATAATATCAATAATACTAAGTTTACGGTATTGCAAAAAACACTAGGTAGTCATAATTTTGCATTGTAGTTTTAGATTATATTCAAACATTAAAATAATGACTCCATTATATATTGCTAAACCAATCTACAAACTGATTGGCATACTTGTATTTTTAACATTTTCAGTCTCTCTGTTTTCACAGCAAAATCAGCCCGGCACCCTTGCCGGAAATGTGGTTGACGCCAAAGGCATGCCCATCGAGTTTGCCACTGCCTACATAAAAGAGACACAGCAAGGCACCCAGACCGACGCCAAAGGTCAATTCTCAATCAAAACAAGAGCAGGCCGACACACCCTCGTGGTGCAAATGATAGGCTACGAGCCCCACGAACAAGAAATAAACCTCAACGCCAGACAAACCCTCAGGCTAACCATCACACTTGAGGAAGTACGCTACGCACTAGAAGAAGTAGTAATAGAAGCCAAATCAGCAGTACAACGCATCAACGAATCCCCGTTCAATGCAGTAGCCATAGATGCAAAGATACAACACAACTCCACTGCCAACATCTCAGGAATGCTCAACAAAGTATCCGGAATGAGAATCAGAGAAACAGGCGGTGTAGGCTCAGACATGCAAATAATGATGGACGGATTTAGCGGCAAGCACGTCAAAGTATTTATCGACGGAGTGCCACAAGACGGCGTGGGCCAATCATTCGGCATCAACAACATACCCGCCAACTATGCCGAGCGCGTAGAAGTTTATAAAGGCGTAGTGCCCGTAGAGTTTGGCACCGATGCCATAGGCGGCGTCATCAACATTGTCACAAAAAAAGGCTCCTCAAAAAAATGGAACCTTGACGCATCATACTCCTATGGATCATTCAACACACACAAATCGTATTTCAACTTTGGACACACACTCGACAACGGATTCACATACGAAATCAATGCATTTCAAAACTACTCCGACAACAACTACAAAGTTGACACACCCGTCAAAGAATTTCTACCCGACGGAGGCAGCAGCACCAACAAGTCAAAAATAGAAAGAGTAAAACGCTTTCACGACACATATCACAACGAAAATGTATCAGCCAAAGCAGGATTTGTAAACAAACCCTGGGCCGACAGACTACTATTCGGAATCAAATACTCACAATCACACCAAGACATCCAAACAGGAGTACGTCAGGAGGTAGTATTTGGCGCAAAATACAGAACAGGGCAATCCATAATGCCATCATTGGAATATCAAAAAAGAAACCTTTTCACAAAAGGACTAGATATCACCCTAACCACCAATTACAATAACAACAACGTCGAAAACGTTGACACAGCCACATACGAATACAACTGGCGCGGCGAAAAAAGACCACTACGCTCGGGCGCAGCAGGCGAACAATCCTACATGCACCTCAAATCAGTGAGCGACAACTGGAACGGAACATTCTCAGCCAGATACAGAATCCACAATATTCACAGATTCACGTTCAATCATATATACAATTCATTCACACGCTCCAACAAGTCACTCCTTGTGGCAGGATCAAACTACGATCCCATACCCAAAGAGACAATCAAAAACGTGAGCGGACTATCATATCAAATCATGCCCAACGAAAAATGGAACGCATCCCTATTTGGCAAATACTACAACCAGTACGTATCAGGCCCAATGGCACGCACCTCCACAATGGATGATTTTGTGAAAGTCACCAAAAGCACCAACAGCACCGGCTATGGCGCAGCAGGCACATACTTCATTCTACCAAGCCTACAAGCCAAACTATCATACGAAAAGGTTTACCGACTACCCACCAACAATGAAATGTTTGGCGACGAAGACCTCGAAAGCGGAGATATAGCCATCAAGCCCGAAAGCAGCAACAACTTCAACGTCAACCTAAGCTTCGACAAATCGTTGGGCCAACACGCCATCTATCTCGAAGGCGGACTAGTATATAGAGACATCAACGACTATATACAAAGAAACATAACAGGACTAAGCGGCGGCAAGTATGGCGCAGCCTTTGTAAACCACGGCAAAGTGCTCACAAAAGGCTACACCCTCACAGCACGCTACAACCTGTCAAACATACTAAGCATTGGCGGAAACTTCACCAATATCAACATCAGAGACAACGTAGCCACCACCCTCACAGGCGCGCCCAGCAACACCTACAAAGCCCGTATGCCCAACGTGCCCTACCTGTTTGCAAATGGCGACATAGCCTACTACAAGCACAACCTGGGAGCAAGAGGCAACACCCTAACAGTATCATACGACAACTTCTTTGTAAAGAAATTCCCACTACGCTCCGAAGTATTAGGAAGCGCCGGTAAATCGTATGTACCCACACAGTTCTCACACAATGCCAGCATATCCTACTCAATGAAAGAAGGAAAATACAACCTCTCCGTAGAGTGCATCAACCTAACCGATGCAAAACTATATGACAACTTCAGCCTACAAAAAGCAGGACGCGCCATATACGGCAAAGTAAGAGTATCACTATAATATAGAAACAGAACATTCAATAAATAACAACTTCAATTAATATATACAACAAAATGAAAATATCTAAACTTTATTTAGCCGCCACACTATTCTTGGCGGGACTTGTTTTCACAGCATGCGAAAGCGACGACACACCACCAATAGACAACGGAGGTGACGACATAACACAAGCATACGTAATAGCAGCCACATCAAGCGATGCCAACTACCTGCTAACAACCGACGACCTAAGCAAAGGCTCAGTATCAACCGTGAACAACGGACTTGAAACAGAAGTAGGCTCATACTGGCTATATCACCAAGACAAATACCTGTATCGCCTAGTTTACAACCAAGGAAATGCAGGTCTTAGCTCATCATACATTTTAGGCAAAAATGGCAAAATCACAGAGCGCGACAACACCTACGAAATCAAAAGATTCACATCATACGGAACGTATAAAAACAACATCATCACATCATCCACAAATGATTTGGCAATAAAAGAAGGCAACACATACGCACAAAAAGGATTTGCATTCAACTTTATTGACGTAGAAAAAGAAACTATCAGCTCCAACCAACAAGAAATCCTTTCAGAAAACTTCCTTGGCAACGGCGAGTTTGTAACACTTGCAGGAATCCTTGAGTCGAACAACAAAATTTACTCCGCAGTCATCCCTATGGGACTAAGCCAATATGGAGCAAGCGTAAATGATGGCGAATATGTAAAATACCCCGAACTAGTAAAAACCAAAGACGGAGGATCAGCAAGTAGCGCATACAAAAAAGGCGAACTACAATGGACGCAATATCCTAACGAAGCATGGGTAGCAATCTATGACGATGCAACAATGACCAACCCAACGCTTATCACAACAGACAAAATCAGCTACGCCTGCGGACGATTCAGATCACAATACTACCAAACAATATGGGCAGCCGACAATGGCGACATCTACGTATTCTCGCCAAGCTATGCCAAAACAATGGTAGCAGATGTACAAAAAACAAACCTTCCTGCAGGAGTGGTAAGAATCAAAGCAGGCACCAAAACATTTGATGACAGCTACTACTTCAATATAGAAGAGAAAACAAACGGCAACTCATTCCTTCGCACATGGCACATCGGCGGCGACAACTTCCTATTGCTAATGTACGACGAACCATTCTACGAAGCATTCAACCCGGTTGACGTACCAGCCAGCAGGCTAGCCATCTTCAAAGGAGAGTCAAAACAATTTACATACGTAACAGGCCTACCCTCACCCGAAGTAATTCAAGGATATGCCAACACACCATATTTCGAAAACGGCAAAGCATACGTAGCAGTAACCACTACTGACGAACAGCACCCCGCCATTTACGAAATAGACACTACCACAGCCAAAGCCACAAAAGGCATCACAGTAGAGTCAAACCAAATAGCAGCAGTAGGAAAATTAAACCTAATAAAGTAAACTATATAACACCAAGGAGGGCACAGCTACAAGTTGTGCCTTTTTTTATCACCAAAAAGCTATGAGCAAGTCAATCATACTGTCACTACTTCTGTTCATCATCACAATACAAACAATACAATCACAGCCCAACCAAACTATAACCCCCATAAAACAAGAAGCAATGCACATATTTGATTTCAAACAACACGACATCACATACAACGACATAACCTATAGAATATATATAGCCACACCCACAATCAACACTCCCGCCCCACACCCCGTGCTATACATGCTAGATGGCAACGGACAATTTCCGCTACTCATAAACCAAATAGAAACCACAGACCAAAACACACCCATCATAGTAGGCATAGGCTACCCCACAGACAAAGCATATCCACAAGAACGCACACGCGACTACACACCACCCACATCCCAACAATTCCTATCATTCATCACCACCAAGCTAAAACCCTATATCGAAACAAACTACAACATCAACACCACACACCAAACCCTAGCCGGACACTCCTTCGGAGGACTATTCGTGCTATACACCCTGTTTCACCAACCCACCCAATTTCAGCACTACGTAGCAGGCAGCCCATCACTCTGGTGGGGCAATGGCGCCATACTACCCACCACCCGCCCACTACTTAGTCACACACCCCAATCCATAACCATCACCCTGGGCCAATATGAAAAAAACCCCGAAGCCGACCCAGAACGCAAACACCTATCACCCGAAGTATTGGCACAAAAAGATGCCCGCAGAGGAGACCTCACATTCCGCCAGCTACACACCATGCTGGCAGCCGAGGCACCCAACAGCCAAATCATCATATACGAAGGAAAAAACCATGGTAGCTCCATCAATCAATTTCTGATGGAAGCATTTAACACCGCCTCGGGCAACGCAACAAAGCCATCACCACACTAAATTCTATTTCATAAATATATTGTTTTAATTATCTTTGCATTGCAATTAAAGACAATCAAAAAAACATTAGCATAAAAAATGAATTTTAAAACAATCATCACAACACTACTACTGTCCACACTTTTATTATTTAGTATAGACGCCAACAGCTCCATAGCACCACCGCCCACCGGCAAGGTATATGAAGACCCCGATATCCCCCCACTATTCACAGGCGGAACAGCCGCAATGCACAACTTCATTGCCAGCTCACTCAGATATCCGCGCGAAGCAGCCGACAATAATAAACAAGGCCTGGTAGTATATACCTTCACGGTAGAAAAAGACGGCACACTCACAGACTTTGATCTAGTGCACCGTGCCGACCCACAACTAGAAGAAGAAGCACTAAGAATAATAAAAACGATGCCCCCATGGCAACCCGGCAAATACAAAAATCAAATAGTGCGCTCCAAAACATACGTGCCAATGTATTTCAAGCTAAACAAAAATGCATCAGGCGGCACCAGAGTAGCCCGCACCACCGCACAAACATACAATAAGAAAGACGACGAAATCAAAAACTCACAAGTCTATTCCATTGTAGATAAAATGCCACAATATCCACATGGCGAGCGTGAACTGGCAGGCTTCATAGCCCACAATATGAGATACCCCAAGGAGGCACGTCAGCAAGGCATACAAGGCCGCGTGCTATGCTCATTCATAGTATCAGCCGATGGCACCATCTCCAACATAGAAGTAGTGCAAGGCCTACACGACGAGCTCGACAAAGAAGCAGTGCGCGTGCTAAGCCTAATGTCAAAATGGAAACCCGGCATCAAAAACAACGAGGCAGTAAACGTGCAGTGCCTGCTCCCCATCGACTTCACAATTGATGAAGAAGCAATCCCCGCAGGATAAACCCGCACCAGACTATTATATAACAAAAAAGCCAGACCCATCAGGTCCGGCTTTTTTGTTATAATAAACCGCCACACTAAACATCGCCGGTCAAATTACTATCCGTATCAATATTATCATTGTTCTCAGCATTCTCATCGTTCCGCATTGCACGCTTTTTCTCGCCTCTTCTAACCTTGCGCGTGGCAATGTTTCGGATATTTCTCATATGAAGATCTAATCCGGCTAAGAACTTATTAAATTCCTTAGTCTGTTTAAGTTCAATAACAACTTCAATAAGATTAAAGAAAAGAACCAAGTTTTCATGAGCATCCTTTCTCACAACATCAGGCCTATACGTAGGATTGTTTGTTATTTTATGAGAAATAGCCCTCTGACCTCTCAAATACCTATATCTATCATTAGCCTTCATCATGGCATCAAAATAATACTTCACATCCAAATCCTCCATAGCCTCAAACAAACCTGTATCCTTATCTCTAATAGCAACAGACTGAAGTTCTGACAAGTATGATGAAATCTCAGTTTGGTTACTTAATTTCTTTTTCGTAGGAGGACACTTATAAAATAACTCTCTAATCTTATGTGCATTCTTCACTTTGTCAGGTCTCGAAGTGGATCTCAAATAAACTTTATAAAACCTCATAAAGGTCCTAAACATATGCACCCTATCGTTATGCAATTTAGTCATTTCTCCCGTCTCGATATGTGTTACCTTATTACCAAAGGCCGCAGTGCGCAATGCCTCCAGCCTAGGCTTAAGCCTATCAAGGGCAACAAAAAAATAAGGTTCTTTAATATCCCCTTTTCCAAACTCCACAGCAAGAGAAATAATCATATCATACAAATCAATATATTCAAAAATGCTTAAACGCCACAAGTCAGTTAAGCTTACTATCTCCTTAGGTCTATATACACTCTCCATAATCAATATTTAAGATTTAATATCACCAACAAAGTTAGTATTTCTATTAATCAATACCACACTACAACACTCAATCTTATCACCATTACCCTTAACTTTTAGTATAAGGTCAAACAAAACACAAATAAAAGAGCAAATATTGTCATAAAAGCATAAATATTGCTCATTGATAATCAAAAATTCAATTATCCATTGCACGCTCGATATTTATTCATATCTTCGCACATTCAAGTGTGAATAAAATCTAATTAAAAGATTGATTCATAATGAAAATATGTTTTATCGCTAATAGTAAGGTATTTACCAAAATGGGTTTTATACCATTCACAAAGAATTATTGATAAATAATCGATTATTTAGAATAATACAAAATATATTATCTGTAATAATACATTATTTGCACAAATATAGTTTGCATTACTAAACAAAATAACTTCTTTTATTATAATACGATTCATATTATTACAGATAACATATTAATTGTAAAAATACATATTGAATTTATACACATAATGAATTAATATTGGATAAAATATTTGCACTAACCTCCAAGATAAATTAAATGATGATATACAAAATATATTTATATTGGAATTTGATTAAATGATGATATTCAGATTGTATCAATATAGATAACATATCAAATTATGATAAACAGATTATATTTAGATTGATAATATATTAAATGATAACATAGCAACCGTACATGGTTCTTCGTAGCTTAACAAATGAGATATTTAATGCGCACACACATCTATCTTGACAACTTTTGAGATAATAAACGCCAGCATGGTATATTCTTGGTTAGCTTTTGAGATAATAAATCCGCGCAACGACTTTACTTGACATATTTATGGATAAAAAACCACTGCACCATTGTGCTTAGACGCGCTAATTACCAAAAGCAACCGTGAAACCTTATTCAAAGCCTTACTAACAGCCCTCATAAAGCAAGAAATACAAATTCAAACGTGTTTAACAGCAACAAGGGATAAGGCAACAATCTTTTCTATTCGCTGAACATCATAAAAAAAAACAGATAATACCCATGCACTAAACACCCCCGGCACTGTCAAGCCCAAAAACAAACAACTAAAAAGGCACAAAACCCACAAACTTTATTATCTTTGCAATTGTGGATAAAAACGCAATAAAGCACTAAAAACAACCACAATTATGCATTTAGACACAATTATATCCCATACACCCGACTCCTTGATGAAGAGCATTGCAGCCCCTACTCCCTTCCGCCTTGCTCAGTCGCCAACGTACTAAAGGCATTACTCGCCTGCAAAGTAATAGACAAATTGCGACCTCTATCACCGCTATTTTCTAAAACGGAGACCTCTAAAACATTTGCATCGGCACTAACCTCGAACCACTCCCCGGTTACCCTATAAAATCCCTCATGCCCTTCCTCTTCATACTTACCATTTGCCGTCACATTCTCTATCCAAAAACTCTTATAGTTCTTACACTTGAAAGTATAAGTCCCTCCCGTCTCCGTTACTTTGATATAATTGTTCTTCATGCCGGGCATGCTGCTCTCCCACTTCATCGCGTCCCAATCGCCATCTTTGCGATAAGTATCACAAGACACAAAAGCTAATAAAACTATCGAAAATAGAATGTAGGTGTGTTTTTTACTCATAATGGCTTGATTTAGTGAATGATTTAGTGGCAAATATAGAGAATAAATTTCATAAAACAGGGCAAGACCAATCTCGATATGGATGGTGTCAACCAATACTTATAAACTCACTACTAACTTTACACACACTCCTCTATATGCACCTGCATATAAAATCAAAAAAACACACTGTTTTATATCCAATTACATATAAAATAGTATCTTTGCAATAAATTATATGCAAACAGATATAATGAAAACATTAGCAACATTTGTAAGAGAGCGACGCAAAGGCGCAAACCTCACACAGCAAGAATTTGCCGAGCGTGCCGGTGTTGCCCTCACCGTAATACGCAAAATAGAACAAGGCAAAACCAATCTAAATATGGATAGTGTAAACCAGGTGCTACGCATGTTTGGACATGAGCTGGGGCCGGTAAATAGTAGGGAGGTGGAGAGATGAGACACTACCGTATCTATCTCGATTAGTTGTTAAAACTCATAGATGCTTAAACCTGAATATTCCAAGTCACACAATTCAGAACACCTCCATCAACTGCAATTTCATAGGGAGATCTTGGGATTATAAAAACATTGTCAACATTTAGCTCTTTCTTTAATAATACTTATATTCCCGCTCAGTAAGCATCCGAAGAACCCCATCAAAGTACTCCAATCTCTGTATCCAATTACCATTCTCGTCAAACTTATATTCATAAGTTATCACCACTTCATCACCATCACTATATGTGACAATCATCTCCTTAAGATTGGCATTCTCATCATAGCTATAACCATTCACCTCCTTATCGTCATACTCTATATATACAGTCTCAGATATCAATCCATTTATCATATAAGTATATTCCATACGCTCCTCCTCGTTGCCCCACTCATCATACATCACAATTGCAACTATATTACCGGCATCATCCACGCGCTTTGTCAGCCTGTCAAACGATTTCCCATCTTCTGCCTGCAAACTTCCATGCAGAGTCTTATCGGCTTTATCGTATCTATAGTTTATAGTAGCAAGCAATTCCCCATCCTCATTTTGGTAAACTGTTTTATCAATTATTCCTTTATTGTTATACTCATTAAGAGCTATTCCCGTTAAAGAACCATAATAAAACCCTTTAGATTCAATAATCCTATTGTTAGCATCATATTTATATGTGTTTTCATTTGCAAAGCTTCCATTACTATCATAGTCTCCACTTTTTATCAGTCGCCCCGATCGGTCATACTCCCTCATGATTTTACTTGATGAGTTGTCACCAAGCTCATTCTTAACCACTTCCCCATCCACAATGGAAACCCCATATACCATTTGAGAATACTGCTTAACCTCCCCCTTCAAGTTTTCACCCTCTGCCTTGAGCATCAACTCCTCTAAATTCATATTAATTTCAGGTGCCTTGTGGCAGGCCAACAACATCATCGGGACGAGCGCCACGATTACTAATCTTCTTACTAATTTCATGTTTCGTTATTTATAAGTTTGTTTCTGATACA
Organism: uncultured Proteiniphilum sp.; assembly: GCA_964607405.1. Classification (GTDB taxonomy): domain Bacteria; phylum Bacteroidota; class Bacteroidia; order Bacteroidales; family Dysgonomonadaceae; genus Petrimonas. Next base: position 8,353 of record CAZSKF010000012.1, on the reverse strand, counting down.
AATATAGGTAATAGCAACGTAACCATGCCCTATTGGCTCTATCAAAGCCAATCTAAATATGGATAGCGTCAACAAGGTGCTACGCATGCTGGGGCATGAGCTGGGACCGGTAAATAGTAGGGAGGTGGAGAGATGAACTATGATGATAGAGGATTTGTTGAAACATAATAATAACTGCATTAATTTGAATATTGCTCTAAAGTTTATATTTTTGTATTAGATAAACCCCACAAAATAATTGCCTTATGAAATTAGGAGAGAAAGCAAAAGTAAGCCCAGACCTAACCGGTCAGGATGATTGGATTGAAGGCATTGTTATCGATATCGAAAACAACCCTTTCAAAGGTATTGTTATTGCTATTAAGGATCGTCTAGGAAGAATTTTCTTTGGCGAGGCACGTTATTTTGTCCCAGTTGTATAAATAGAAATAACCAACTTATGTTTGCAATAGCATTTGATATGGAAGTTGCCAAGCTCAAGGAGCACTATGGTGAACCATACAACAACGCCTACTTTGAAATAGGAACCATCTTGCGTGAATTTGATTTTTACAACACGCAAGGCAGCTTATATCTGACTGAGAATGACGATATGGGTAATTTATATCAAGCAATTGATGCATTACGAAGCACCAAGTGGTTCAAAAGCTCCGTTAGAGACATTCGTACTTTTAAGGTTGAGAACTGGAGTAACTTTACCTCAATAATAAGAGGCTAGAAGTAACATTCACATTATTCTATGTAGTCTTTTTCAAGTATCTTTAATTCATAACAGTTGCTTCTTAGAAAAAAACCTCATCATTTATTTATTAATCAAAAAAAAGTGGACCTCATCTCTGAGATCCACCGTTAAACAATTTTAAAAAGTAAATACCCCTTGAAAAGGAAAGGGATATTTATGCTTTAGTCACGACTCTCGGGACGTGGAAGAAGAACTTTGCGAGAAAGTTTGAACTTACCACTGCGAGGATCGATATCTAGTAATTTTACTTGTATTTTGTCGCCTTCTTTGATGCCTGCATCTTCTACCGACTCAAGTCTTCTCCACTCTATTTCTGAGATGTGAAGCAACCCATCTTTGCCGGGAAGGAATTCGCAGAATACACCGTATGGCATTACCGAACGTACAACGGCTTCGTAAACTTCACCTACTTCAGGGATAGCTACTATGCCTTTGATTTTGTTCATTGCAAGATCGATAGAGTTTTTATTTGATGCAGAAATCTCTACGCGGCCTTTGTTGCCAATTTCTTCAATTGTAACAACTGCGCCTGATTCTTCTTGAATACCTTGAATGATTTTGCCACCCGGTCCGATAACAGCACCGATGAAGTCTTTAGGAATCTCGATAACTTCTATACGTGGTGAGTGTGGCTTAAGCTCTGCTCTTGGCTCGGAGATAGTTTCCATCATTTTGCCCATGATGTGATCTCTACCCTCTTTTGCTTGTGAAAGAGCTTTTTCAAGAATTTCGTATGATAGACCATCTACTTTGATGTCCATTTGAACAGCAGTGATTCCGTCTTTGGTTCCGCACACTTTAAAGTCCATATCGCCAAGGTGGTCTTCGTCACCCAGGATATCAGAAAGAACTGCAAAGTTTTGTCCTTTGTTTTCAGAGATTAGTCCCATTGCGATACCTGATACTGGTTTTTTCATCGTTACACCGGCGTCTAGCATTGCCAATGTTCCGGCACATACTGTGGCCATTGATGATGAACCGTTTGACTCAAGAATGTCTGAAACAACTCTCACAACGTATGGATATCCGTCAGGGATCATACCCTTAAGGGCACGGTGTGCTAGGTTGCCGTGACCAATTTCGCGGCGGCCTGTAGAGCGTTGTGGACGAGCATCTCCTGTGGAGAATGGTGGGAAGTTGTAGTGAAGAAGGAATCTCTCGGTAGAGCGATTCAATACATCGTCAACTATTTTTTCGTCTAATTTAGTTCCTAATGTTACAGTGGTTATTGATTGAGTTTCGCCACGTGTGAATACTGCTGAACCGTGAGGTCCGGGCACGTAGTCAATCTCGCTCCAGATAGGTCTGATTTCTGTTACCTTTCTGCCATCAAGACGTTTTCCTTCATCAAGAATGCTGCGACGCATTGCTTCTTTTTCAACATCGTGATAGTATCTGGTGGCAAGTGGTTTTTTCTCTTCTAGCTCTTCCTCAGGGATAGTTGCCAAGAACTCATCAAGGATAGCCGTGAAAGAGTCAATTCTTTCGTGTTTATTAGGGTTTTGTGCGCCCGCTACTACTAGGGCTTTGTCATAACATGCATCCCAAACCTGTTTGCGCAATTCCTCATCGTTTTCTTCGTGTGAGTATTCGCGTTTAACAGTTTTTCCGCAAGCTTCCATCAGTTCTAGTTGAATCTGACAGTGCTTTTTGATTTCTTCATGAGCAACTTTGATAGCCTCAAGCAATTCTGCTTCAGATACTTCTTCAAGCTCACCCTCAACCATCATAATATTGTCAATGGTAGCACCAACAACAACATCCATATCGGCTTGTTCTAATTGACTGAAAGTGGGATTGATAATAAATTCGCCATTCACGCGGGCTACTCTCACTTCTGAAAGAGGACCATTGAATGGAATGTCTGAAACGGCTAGTGCAGCAGATGCGGCAAGTCCGGCCAATGCGTCGGGCATGTCTTCACCATCAGAAGAGAATAGTATTACGTTTACAAAAACTTCTGCATGATAATCTTCTGGAAAAAGTGGACGAAGTGCACGGTCAATCAAACGACTTGTTAGTATCTCATAATCTGAAGGTCTTCCCTCACGCTTCATGAAGCCTCCTGGGAATCTGCCGAAAGCGGCAAATTTTTCTCTGTATTCAACTTGTAGTGGCATAAAATCTACTCCGGGGGCGGCGTCTTGTGCAGCACAAACTGTAGCTAAAAGCATTGTATTACCCATACGCAGCTCAACTGATCCGTCAGCTTGTTTTGCTAATTTTCCCGTTTCGAGCGTAATCGTTCTTCCATCAGATAACTCGATTCGCTTGATAATTGGATTCGTCATAAATAATTTATTGTTTTAAATTTAGTCTTTTAAATTGCGCAAAGTTAACACAAAGTTTTCGTTTTGAAGCATATAAACCCATAAATTATTGATAGTTACATATGATTTTCAATCAATTGCCAGCCTTTTTGGCTTGTGTTATTGAACAATCAAATCGATATAAATGGGTAGATGGTCGCTAAATCCACCAATATATCGGGGACCTAAATAGGTGCGGTGTGGCTTCATCTGACCCGTTGTGGCGTCTTTCTCCAAAAGAAAATCCGCCTTGAAAATATGTGCTTCATTATCTTTGATATGTATGGAATTGTGAGGGTGTAACATATTCCCGCTCACTATCACTTGATCGAGTATGCCCCACCTACCCTGAAAGAAATAAGAGCCAAAATTCTTTTCTTTCATACGGTGACGGAACATATTATAGAGTGCCATATCATGGTGAGGGGAGCGTAAGCTTCGAGCATCGAGGGTGTGGCTCAGGCTTTTATTATTGGGATAGTCATTAAAATCGCCCATGATGAGAATATTTGCTTTGGTGCGTATGTCAAAAAGGGAATCAACACAGTGGCGTAATCGTTGGGCAACATCAATACGTTGTGGTTCGGACTCAAGCTGTCCTCCATATCGGCTGGGAGGATGTAACACAAAAACATCGAGGGTGTCTCCATTTAATACTATACCGGTGGCATGAAGAATATTGCGAGATGGGCGTGCATTAGGTGAGCTAAATTTGATTCGATATTCATTCTTTTGTATAAGATTAAATTGGTGTGGCTGGTATAGAAGGGCTACATTTATGCCACGTTCGTCGGGCGAGTCTGTTACAATATATTCATATCCTTGCGCACGCAGGGGTGATCTTTTGGTGAGGTAGTGAATTACTGAGTCGTTTTCTATTTCGCAAAGCCCTACCAGCGATGGAGGTTGCATTTCGCCCACGGCAGTGATGACGCGGGTGATGTTTTTAAGCTTTTCCCAATACTTCCAATTGGTCCATCGCATGGTGCCATGGGGCAAAAACTCATCATCGTTTTTGTGTGGATTATCAAAGGTGTCGAATAAGTTTTCAACATTATA
>CAZSKF010000012.1:0-4143 GCA_964607405.1 uncultured Proteiniphilum sp. | reverse complement strand
AAAGAAATCATATCTAGGTTTGGATATTTTTCTAGGAACAATCCGCACTCTAGTCCCGCATGAATTGCTTTTACTCCGGGCGTTTTGCCATATAGTTTTTGGTAAACATCTTTTGATACTTTCAATATTTTGGAATCAGTGTTGGGCTGCCAAGCGGGGTAGCCCTCGCTGTGCTCTATTTCTGCACCTGCAAGATCAAAAACAGAGGTAACCATGTTTACGATATCCAACTTTTTGGATTCGACAGAGCTTCGCTGTGATGTGCCTACAAGAATACGGTCATCCTCTAGCATTTTGACAGAAGCTAGGTTGGTTGATGTTTCAACAAGTCCTTCGATATCGTGGCTCATGCCTATCACTCCGTGAGGGCAGGCATAAAGTGCTTTGATTAATTTATCGCCTGTATCTTTGCTCATTACTTTGGCGGGTGTGGGCACGGACTCAATCTGTAGTTCTAGGTTGGGCTCTATTTTCTTGTATTCGTTCTCTAGGTCGGCTATCAGCACATTGAGCTTTACTCGTACGTCTTCTTTATAGGCTTGTCTAACACCTACCAGAGCATATGCTTCGCGCGCTATTGCGTTGTGCAAATTGCCACCTGCTATTTCAGAAATCAGCAACTGATGATCGTTGCCCAGAAGTGAATACAGGTATCTATTTAATATTTTATTGGCATTGCCTAATTGTTTATCAATATCGCTGCCTGAGTGTCCGCCGCGAAGTCCTTTGACTTGCACTTTGAACCAGAAATAGCCGGCGGGTACTTCTGCCTGGTCATAGTTGAAATATGCCTTAGTGCCTTTGCCACCGGCGCAACCAATGTATAGATCCCCCTCTTCGTCAGTGTCAAGATTAAGAAGGATATCGCCTGTCAGCAAATCGGGTGCCAGCATGTTGGCTCCTGTTAGCCCTGTTTCTTCATCTACTGTGAATAGGGCTTCTATCTTGCCATGTGCAATATTGTCTGATGCCAAAACTGCAAGTGCGGCTGCCATACCTATGCCATTATCTGCACCTAGGGTGGTTCCTTTGGTTTTCACCCAGTCGCCGTCAATTACTGTTTGGATGGGGTCGTTGTCAAAATCATGAACCACATCACTATTTTTTTCACATACCATATCCACGTGTGATTGCAAAATAACAGTTGGCACATTTTCTTTGCCATTTGTTGCGGGCTTTGTGATTAGGATATTGCCTGCTTCATCTTGTTTGGTGTCGAAGCCTTTTTCCTTTGCAAATTCCAGAAGATAGGCCAAGATACGTTCTTCTTTTTTGGACGGGCGCGGGATTTGTGTGATGTCATAAAAAAAGCTCCATACGCTTTGTGGCTCAAGGTTTTTAATACTCATAGTTTGTATATTTAAAAAGTTATTATTTTATTGGCATTTAATACTCAACATCAATTTGAATTTTTATGCATTGTAAAAATACAAAAAAACGGATAACTAACAGAATTTTCGCATCTTTAATAGCTAAAATGATTTTAAATACTCATTTTTAGATTATCTTTGCAGACTAAAATGTAAATAATTATGATCAAAACAATACTTATAAGCATAGCAGTCCTTATGATTGGGATTCTTTTGATGGGTATCAAAACCTTTTTCACAAAGAAAGGAAACTTTCCGAGTTTACACATAAGTGACAGTCAACCAATGAAGGATAGAGGCATTAGCTGTGCCACTTCCCAAGACAAAGAGGCAATGAGAAAAGAAAGCATTGTAGCAAAATTATTATCAGAAGAACTATAACTAACTTAATAAACACAACTTACTTAAGCAATGGAGAATAAGAATAACAGTGCCTATATAATTGGCGGAATTTTGGCTGTGGCCATTATCATTTTGTATGTATTGCATTTCACATCCGGATCTAGCAAGAGTAACTCTGCAGTAAGCTCATTTGATGCTTTGAGCAATGACTCTTCACTAACCCTGCCAATTGCATACGTTAATATTGATTCGCTTTTGATTAATTATAATTTTGCTAAGGATTTGAACGAGGCTTTGATGAGAACTGAAGAGAACTCAAGAGCAAGTTTAGTGCAAAAGGAGCGTCAATTGAACAATGCTGCACAAGAGTTTCAGCGCAAACTTCAAAATAATGCTTTCCTAAGTCAGGAAAGAGCTGAACAAGAGCAACAACGTTTGATGAAGATGCAACAGGAATATCAGGAGATGGCTGAGAGATTGGCTCACGAGTTTGCTATTGAGCAAGATAAACTGAACTTTGAAATGGAAGATACTATCAAAGCTCAACTGAAAGAGTTTAATAAGGAGCGCGGCTATCAGATAATTATCAGCAACAGAGGTACGTCTAACGTGCTGCTTGCAAAAGATAAGTATGACATCACAAAAGATGTTACAGACTATCTGAATAAAAAATATGGTCCTGCAACTTCTGTAAGCTCTACAGATAACAAATAAGAATCTACTTTAGATTGATATACATTATTAAAGGGTTCTCTATCGTGATAGAGAGCCTTTTTTTATTCTTTACAACCGACGAACCATATTAACAGTTATAGATTGCTAAATAAAATACTTTTCGCTATTTTTGTAGTCATAAAGTAAGTATTATCTAACAAATTTCTAAAAAACACATTTAAGCTATGTTTCATATTGATGGATTGGAGATTGTGAAAGTATTTTTAGTGCTGTTCTCAATTATTGATGTAACTGGTGGAGTACCTATTTTCTTAAATATCAGAAGTCAGAACAAGATAATTCATCCTGAGAAAGCTGCATTCTATTCGTTTCTCATCATGGCATTGTTCCTTTTTGTAGGAGAATGGATATTAAAACTATTCCAGCTGGAGGTTTCTGCTTTTGCAATTGCAGGGGCTATCGTTTTGTTGATATTGTCGATAGAGATGATTTTTGGCGTGGAGCTGTTTAAAACGGACACCTCAAGTGCAAATGTATCGTCAACTCTGTTTCCGATTGTATTTCCTCTGATCGCAGGTCCGGCTAGTTTTACAACGCTACTGGCTATGCGTGCCGAATTTCATGTAATTAATATTTTGATTGCTGTGGCGCTCAACTTGATAATTGTGTATCTGGTGTTGAAGCATCTGGACTTTGTGCAAAGAATATTAGGGGAAAGCGGATCGTTTATATTCAGAAAGTTTTTTGGGGTTATTCTAATGGCTATCGCTGTTAAGCTGATAACTTCTAATTTTAGTGAGCTAATCTCTATAGTGCAGCCATAACAAGCTTATATACTTTAATGATTATTTAACCAACCAACTCCCTCAATATTAGCAAAAAAAGAGTTATATTTGCAGTTCAATTGTTTGAACGATTGAGTGATTAGGTTAGAACATTACAAGAAAAGTAATAGAATTAATTCTTTAAATATATAAATCAAACAACAACATGAGAATTGTAAAAGTTTTAGGACGTGAAGTGTTGGATTCAAGAGGTAATCCTACAATAGAAGTTGACGTTTATACAGAGTCAGGAGCATTTGGTCGTGCTGCTGTTCCATCTGGTGCATCAACAGGCGAGAATGAAGCATTAGAGCTTCGTGACGGCGACAAAAACAGATATTTAGGAAAAGGAGTTCTTAAAGCTGTTGAAAATATCAACAACGTAATCCAACCAAAACTATTGGGAATGGACGTTACAAAACAAGCTGATATTGACGCATTGATGATTGAACTTGATGGCACAAAAACCAAATCAAATCTTGGTGCTAACGCTATGCTTGGTGTTTCTCTTGCAGTAGCTAAAGCAGCAGCTCATCTTTTAGATCTTCCTCTATATCGCTACATTGGCGGAACTAACACTTATGTTCTTCCTGTTCCTATGATGAATATCATCAATGGCGGTTCACACTCTGATGCTCCTATCGCATTCCAAGAGTTCATGATTCGTCCGGTTGGTGCTCCTTCATTCCGTGAAGGTCTTCGTATGGGTACTGAAGTATTCCACTCACTAAAAGCTGTTCTTCACTCTAAAGGTTTGAGCACTGCTGTAGGTGACGAAGGTGGTTTTGCTCCTAACTTGTCAGGTGGTACTGAAGAGGCTCTTGAGTCTATCCTTACTGCTATCAAAAACGCAGGATATGAGCCAGGAAAAGATGTCACTATTGCTCTTGACTGTGCTGCTTCTGAGTTCTACAAAGATGGTATCTATGATT
>CAZSKF010000011.1:27979-34295 GCA_964607405.1 uncultured Proteiniphilum sp. | reverse complement strand
GATGCTATTACTGCTTCTACAATTACTTCGCGTGCATTTCTTGAGGCTGTGAATAAAGCATATGCTGCTTATAAAGAAAGTGTGGCTGATGCAGGTGCTACAATATCCGGCAACAGCAGCAACGATATTAATGAAGAGAAAGGAGAAGATAGCTATGAATAGTAACTTTAAAATTATTATAAACGGTATAGTTAAAGAGAACCCTACGTTTGTTCTTTTGCTGGGTATGTGTCCCACGCTGGCAACAACAAGTTCGGCAATAAATGGCATGAGTATGGGACTGGCAACGATGTTTGTGTTGATCGCTGCCAATGCTGCTATATCTTCATTGAAAAATCTTATTCCCGACATGGTTCGCATTCCGGCGTATATTGTTATTATTGCTGCCTTTGTGACTGTGGTGGAAATGGTGATGAACGCTTATGTTCCTGCACTGGCTGATAGTTTGGGTATATTCATTCCTCTTATCGTGGTTAACTGTATTGTGTTGGGACGTGCTGAGTCGTTTGCATCTAAAAACAATGTATTTGCCTCATCATTGGATGGCTTGGGAATTGGCTTAGGCTTTACGCTTGCACTTACTCTTTTGGGAGCAGTTAGAGAATTACTAGGTACAGGAAAAGTATTCTCTTTAGCAATATTCCCTGAAAACTTTGGTGCTCTGCTATTTGTGCTTGCTCCGGGTGCTTTTATTGCACTAGGTTTTTTGATTGCAATTTTCAACAAAATGCAAAAGGCTAAAAGCTAGTATCCGGCTAATTTATTAATCTGAAAATAAAAACATATTATGGAATATATTGGTATAATAATTGTTGCCATTTTTGTTAATAACATTGTGTTTGCTCAGTTTCTGGGTATTTGTCCTTTCTTGGGTGTATCCAAGAAGGTGGACACAGCAATTGGCATGGGGCTGGCTGTCTCCTTTGTATTAACAATTGCCACAATTGTCACATTCTTATTACAAAAAGGTGTATTAGAACCGTTTAATTTGCAATATCTGCAAACTATTACATTTATATTGGTGATTGCCGCGTTGGTGCAAATGGTGGAGATTGTGCTTAAAAAGGTTTCGCCATCATTGTATCAGGCATTGGGAGTTTTCTTGCCACTTATCACTACCAACTGCGCCATTCTTGGGGTGGCTATATTAGTGATTCAAAAAGATTTCACTCTTATTCAGTCAGTGGTGTTTGCTATTGCCACTTCTATTGGCTTTGCAATTGCTTTGATTATCTTCTCGGGGATTCGTGAACAACTGTCACTAACAAAGGTTCCAAAGGCTATGGAGGGCATTCCTATTGCTCTTGTCACTGCAGGAATCATTGCAATGGCTTTCATGGGTTTCTCAGGTATCGACAAAGTATTTCAATAGACTTAAGAAAACATTCTACTGGATAGTATATATAGAGAGGGTGCAACATGCGTGTGTTGCACCCTCTTTTCGTTTTAATGAATTATTTATTCCTTAGTAAGCTCTTTATAACCGCATTTATTAATAATAATCGAACCCAACAGTTCTATATTTTTCTATATCCACACTTCCCGGTTCTGAACTATCCATATAAAATCCGAACCCCCTATCATTATTCATAACGTATTCATAATCACCACTCTCATCATACTCACGCCAATAATAATATCTCCAGGAAACAAGTATCCCTTTACCTTTACCGGAGTAATACATATTACTTAAGAAAGATGGCCATTGACTCAAGTAACCACCTAATTTTATACAATTTACAAGGTTAGCTTCTTCAATATTGGAACTACCGGTAACATTTAAGATTACAAGAGTCTCACAATCAACCTTAAGCGTCTTCAGATTCGAGCAACTGTTCACATCAATTGTTTCCAGATAATTACCTTTAATACTTAATATTTTAAGATTTGCACTATTTTTGATTGTAAGCTTTTTAAAATTGGTATTATTACCAAAATAATCACCATCTATAATAGTTGATTCTGAACGTATTTGATCACACTCCAATTCCTTCATAAAAACATTATCATTATCCAGCCTACTACAAGATATATTTGATAATGAAATAATGCCCGCATTAGTTGAACTTCCTTTATTAATTGTTACTCTGGAAGTACCTGTATCTCCATTACCAACTACGCTAAAGTTATTTGCATTTATATTTAAAGATGTTACTGGAAAAGCTTTGATTAAAGATAATTGGCCACCCTCACAATCTTCCGCAGTTAAGCTTAAACTTTTTGCAGACTCTACAAATATTTTCTTGATTTTCTTAGTGTTGAGATTCACTTCAGTTTGTTTAAAATCAACGGTTATCTTTTCATGTGCACTGCTAACAACACTTCTTTCTATACTAACTCTACAACTATTTGCAGAAGATATGGTTAGCTTTTGCAAATGATCATTTCCAAATAATGAAGATACCTCCCTTAAATAATCATTGGTTATTTCTATTTCCTTTGAATATCCGGTAGCATTTAACTCCCATGTCCATCCATCAGGCATCGGATGGTTTGCCACTTTTACATTATTCCCATATTCATCTTTGCCTTTTAAATAGATAGTAAAGTATTTTTGCCCATCATATGTGGAGTGAACTCCAAACATAAGCGAGGACAAACTTTTGTGGAATATATTATACCCCCAATAATTATCAGTTGTTTTTTCAAGCCAAACATCACCATCACTCCATTGTTTGCCCGTTGCAGAGGTATATATATCTTTTATTATATTTCTAAAAGCAATAAACTCTTTAGGCTCTTTTTCACTTATTGACTTTAATGTAACTTCTGGATATACCATATAATATATCTCCTTTCCTGAATAGGGCCTTCTCAAATTAAAAGACACATCCATCGAAGGATTTCCTTGAATTTCAAACAGCTCAGTTAGTGACGCATCAAATGGTTTCCCGATATACTTAAAGTTATCATTCTTGACAGTATAACTGCCATTGGCAGGCACGCTAAAATCTGCCTCGTAAGATTTCAAAAAAACCTTCCCATCTAAATACATGTCTAGAATCATTGGTGCAGCCTTATCATCAGCATTAAACACCTTCATGGCCACATTGAGTCTGGCTGGAGAGTAAATAGTATCATTCGACTTATTATTGTCGTCATACCCCATAATTCCCAGCGAAAGGCCATTTTTCCCATTCAAATCATACTTTGGAAAAACCTTTCTAGCTTTATTATATGCCTGCATGGTAAATGTAAAATCTGATCCTTGAGGGCACATTCTATTATCTGTATCAGCCGTAGGAAATGATATTGTTTGCAAAATGGGGTCTTCTAGCATTGGTTTATTTCCATAAAGAAGATACATGGCATCACCACGGAAAAGAGATTCATTAAACTTTATCTTCTTTAAATAATCATCCCAATCAATCCATTTGTACATATCACCCTCAACTCCTTGAGGATCATGAACCAAAAATGACAAACTACCCCCGTTATGAACCCGCTTGTATCCTATTACATACAACACATGCGTTCCATGATTTAAAATAACAGGATGCTTTTTCTTCAAAAGTCTCACCATTTCATTTGCCGCATATTTGGTGCGCCTAAAAGAAGAGCTTGATACTGACAAATCCCCACCTACCATCCTCTCTATCGACTTTTTCAAAGTACGTGTATCATATTCCCAGAAGGTAAAAAAGTTGGTATTCCAACCTTGGTCTAGAGTTTTATGCCCCATATCTTTTACAAAAGCTGTATAACTATTGCTAGTATATGGCTCCAAATTGGTGTATGAACGAATAAACATCATAGCACACGCAGCCCAACAAGTGTTGTCTAATTGCTCCACATAAGGCGCTTTCATTGTTACCTGTTCTGCTGAATAATATAAGTCGGGGATAAGCTCTATAGCCACCTTTTCATATTTTGCTTTATAGTTCAGCTTTGTTTCACCAAATGGTGTATTGGGAGTTACTGTAAACTTAAGCTTTCCCTTGGATTTATCATAAGTAAAATCCACTGTTTTAAATATACGTCCGTTTGTTGCTTCAGCAGCATCTCTATCAGTAGTGAAAAGGCTACATGCAATATCTTCATCAGGATCTAAATCTTTAGGCACATCCAGCTCTATATCATATGTATAAATATTATCTGTTTCTGAAAAGTCCAGAACTGTGGTACTGCCCGAACTCATCATGGGGAAATCCTTTGACTCAACAACCACTACCTTACCATTTGATGCACCTTTATTATTAGCACTATTGATGCTGACTGACAAGCCCGACGAAAACTCAAAAGTTAAGTCTGAGCCATTATATTGTCCAGTCGCCTTATCTCCTGTCACTTCAACATCATCATTGTCATCCCCCGAAACTTTCTTGCATACTCCATCTTCTTCAAAAAGAACATAGCCCATGCCCGAATATGACTTTGACAACAAGAACATTCCATAATATAAATTATGCAATTCTCCGTCCTTCAATTCTGCCGAATATAATTGAATTATATTCATACTGCTGCCGTCACTCAACTTAACAATTGAAGGAGCATAAATAGTAAACTTATTATTATTTCCACTGATTATGGCATTATAATTAGTTACTTCTCCTTCGGCTTCTACATTTAATTTCAGGCTAAACGTTTCGTTATTCTGATTTGAAATGGATAATATTTTGTCTATATATTTAGTTCCTACCGGATGATCGTCCTCTACATTAGACTTCTTCATGGTTAAATCATCCAACAGATAACTTCCCGTGATTATAGGCGAGTTGATTCCTTCATAAATGGGCAACCCCAAAGACTTCGCCTCTTTTAATACATCTTCCGAAACAATCTCATTAATTTTCTGTTTCAATAGTTCTACTTTGCCCTTATCTCCTTGTGGTATTTCAGGCTCATCAATTTCGCTTCCGGGGCATGCAGTAAACACTACAGCCAAGAGCAATACCAAATAATTAATATAGCTTCTCATAATAACTCTGTTTTTAGGATCACTTTTTATTCGTGACTATTATTTTGTATTAAAAATAGCCTAAACAAATACATGCTGTGTGTCAAAAGATAAATTAGTTGTCCTAGAAATACAATTAAGTATAGTTTTTATGGGAACACAAAAAGCAGCAATTCGTATCATATACAAATCACTGCTTTACTTTTTAATTTGAGAATAATCCTCTTACAAAGTCTTGTTTATACTCTCGATATAATTAAGAATTTCTTCTCCCCCCTGTTTCTTTTCAGAAGATGTTACAAATATTGGAGGAAGCTCTTCCCAAGTTTCGAAAAGTTTTTCTTTATATTCCTCAACGTTGCGGCGAAGTCTTTCGGGTCCTTGCTTGTCACCTTTAGTGAAAACGATACTGAAAGGAATTCCATTTTCGCCTAACCATTCCATAAACTCCAGATCAATCTTTTGAGGTTCATGGCGACTATCAACCAATACAAACAATGCAGTCATAGCCTCTCTTTCGAGGATGTAATCTTCAATTATCTTTTGAAGCTGCTCGCGACTGTCTTTGCTGCGACGTGCATATCCATATCCAGGAAGGTCAACAAGATACCACTCATCATTAACAACAAAGTGGTTTATCAACATAGTCTTTCCCGGCTTTGAAGAAGTCATCGCCAACCCTTTTCTGTTGGTCAGCATATTTATCAAAGATGATTTGCCAACATTAGAGCGGCCAATAAAAGCATACTCAGGCTTACCATCCTGCGGACACAGGTTGTAGTCGGTATTGCTTATTACAAATTCGGCAGATTTTATAATCATAGTTTTAAAAGTTTTATTCGTTTTTAAATTAAAGTATTAAAGCACTTTTTTGTTCATGCTGCTTAGCAACCATATACCTGCGCCCGTAAGTGCAGCATTGATAAGCAACAGCTCATAGCCAACCTGATAATTCCAAATCATGAGACTGAACATCTCAATTGCAAAACAAATGATTGGAGCGGCAATGGCAACATAAGGAACATATTTATCTATTGGCTTTAGTTTTGTGTAAAGACCTGCAAAGTATAATCCCAACAAAGGTCCATACGTGTAAGATGCCAGTTTGTAAATAGCAGTGATGATGCTATCGGAACCAATGGCCTTAATAAGCAAAATAATAAGTACAAACACTGCGCTTATAATAATATGTACCCAACGGCGTGTGATAACGTTCTTCTTCTCAAGAGCAACATCATCTGTTGGCTTCATATCCAATATATCCACACAGAAGGAAGTGGTAAGAGCCGTTAGCGCAGAATCGGCACTAGAGAAAGCAGCTGCAACTATACCCACAGTGAATATACCTAATGTAACATTACCAAGATGCTGACTAGCTATGTATGGCAATATATTATCAGACACTTCAGGGAGCGCTAT
>CAZSKF010000011.1:0-27879 GCA_964607405.1 uncultured Proteiniphilum sp. | reverse complement strand
TGCCATATTATCAACACAAGTGCTACAAGAAACAAGAGTGTCTGCAGCCAGTCTGTCCATATTATTGTTTGAATGCCACTTCTGTGACTATACAGCCATATCACTACTATTATAGCTATAACGGTAACAGCAAAAGGAACATTCCATGCATCAAACACCAGCGACTGAAGTATAAACGCCACAAGATATAAACGAGCTGCTGCACCCACTATCTTGGACAGTAAAAAGAACCATGCGCCAGTTTTATAGGAATTGTTTCCATACCGCTGATCCAGATATCCATATATTGTGGTCAAATTCAACCTATAGTATAATGGCAACAGAACATACGCTATGACCAAATATCCAAAAAAGAAACCAAGCACCATCTGCATATACGTCATATCCAGCCCCCTGACCATGCCGGGCACCGAAACAAATGTTACCCCCGAAATGGATGTACCAATCATTGCAAACGCAACGATATACCACTTAGATGATTTATTGGCTCTAAAGAATGCATTATTATCAGTACCTTTTCTGCTGGTCAGATAAGATATCAACATCAGCATCAAAAAGTAGGCAGCAATAATAATTAAGATAAAACTACTTTGCATATGTTCAATTTTTACAAATTCATAAAATACTCTGTAAGCTCACCAAAAGTATCAAACTTAAAATCATAATCATCTGTGCTACCAAAGCCATATGAAACAAAGGCAAAAGGAAAGCCCGCCTTGCGTGTCTCTTTTCCATCCGAGTCGGTATCTCCCACATAAACGGGATTCTCAAGATTGTTTCGTTCTTTAAGCAACTGAAGATTAAACGCCTTTGGCTTTAAGTTTTGTCCATGCTCCATATAATCTTCAAACAAATGAGTAGTTTTGGTGTGATTCATAAAGTTCACAAGTCCCCCCTTCTCACAATTGCTTAGCATAAACAATCTGTATTTTGTGGATAAGGCTTCAAGGCCCTCATTAACCCCTTCAAATATCCTTGGCTTAATATATGGATGATATGCCTCATATACCCTCAACACCTCGTCAAATAATTTGTCCTGCTCTTCAATAGAAACTTCAGGAACTATAGCATTTAACAAACCACGAGCCTCTTTTCCCATAAGTCCCAGCAAGCTGTCTCTGGTAACTCTCTGTTCATAACCCATCGCCTCCAAACCTTTGTTCCATACTATCTCTAGCGAGTCTAAATTATCCCAAAGGGTTCCGTCCATATCAAAAATCAAACTGTCTGGTCTTTTCATTTTTATATCTTATAATGTGTCACACAAAAGTAGTTAACAATGACAGACATGGCAAATAAACCATGATAAAATAGTGTTCAAGAACTTATTTATCTTATTTTTGTGTAAAAACAATGATACTATGTCAAAGGAGAAAGTTTGTTTGATAATTAACCCTATTTCGGGTACTGAGTCCAAAAGGTTTTTACCTGAAGAGTTTGCATCATCATTTGACCAAACCAAATATGATGTATTTATTCGCATCACAGGATATGCAGGTCACGCAACAGAAATTGCCAAAGAAGCAGTAAAACAAAACTACAAGTTTGTGATTACCGCCGGAGGCGACGGCACTGTTAATGAAGTAGCCAAAGAACTAATCAACACTGACACCATACTTGGCATAATTCCATTTGGGTCGGGCAATGGACTAGCCAGAGACTTAAACATTCCGCTTGATGCCAGCAAGGCAATCAACATAATAAGAGACGGAAATATCAGAACTATTGATTACGGTTCTGCCAACGATCATATATTCTTTTGCACCTGTGGCGTGGGGTTTGATGCCTTCATTAGCGATAAGTTTGCCGACGTAAAGAAGCGCGGCCCACTGGGCTATGTTCGCAATATAGTGGAGGGGGTTATAGAGTTTAAACCTGAAAAGTATAAAATCATTCACGACGAGGGTGAGATTGTTGAAAAAGCATTCTTGGTAACTTGCGCCAATGCATCACAATATGGCAACGAGGCATACATTGCACCCGATGCTGATATGGAGGATGGAAAAATGAACGTATCAATATTGAATCCATTAAATCCTAATGAAATACCACAAACCACATTTCAGCTTTTCACAAAAAATATCGACAAGAATAGCAAGATGACCTCTCTGCTATCAAGCCAAGTAAAGATAATACGAGAGAAATCGGGTATTATGCACGTTGACGGAGAGCCCATTAAATCGGGCAAAGAGATTAATGTGAAGATATTCTCAAAGGGATTGAAAGTATTTGCACCCAAACCTACAGAAAAAAAGATAAGAGAAAGTGCATTCACTACAATTACCCGATGGCTAAACGTATAGTACTTTTAAACCTTACAACATTCCCGCCGTCATAAAGACAAGAAAAGGAAGTTGAACCCATTTAAAAATTAGAAAAATGAAAAAGCTAATAAATACCCTAATAATTGCATCTATCGCATTATTTGCCTCATCATGCATGTCACTGCAAGGGGGTGCATATTCACAAGGATATTACGAGGATGACTACGGCTACTACGACAACCAATATTATGGTGATGCGGGAGTAAGCATGCAAGTTTTTTATAACGAACTTAGACCACACGGCAGATGGATAAGACATAATGCATACGGAAATGTTTGGATACCTAGAGTAAGCAGAAATTTCCATCCTTATGCAACAAATGGTTACTGGGTTATGACAAATTATGGCAACACATGGGTTTCAAACTATTCATGGGGCTGGGCTCCATTCCACTACGGACGTTGGTTTTTTGACGACTACTATGGTTGGGCATGGATACCCGGATTTGAATGGGCACCTGCATGGGTTTCATGGAGAACCGGTGGTGGATACTACGGCTGGGCACCTCTTGGACCAAGAATGGGTATCAGCATCAACATCCATATACCTGTAAATCATTGGACATTCCTGCCCAATAGATATATGTACAACAGAAATATGCACAAACACTATAGCGGCAGAAACACTTATGCTACAATATATAATAGAACAACAATTATCAATAATGTAAACGTATATAATAATACAAACTATTATAGCGGTCCTAGTTCAAGAGATTATCAAAACGCTACTGGCAGAACAACTACCGTTAGAACGCTGGAAAGAAACAGCACATCAGGCAGAACAAGCGTGTCAGACAGATCAGTTTCAGTTTACGAACCTCAGGCATTAAGAGATGCAAGCAGCAGCTCACGAGTGCCGGGCAGCACAACAACTACCGGCGGAAGAGGTGGTTCTACAACAAGGGAATCATCTACAACTACCACTCCTGATCGTACAGGCAGCAGCTCTTCTAACAGAGAGTCGTCAGCCACAAGTAGCAGCAGAACTCAAACAACTACCCGAAGCTCAAGCACTACTCCCACATCAACCCGTCAAACACAAACAACACGGGCTACCAATCAGGGAACAAGCACCAGAAGCCAGGGAACAAATACAAATACGAATAGAGGAACGACTACAAGATCGCAGTCTTCCGAAAGCAACAGATCAAACGTTAGCAGAACAAACAATAGCTCCTCTTCACAAAGAAGCTCAGGTAATGTAAGATCTCAAAGCAGCTCTTCTTCTTCAAACAGCAGGTCATCATCTACCTCAAGCAGCAGAAGCGGCAGCAATACTAGAAGCACTACCAACTCAAGCAGAACCGGTGGCGGTAGCAGATAAAAATTAAAGCATGATACTGAAATAGAAAAAAGGCTCTTCCCATTGGGAAAAGCCTTTTTTTAATATCTAAACAACAGAGATTATGATTCTCTATTTTGCATAACTTACAGCTCTGGTTTCTCTGATAACAGTAATCTTTACCTGACCCGGATAAGTCATCTCTGTTTGTATTTTCTTAGCTATATCCGCAGATAAAGCTTCCGTCTCCTGATCTGTCAGTTTATCAGCACCCACTATCACGCGAAGTTCGCGACCAGCCTGAACAGCATAAGTCTTAAGAACACCGGGATAAGAAAGAGCCAGATTTTCCAAATCATTCAATCGCTTCATGTAAGCCTCCACAATTTCGTGGCGAGCACCCGGACGAGCTCCCGAGATAGCATCACACACCTGAACAATAGGAGCAAGCAATGTAGTCATCTCCATCTCGTCGTGGTGAGCACCGATAGCATTACAGATATCTGGTTTCTCTTTATATTTCTCTGCCAGTTTCATACCAAGCAATGCGTGTGGTAGTTCCGGCTCATCATCAGGCACTTTACCAATATCATGAAGCAAGCCTGCCCTCTTTGCTTTCTTTGGATTCAAGCCAAGCTCAGAAGCCATAATAGCACAAAGGTTTGCAGTTTCGCGCGAGTGCTGCAATAAGTTCTGACCATAAGAAGAACGATATTTCATCTTACCAATCAAACGAATAAGCTCAGGATGCATACCATGAATACCCAAATCTATTACAGTGCGCTTACCTGTTTCTATAATCTCATCATCAATTTGTTTTTTAACTTTAGAAACAACCTCTTCAATCCTTGCAGGGTGAATACGACCATCAGCCACCAATTGGTGAAGTGCCAAACGAGCAATCTCGCGACGCACAGGATCAAAGCCCGACAGAACAATAGCTTCAGGAGTATCATCTACTACAATCTCCACCCCGGTAGCAGCCTCAAGCGCTCTAATGTTTCGTCCCTCGCGACCAATAATTCTACCTTTCACCTCATCCGAATCAATGTGGAATACTGTGATAGAGTTTTCAATTGCAGTCTCAGTAGCCACACGTTGTATTGACTGAACCACAATTTTCTTAGCCTCTCTGTTGGCATTAAACTTAGCCTCTTCCACAATCTCATTCACATAAGCCTGAGCATTTGTCTTAGCCTCTTCTTTGATAGTCTCCACCAATCTTTCTTTTGCCTCATCAGCCGAAAGTCCTGAAATAGCCTCCAAGTCTTTCACCGATTTTTGGTAAATCTTATCAATCTCTTCGCTTTTAAAAGTAATAGACTCTTGCTCTCTGTCCAAGTTAGCACGAAGTTTATCAAGCTTCACACGTGAGCTTTCCACTTCATTCATCTTTTTGTTTAATTCCTCTTGACGTTGAGACAAACTCATCTCACGTTGCTTCAATCTGTTTTCGCTAACCTGCAATCTTGAGTTGCGCTGATTAGCTTGCTTTTCAAGCTCTGCCTTCATCACAAGGCTCTCCTCTTTGGCTTCCAGCAGTTTGTTCTTTTTTATAACTTCGGCATCCTTTTCGGCATCACTCAGAATATTCTGAGCTCGCGAATTTGCCATCTTGCCGGTCACATACCATGCAGCCACTGCACCGATAAGCAAACCAACAATGATTCCTATAACTATTCCCATATTTCTTTTTTTATTAGTAATTTATAATATCCCTTGAAGCTCAGCCAATACCATGATCAAATAACAAGAGATAGATCTTTTATTCTTTAATTTTATTAGTTCTATAATACAAAAAAAGCACTCATGCAGATGAAAACCATCCACACAAAGTGCGACACATAAAGCCTGATATTTAAGGCAATAATATTATTTCTTCAGATAATTATTTAGCTCCTCAATCAATGAACCAATAGTCTCCTCATATGGTTTCGGATCCACTTTGCTATAATTCAGGTAACTCTCACCCAGCACCTGAATTGAAGCCATAATCAGCAAATCCACAATCGACAGTTCGGGATTATCTCCAAAACTGATTTTATATCGGTTCAATTTATCATCAATGACTTTGGCAGCCCTGCGATATACCTCTTCTTGCGATCTTGCAATCTGAAGCGGATACCTGCGGCCGTCAACCTTCAATGTTATCAATAATTTATCGTCATCGTTGTTCATAGCATAAACCATTTATTTATAAATTGATATTTCAAATACTCAATAAATTTATGCATTTATCAACTTCTCGCACTAGCTTAGACAGCTTATCTCTGGCAACATTTACATCCACTGATGCAGCAGTGATAGTTCGCGCTACTTTTAGGCTGTCATATTTTTCTTTCAACTGATCGAGCTGCTCCTTTTTCTCTGCCAATTGCTCTTTTGTAGAGCTCAATTCGGCATTAAGGCGCACGTTATCCTCTCTAAGAGTGTCGCATAGATACATCACCTGTCTAACACGAAACTCGAGGTCGTTCAACAACTTTTTCTTATCATCAGTCATAAATAACAAAAACTCACGCAAATATAATCAATGCTTGTATTTTTCACAACTTTTTATAAGTTATTTTCGTTTATTCAGTATAAATAGCCGCTTTTTGATTTTTATTTGTCGGCAAATTGTATATTTGATATTTCTATGTTACATAATAGAAAATAGCACAACATAATTTTAGGATTCAAAAAATGATTAAGATAGAAATTAGTAACAATATTTTAGATATTTGTCCCCAATTTGATTTCAGAGCAATAGAATGCATAGTACAAAACAGTTCGTCAAACGCAGAGTTGTGGGAAGAGATTAATGAATTTAAAGCCCGGTTTTCTAAAACACACAAGATATCAGATATAAACAAACGGAGCACCATACTTGCCACCCGACAAGCATACAAAGCATTGGGAAAAGAACCCAACCGCTACAGGCCCTCGGCCGAAGCACTGAGCAGAAGAATAGTAAAAGGCGAAGACCTATACAGAATAGATACACTGGTAGATCTGATAAACTTGGTATCATTAAAGTCGGGATATTCTATTGGCGGATTTGATGCAGACAAAATTCAAGGCAATTTAGTGTTGGGAGTAGGCAAAGCTAACGAAGAATTTGAAGCAATAGGCAGAGGATTGCTAAACATAGAAAACATGCCCGTGTATCGCGATAATGAAGGAGGCATAGGCACCCCCAGCAGCGATGTGGAAAGAACAAAGATAACAGCAGATACAAAAAAACTGCTAGTTATAATAAACGGATATTCAGGCACGGAGGGACTAGACCAAACAGCCGAATGGACAAAAGACTTATTAATTAAATATGCAAATGCAAAAGACTTTTCAATCAAATCTCTGCACGCAGAGAAAGCGGAAGTTGAAACCAATATATAATTCAAACCCAAAATGAAACTTATATGAACAGACTGTTTATTATCATATTATTGCTTATCGTCTCTGTTGGCATATCGGCCCAACCATCAAGAAAGAAAGAGTGGCACCCATCAAGCGGAGCACTGCTTGACGGCAAAACAATTATAAAAGCCAATCTACTGGGCACAACTGCCCGCAACTTTGGATTTTACGGCGAAAGAATATTAGGAAAGCGAGTATCATTTGTGATAGGTGTCAACACAATGCCCAAAGGAGGAATACCCTACATAGAAAAATTCACGGATGAGCCGGAGATAATCAATATACAAATTAGCTCTGTAGCCTTCACGCCCGAAATAAGATTCTACCTAAGCCCCTCGGGCTATGGCAAAGGGTTTTATATAGCTCCATATTACAAATACGAGCAATATAATGCTAGCAGCTATAATATTGAGTTTACCGACGAAGATTATAATACGCAGTTTATAAACATGCACGGAACATTAAACACCCACAGTGCGGGTGCCATATTGGGAGTTCAATGGCTGCTTGGCAAACGAGACAATATTGTAATAGACTGGACAATTATAGGCGCTCACTATGGAACAAATAAAGGACAGTTGAAAGGCAAAACCACCTACAACATGAACGAGGAAACGCAAAATGAAATCAGAAACACAATAAAAGACAGCTTTGGAAGTATTGAAATCGGAAATCTTGTGCCTGTCAAAACTGAGAATATTATTGTTGACAGCAACAACGCACAGGTTGACCTAAAAAGTCCTTGGGCATTCATCCGTGCCTCATTATCCATAGGCTTCAGGTTTTAGATAAAAATTATTCAGTCAGTCCCCTGTCCGACTTGTTAATAACAATTCGGAAGGTGGTGCCTTCTCCTATTTCAGAACTCTTCACATATATCTTTCCTTTGTGATATGTATCAATTATACGCTTCACAAGCGATAGCCCAAGCCCCCATCCCCTTGCTTTGGTGGTATATCCGGGCGTGAATATAGTCTTAAACTTAGATTTCTCAATCCCCTTGCCCGTATCACTAATATCAATTATCACCCTGCTACCCTTCTCAAAAACATCAAAGCTTATATCACCCATTCCTGCCATTGCATCCGTGGCATTTTTAATGAGATTCTCTATCACCCACTCAAAAAGGGGCTCGTTGACATCTGCCATCACCTCCGCATCGGGAAAAACCATCCTGACATTTACTTTAGCTGAAATTCGCCTTTCCATGTACAGCACCACTTTCTCTATCAGCAATCTCAGGTCAACACTATTCAAGTCGGGTTTTGATCCAATCTTTGAAAATCGCTGCACTATCAATTCCAGCCTGCCCAAATCCTTACCCACCTCATCAAGCAAGTAAGCATCCACATTCTTTAGCCTCATCAGCTCCACCCACGCCAAAAGAGACGATATGGGGGTGCCCAACTGATGAGCCGTTTCCTTAGACAGCCCCATCCACACCCTATTTTGCTCAGACTTGAGCGAACTTCTCAGCGCAAAAAAGGCAAGGGCTATAAACACAAACATCACCGAAAGTTGGATATAGGGATACACCGACAACTGCTTGAGAGTGTATGAGTCATCATAATACAGAAACTGATTCAACTCGTCAAGCACTATGGGGTCATGCTTTTTTGCAAACTCCTCGGTCTTCTTTTTCAAGAAAGCATCCGACTCCCTAGGCGGCACATTTATATTATTAGACACATATTGGTTTGAAGCCGCATCATATAATATAACCGGGATGGTGGTATTACTCTGAAGAATATGCAAAATGAGAGACATATCGCTATTTTCATTTTCATCTGCCATCTGCTTGGTGGCTTCGGCCCATATTTCTATCTTATTTCGCTCTTCGCCGGCAAGCTCTTTCACCAGTTTGTGCGAAAACCACAAAGAGCCCGCAACTATAGCTACGGCAAGCACCACAAAGAAATATGTAATGATCTGTTTTGACAATAATACTAGCTTCATCGCATCACTTTTAAACAATATACAAAGCTAACGAAAAAAACAATCATTTATTATTTGCAACCCATTTTACAATTTATTAAGACCAATATCCATAATAATTCTATTATATATTTCATTGTTTGATAAAATAGTGTACTTTTGTGGTCGTACACACAAGCAAATCATAAACATGAAGAGATATTCAGTTATACTAGCAGCATTATTTGTTTCACTACTAATTAGTGCACAAAGCAGACCCGCACCACAACCCGCATCCGAAACCAACGAAAAGTTTAAGGTAGGTATGGCAGGCTACACGTTTGTAAATTTTGATTTGGATACCACGCTCGAAACGCTCGAAAAATGCGATGTCAAATATCTTTGCATAAAAGATTTTCACCTACCATTCAATAGCACCGACGAGGAGATAACCCAATTTCATCAAAAGCTTGCAGCAAAGGGAGTCACAGGATATGCCGTGGGCCCCATATATATGCGAAGTGAAAAAGAAGTAGATGATGCTTTTGAATATGCCAAACGAGTTGGCGTGAAGCTAATAGTGGGAGTTCCCAACTATGAGTTGTTGCCATACGTTGACAAGAAAGTAAAGGAATACGACTTCAAATATGCAATCCACCTTCACGGCCCCGACATGGCGCTATATCCGGATGCAGACGATGTGTGGGAAAATGTAAAAGACCTAGACCCCAGAATTGGAATGTGTCTTGACATTGGCCACGACCGCCGAAATGGAAAAGACCCCGTGAAAGATTTGGAGAAATATATATCGCGAGTTTTTGACATCCATATCAAAGATGTTACAGACGCATCCAAAGCAGGATACTCTGTGGAAGTAGGCCGCGGGATACTAGACATACCGGGGTTTGTGAAAATGCTTCGCCAAACGGGCTATGACGGAGTGTGCAGCCTAGAGCACGAAAGAAATATGAAAGACCCATTCTTGGGTATTGCCGAATCAATAGGCTATTTCAGAGGAGTTATAGAGGCTACAAAGTAATTAATTTAGATTTCATTCTCTCTTTTTTATATAGAAAGGGATTGAGCTCTTAGTTGAGCTCAATCCCTTTCGCTGTTTATATATCGGCGCACCACAGCGCATAACAGCCACACCACAAGAAGAAAGCAAGTGGATGTTGAAGCAAGTCTCAATTAAAACTTGTAATTTTGCTTTTCATAAAACAATATATACAACATTAGATGATTACAAATACAATAATAATCCTCACCGCCATCACCTCGTTCATGGCATTTAAGGATGTAAACCTGTTCAACAAATTAATATTCTATCCCCCCGCAGTGGGTCGCGGACAATGGTACAGACTCTTCAGCTACGGATGCTTGCATGCCAATATGACACATCTCATATTCAATATGTTCACCCTCTATCTTTTTGGCAACACAATAGAAAAAGTATTTAAAGCAACACTGGGCACCAACATGGGCAGCATCAGCTACATACTACTGTACGTGCTGGCACTGTTGGTATCAATACTGCCCACGTATCAAAAACATAAGCACAACACATACTATCGCAGCCTTGGCGCATCGGGCGCAGTGTCGGCAATTGTGTTTTCATACATCATCATCAATCCCATGAGCTTTATGGGAATAATGTTTATCCCCATCATGCTGCCAGCCTTTATATTTGGAATCATATTCATTTATATATCCATGAGGCTAGACAGAACACAGGCAGGGGGCATCAACCACTCGGCACACATTGCAGGCGCAGTTTTTGGCGTAGTAGCCACAATCATAATATTCTTCTCGCTTGCCAATATCAATCTGGCTCAGTCATTCATAAGCCAAATCAGAATAAACTCTATTAACGACTTAATCCATTTTGGATTCTAAAAGCATACATATAATATGGATACTCCAACACTATATCTCATTCCCGTGACGCTTGGCGACACACCCATCGATAAAGTTTTACCTCAACATAATCTCAGCACTATACTAGGCATCAAACATTTCATTGTAGAGAATATCCGCACGGCACGTCGCTTTCTCAAAAAGTGCGACCCGTCGATAAACATTGACGAGCTAACCTTTTATGAGCTAAACAAGCACACCAACTTAGATATGATAGGCTCATACCTCAAACCCATAGCACAAGGCCAAAGCGTAGGTATAATTTCCGAATCGGGTTGTCCTGCCATTGCCGATCCCGGCGCAGACGTAGTAGCTATTGCGCAGCGCAAAGGCATCAAAGTGGTGCCCTTGGTTGGCCCGTCGTCAATCTTAATGTCACTAATGGCTTCAGGATTTAATGGGCAAAGCTTTGCATTTCATGGATATCTGCCTATTGACAATAGCGACAAGATAAAACGCATCAAACAACTAGAGGGCAGAAGCTATAGCGAAAATCAAACTCAGATTTTTATAGAAACACCATACAGAAATCAAAAACTTGCCGAAGACTTTATAGCGCAATGCAAACCACAAACCAAAATGTGCATCGCAATGAATATTAGTTTGGACAACGAATACATTGTTACCAAAACAATGAAAGAATGGAAAGGCAAACTACCGGAGATGCATAAACAGCTATGCGTATTTTTGATTCACAAAGGATAATACTATAACAATGACTATTAAGCACAATTTTCAACTACAACCATACAACTCTTTCAACACTGAGGCTATAGCCACACTCTTTGCCGAAGTGGACACCGTGGACAGTCTTATAGAAGTGCTGACAAAGCACCCAAACGAGGAGAAACTTATTTTGGGCAACGGCTGCAATCTGTTTTTCACTAAAAACTTTGACGGCTTGGTTATCAAACCCACCATAAGGGGAATAGAGATAGTGAACGAAACCGACAAGTTTGTTGACATAGAAGTGGGAGCCGGCGAAGACTGGGACCAACTGGCTGAATATTGTGTAAATAAAAACTGGGCAGGAATTGAAAACCTGTCATACATACCCGGATCTGTAGGTGCAGCCCCAATACAAAACATAGGCGCATATGGCACCGAAGTGAAAGATGTGATACTGGAAGTGAATACCATAGAAATATCAACTGCACAGGCAAAGACATTCAAAAACGGCGACTGCAACTTTGAGTATCGCAACAGCCTCTTCAAACAAACTCGCAACTATGTGATAACCTCAGTTGTGTTTAGATTGAGCAAAACATTCACCTATCACGAAAAATATATCGACCTAAAGAATGAACTATCAGGCATACAATCGCCCACACTCTCGCAAGTGAGGGAAGCCATTATCAATATTCGCAAACGCAAACTACCCAACCATATTGAAATTCCAAATGCAGGCAGCTTTTTCAAGAATCCTATTATTGACGCCAAGCAAAAGGAGCAACTGATAGGTATTCTTCCCAACGCCCCCGTGTATGATGCGGGCAAAAACCTCTACAAAACATCTGCCGCATATCTCATAGAGCAGGCAGGATATAAAGGCAAGACCAACAACCAGGGAAATGTGGGCACATACCAAAACCATGCCCTTATAATTGTCAATCATGGCACAAGCAACGGCAACGATATTTCAAACTTCAAACAAGAAATACAAGATGCAGTGAAATCAAAATTTGGCATTGCACTAGAACCCGAAGTGTGGATTTTTTAATCATCCACTTCCCCGTTTTTAACACAAAAGCCCTCAAAAAGCCTAGATTAATATATTTTTACAATCAAGGGCTTTTTGAGGGCTTTCCGCATTGTTAAAATATTAACAATCAGTTCATCATTTTTGGCTAAAATGCTATATCACAGCCTGTTTGTATTTTTACATCACTGATTATTTTTTTATTTATTGAGTCTTGTAAAATTACAACAGTCATATTCCATTTTTTTATTGAGTGAAAACATTTGATTTCAATCAATCCCAAAACTAAAACAGGTCATTGTAAATTGATTTCACTTCTTTTAATATCGAAAACGACTCATTTCAGTTAAAATTTTTCACAAATAAGGGTGGAATCAGAGTCTTGTAAAATTACAAGAGTCAATAATATTTTTTGCATTGAGTCTTGTAAAATTACATTGGTCATATTCCATACTTTTATTGACCCTTGTAAATTGATTTCAATCTAAAACACTTCTCGGATGGGGTCTTGCTTAATGTTTTTTAGCTGTTTCCACGTGATTTATTGTTAAAACACATTTACAAAGGGCTTAAAAATTTTGGAATATGACTGTTGTAACTTTACAAGGGTCAATAATATTTTTTGCAAACGTCATTGTAACTTTACAAGACTCAGTAAAATTTATTTCAAATGCCATTGTAACTTTACAAGACTCTATAAATATTTTGTCACAAACCCACAAAAATCATATATCACCGCCACTGTTTTTTGCCAAAATCATTATAATTTGCTATCTTAGTGCACATACTTTTAATCATTTACTAATTTATTTATCTAGACATGAGCCGAGCATTTATTAAAGAAGATAATATACAAGACACCCCTTTTGTGCCACCGCGCGCCGACTTGCCAAAGGGAGTTGCCAACTTTGTTACGCCATTGGGACTAAAACAACTGATGGACGAGAAAGAAATGCTCTTGTCGGACCTCAAGAAAGCGAGAGAAGGAGACGATCATGGCAAGATAAACGCCATTAAGGTGATAAACATAAAGCTACAGCGACTACAAGAACGCATAGTGACAGCGCAGGTTATAGACCACCACCAGCATGATAACACTAAGGTGAGATTTGGATCGACCGTGCAGCTCAAAATTGGAAAAACCCAAAAAACCCGCACCATGCAAATAGTGGGAGTGGACGAAGCCGACCTCAAAATGAACAAAATAGCATTCACTTCGCCCCTTGCCCAATCGCTTATAAACAAAACTGTGGGCGAGGAGGCCGTGCTAAAGCTACAGCGAGGCGAAAGCCGCTTTGTAGTACTAAAAATTGAATGACATATTTCAGTTTTTAAATTCTAATTTTTAGAGTTATCTTTGCTATAAATACAACATAACAAAAGAACAAGCTAATAATATATATGTCCTCATTCATTATCGAAGGCGGTCATCGCCTAAGCGGATCAATTACCCCACAGGGAGCCAAAAACGAAGCACTGCAAGTAATATGCGCCACACTTCTCACCCAAGAGGAGGTAATAATTGAAAATATACCCAATATATTAGATGTAAACAATCTGATATCACTATTGGGAGATATGGGCGTGGTGGTTAATAAACTAAACAGCAGCACATACTCGTTTTGTGCACGTGACATAGATTTGGATTACACACAAACAAGTGATTTTATTGACAAAAGCTCTGCCCTGCGCGGGTCTATAATGATTGTTGGACCTTTGTTGGCGCGCTTTGGAAATGCCACAGTGCCCAAGCCGGGAGGCGACAAGATAGGCCGCAGGCGACTTGACACTCACTTTAACGGCATAATGAAACTGGGTGCCGAGCTGTGCTATAATGAAGAGAAACAACTTTTCAGCCTTTCGGCAAGCAGCCTCAAAGGGGCATATATACTGATGGAAGAAGCATCGGTGACAGGTACGGCCAATTTGCTGATGACAGCCGTGATGGCACAAGGAGAAACCATTATATATAACGCCGCCTGCGAACCATATGTGGAACAGCTAAGTAAAATGCTGGTGAGAATGGGCGCATCAATAGACGGCATAGGCTCAAACAGACTAATAGTAAAAGGCGTTGCCAAACTTGGCGGTTGCACCCACAAGCTATTGCCCGACATGATTGAGGTGGGGAGCTTTATAGGCATGGCCGCAATGACATCGTCTGAGATAACCATCAAAGATGTTTCGGTTCAAAACCTTGGCATTATCCCCGAAAGTTTCAAAAGACTGGGCATAAAAATAGAACAACAGGGAGATGACCTGTTTATCCCCCATCAGGAAGTTTACACGATAGATTCATTTTTAGATGGCTCCATCCTCACCATTGCCGATGCACCCTGGCCGGGACTAACGCCCGACTTGCTAAGCGTGATGCTGGTAGTGGCCACCAGAGCAGAGGGCTGCGTATTGATTCATCAAAAAATGTTTGAGAGTCGCCTGTTTTTTGTGGACAAACTAATAGATATGGGTGCTCAGATAATACTATGCGATCCGCACCGCGCCACAGTAATTGGCAATGGAGGCAAAGCGCAACTAAAAGCAATGACCATGTCATCGCCCGACATACGCGCAGGGATATCTCTTCTTATAGCAGCAATGAGTGCCAATGGCGTTAGCACCATACACAACATAGACCAGATAGACAGAGGATATCAAAACATAGACGAAAGGCTAAACAAAATGGGCGCAAACATTAAGCGCCAATAATATAATGTAAAGGTGAGACAGACCCGAGGGTCAATTTCACCTTTATTCTTTAAGCGCCCCGGGCTCTAGATTATTTACAAAGTCAATCAAGAAAGGCAATTCATTAATATCCTTATCCACCACGTTGCTATTAAAAGTAATCACATCAAGATCTATCACACGTGGTGCATTCTTATTTTCAGATCTCACCCTTCCCATCATTGCCTCAATCTGCTTTAGCTCCATTTGCAACTGATGCAAATTGCAGTTTGTGAGCAATAATACGGCTCCATTCAGAAAATCGGCCTGCTCTTCAAACTTTAATGGCTTGGTAACGATAAACTCCGTTCGTTTCACTATAACTCCCAGATTCTTTATCATATCAATAGCCGTAGCAAAGTTGGCATCTCGGTCTATATTTGATCCTAATGCCACCACTGCTCTATTATATCTGTCTTTGCCCGAAACAGAAACAATCACATTATCTGAAAACCGAAGTGCATGAGGTTTCTCTACCTTCACTTCTATGTCCTGTACAACGGGGCTATAATTAAGAATAGTCTCATAAATTCTATCTGCCAAAGCCTCCACAAGATTAAAACTCTGATTATCAACCAAGGCTATAATTTGCTTGGTCAATCCCTTATAGTCCACAGCATCCTTGATATCATCACTAGCGCTAGCCAATGCCGTATCATACTTAAACGAAAAAGATATCACCAAATCTTGCAGCTTCTCCCTCTCCCAATCCATAAATCCAATAAAAGCCCTGAGTCTGAGACTATCAACTCTGATTGCAGACAGCTTGGGCACATAGTATTTGTTCATACGCTTACACTTTCATTTATTTTAAATTAAACAAGGTGGTCGCCCCCATCAATATATAATACCTGACCTGTTACAAAATAACTATCCATCAAAAACCTAAACGCCTTCAGTATCTCGTCCATGCCTCCTATTGTTTTGAGAGGTATATCCTTTGCCAAATCTAGCAGATAGTCTTCATCCTTATCCTTTGGCGGCAATATTAAGCCCGGTGCAATGGCATTAACTCTAAAATTGGGCGCAAGATGCACAGCTGACAGCTTTGTGAACTCTTTGAGCAACTTTTTGCTAAGGATATAATCGAGATGTTTTGAATAATTCTTCTCTACCTTTGTGTCTATAAAATTTATTATCACACCTCTGTCATACACCCTGGCAAAGGCCTTGGTGAGAAGATATATATTCTCGAAGTTAATCTTCATCTCCTTTCTATACAATTCGCTGCCCACATCATCAAAGCCCGATGGGCGAAAATCTGAAGCACAATTCACCAGCACCTCAACGTTAATTCCCTCCTCTTTGAGTGAATTAAATATTGAGTCAAAATCATTATCTGCCATAAAGTCTATCTGCAACAATTTTGACCTCACTCCAAAAGCATCCACCAGCTCTTTCACACTATCAGCCTTTCGTTGCGAGGAATTGTAATGCAACAACAAGTTGTAGCCCTGGCTTGCAAGTTCCAGGGCTATCCCTTTGCCTATTCGGTCGGCACTGCCGGTTACCAAAGCATATCTGTTCATACTAAAATCCCTCTTTCACTATCTGATCTGATGAAACACCAATCGATGCCAATTGCTGCTCCATTGCATCCATCATAGGTTTAGGTCCGCACAAGTAAAAATATTTTGTTTTATCATCCATCAAAGATTTTATCAAGTCTGCGGTAATATACCCATTCTCATATCCCGTCAGTTTTTCTTCCGACAAAACATTTACAAAGTTGTCCCCAAGCAGATTTTCAAAATAATCTTCCAGGATTATATCCTCCTTTTTCTTATTTGCAAACAAGAGCTTGTTGCTACCAATCTTATTCTCCTTATCCAGCATTTTAAATATTGCAATAAAGGGAGTTACACCTGCCCCACCTGCCAAGAATATGCCCTCGCCCTTATATTTAATATCTCCAAAGGGTTTGTAAACAAAAATATTATCACCCGCCTTTGCAGACAGCAATTCATTGGTCACACGCTTGCGTGAGGGATATGTCTTGATTGTAAACTCAATATCAGAATCTTCGGGAAGTGAAGTAAACGTGAAACAGCTCTTCACATCTCTCCAATTATCCTTGTCAATTGAAATATCTACCGCCTGACCGGGAATGTAATTAAAGTTTTCAGGTTTTTCGGCTTTCACATGAAGCACATCGTGAGTGATATGTTCTATCAATTTTATCTTTACTAATTGTGACATATAGTTTAATGTTTTAAAAGTTAAACAAAAGCGTTGGCCGTGAGCCAAAATTATAAATACAGAGCTCAATAGCAATATTTGTAATTGCATACTAAACACATATAATAAAAACATTTCAGCCCGTGCGATGTTCATTACAAAAGCGATAGATTATATTATTACAAAAGAGTTTTAGGTTATTCGTCCTTATCAAAGCGCAAGTCTTGTTGGTTTTCTTCCCATTCGCTAATATACAGAGTCTCCACAAGAGGCTTTATATAGTGATAATGAAAAATTTATAACATCTAAGATTTGTTTATATCCATACTCTTTTATTACTTTGTGTATAGATATTTAACTGAAAATACAACCTGCAAAAGTTGAAAATTAGTTGACTACATCTATATACACCAATATAAAACAATAAAGTTATGACAGATAAAACTGTGATCTCAGACTTAAAGCAGGTCACTATACGATTCTCGGGTGACTCAGGCGATGGAATGCAGCTTAGTGGAACACTATTCTCTACTTTATCTGCAATTTTTGGAAACGAGATAGCCACATTCCCCGACTACCCTGCCGAAATTCGTGCACCACAAGGCACATTGCACGGTGTTTCGGGATTTCAAGTTCGCATTGGCTCAAAAGATATATATAATGCGGGCGACAAAACTGACGTGCTGGTGGCAATGAATCCTGCAGCACTAAAGGTAAACCGCAATCATCTGCGGAAGGGTTCTATTGTTATTTTCGACACAGACTCATTCACCAAAAGAGATTTAGACAAGGCACTATTCACTAGCGACGATCCTTTCCATGAGCTGGGATTAGAAAATGTACAGATTATTCCTGTATCAATCAGCTCGATGACAAAGGACGCACTTGCCGATAGCGGACTAGAGAACAAAGATATATTAAGAAGTAAGAATATGTTTGCCCTTGGTGTGGTATGCTGGTTATTTAACCGCCCCATCGAGATAGCCGAAGAGCTGCTAAGAGACAAATTCAAGAAACGACCAAAGTTTATTAAGTCCAACATCAAAGTATTGATAGACGGATACAACTATGGCAACAATATTCACCTGTCTGCCACAACATACAGAATAGAGACCATTAACAGCAGCAAGGGTTTTTATCGCGATATAGATGGCAACACAGCCACAGCATATGGGTTAATTGCCGCATCTGAGAAAGCCGGCATCAACCTATTTCTGGGTTCATATCCCATAACGCCCGCTACAGATATTTTGCAAGAACTGGCTGCCAGAAAAGACTTAGGTGTGAAAGCCTTGCAAATGGAAGATGAGATAGCCGGCATTGCAACAGCCATTGGTGCAAGTTTTGCAGGTAGCTTGGCAGCCACATCTACTTCCGGCCCGGGGCTGGCCCTTAAGGGTGAAGCATTGGGATTGGCAGTGATGACTGAATTGCCCTTGGTGCTTATAAATGTTCAGCGTGGAGGACCATCAACAGGGATGCCCACCAAAAGCGAGCAGTCTGATTTGAATCAGGCACTATACGGACGTAACGGCGAAAGCCCAATGGTGGTGATGGCAGCTACTACACCCACCGATTGTTTTGATAGTGCATATTGGGCGTCTAAGATAGCACTTGAGCATATAACCCCTGTTATATTATTGACAGACGGATACATTGCCAACGGTGCATCAGCATGGAAGATTCCAAACATGGAGGATTATCCAGAGATTAAACCCAATTATGTTCAAAACAACTTTGATGGCAATCCCGAAGATTGGAAACCATACCTAAGAGATAATGATACATTGGCCAGATATTGGGCAGTGCCCGGAACTCCTGAATATATGCACCGCATTGGAGGACTGGAGAAAGACTACAACACGGGCGCAATATCTTCAAATCCTGAGAATCACCAATTGATGGTGGATACGCGACAAGCAAAAGTGGATAGAGTGGCCAACTATATCCCCGAACAAAAAGTGATTGGTGATGAAGATGCCGACACTTTAATTGTTGGTTGGGGAGGCACATACGGTCACTTGCTTGAAGTGATGATGAGACTGCAGGACAAGGGTAAGAAAGTAGCACTTGCTCACTTCAAATTTATAAGCCCATTGCCACGCAATACTCACAGCATTTTGAAGAAGTATAAGACCATTATTGTGGCAGAACAAAACAATGGTCAGTTTGCATCATACCTGCTTAGCAAGTTTGATGATATCAAGATCAACAGATTCAACAAAATAGAAGGACAGCCCTTTAGTGTGAGTCAGCTTGTTGAAGAATTTACAGAAATCATAGAAAAAGTATAGCTATGGAAACAATAGAGAAAAAACAAATACAATATAAGCCGAAAGATTTCAAGAGCAACGTAAGCGTGCGCTGGTGTCCCGGTTGTGGAGACCATGCCATACTTAGCTGTTTGCACAAAGCCTTGGCAGAGCTTGGCGTAACACCCGAGAACACTGCTGTAATTTCAGGTATCGGGTGTTCATCCAGATTGCCCTATTATATGAATACATATGGGTTTCATAGCATTCATGGTCGTGCGGCCGCAATAGCCACAGGAGTAAAGGCAGCCAATCCCAATCTTAACGTGTGGGTGGCAACGGGCGACGGCGACTCATTGGCCATTGGAGGCAACCACTTTATTCATGCAATCAGGAGAAATATCGACATCAATGTTATTCTGTTCAACAATAAAATTTATGGTCTCACCAAAGGGCAATACTCTCCTACCTCTGATCGTGGATTTGTATCCAAATCTTCTCCACACGGAACGGTAGAAGATCCATTCAGACCATCAGAGTTGTGTTTTGGTGCCAGAGGCACTTTCTTTGCAAGAGCTATCGACGTAGATATGAAAAATACTACAGAGATAATGACTTTGGCAGGTAAGCATAAAGGCACATCGGTGATAGAGGTGTTGCAAAACTGTATCATCTTTAATGATGGTATTCATGATAATATTGCCGACAGAAGATGGAAAGCTGAAAAGACTATATTATTGAAGCATGGCGAGAAAATGATATTTGGCGAAGATAAGAATAAGGGTATAGTACTTGACGGATGGAACTTGAAAGCTGTTACCATTGGCGAAGATGGATACACGATGGATGATGTATTGACCCACGATGCAGAAATGTTGGACAATACTCTTCACTCAAAACTGAGCCTGATGGGATATGCTGACGAGAGTCTGCCGGTGGCACTTGGCGTTATTCGCTCTGTAGAGGGATTGACGTATGACAATGAACTGGAGAAGAAGGTGCAAGAGGCACAAAAGCAATCAAAAGCCAAAACATTTACCGATTTTCTGATGAGCAACTCTCATATATGGGAAGTAAAATAGAATGCAAATAATGTAATCACACACATTATACACATATATAATATAGGGATTATATTCTCCACTGTGAGATGTAATCCCTTTTTCTTTTTATCAAAACACCTTATCATCTGCCTAATGCTTATACCATCACTAATTGAGCAATAAACTAGTATCGGAGAGACAATTACAAAATCAATATTTAACTCAAATCGATTGGTAATATTGAACAAATTCATCATCTTTATGGTTAGAATAACTTAATGATAATTTGCCTATATGAATACCCGAGAAAAGTTAAGCTACATGGACATAGGAGCCATTGAAGAACTTTACAAATTGTATAAAGAAAACCCGGAAAGCGTGGATGAGAGCTTTCGCTTTTTCTTTGAAGGCTTTGACCTTGCGTCAAAGCATTTTCCTGTTAAGCCACAAGCCACTGCACCAAGTGTAGCCGGTGTGGATACAGGAACCTCATCAAAAGAGATTAATGTTATGAACTTAATCTCAGGATATAGACGTCGTGGACACCTGTTTACAAAAACTAATCCGGTGCGAACACGCAGGTCTTATTCCCCCACTCTAGATATTAAGAATTTCAATCTGACTGAAGAGGATTTGGATACTACCTTCGAAGCGGGTACTGAGATTGGTATCGGAAGAGCCACACTGCGAGAAATCATAGACCATATGGAGGAAACCTATTGCAAGTCGATAGGAGTTGAATACCGATATATGACCAAGCCCGAAATAGTTCAATGGCTTCAGGAAAAGATGGAAGGCAGCAAAAATCAGGAGCATCTGTCCAAGGAGTCTAAACTACACGTATTAGACAGGCTGATAGAGGCTTCGGGATTTGAGGATTATCTGCATCGTAAGTTTGTAGGGCAAAAACGCTTCTCACTAGAAGGATCCGAAAGCTTAATTCCTGCTCTTGATGCAATTGTGGCACATGGTAGCAAGTTTGACGTAAAAAACATCCTTATCGGAATGCCCCACAGAGGAAGGCTCAATGTGTTGACAAACATAATGAGAAAACCCTATTCACAGGTATTCAGAGAGTTTAACGCCCAAAACTATGATGAAGAGATAATTCATGGTGATGTTAAGTATCACTTGGGCTACAACAACGTGATCAACTACGACGGGCGCGAGGTGTCTCTTACTCTCACTCCCAACCCTTCGCATCTGGAGGCTGTTGACCCCGTTATCCAGGGAATGGCAAGGGCAAGCCTTGAGAGCAAACACAACAAGCAATATAATGAGGTATTACCCATCCTTATTCATGGAGATGCTGCCATTGCAGGACAGGGAATTGTGTATGAGACATTACAGTTTTCAAAGCTTGACGGTTACAAAACAGGTGGAACAATTCACCTAGTTGTGAACAATCAGGTGGGCTTTACCACCAATTATCTACAGGCACGCTCTAGCACATATTGTACAGATATTGCAAAGGTTACACACTCGCCCGTGTTTCACGTAAA
This sequence comes from uncultured Proteiniphilum sp., assembly GCA_964607405.1. Classification (GTDB taxonomy): domain Bacteria; phylum Bacteroidota; class Bacteroidia; order Bacteroidales; family Dysgonomonadaceae; genus Petrimonas. Next base: position 5,642 of record CAZSKF010000011.1, on the reverse strand, counting down.
TGGAGACGACACAGAGGCTATGGTATTTGTTGCCAAACTAGCACTTGAGTTCCGACAAAAATTCAATATCGACGTATTCATCGATCTTCTTTCATACAGAAAGTATGGACACAACGAGGGAGACGAGCCCAGATTCACACAGCCTAAGCTATATGATATAATATCTAAGCATAAAAACCCTAGAGACATTTATGCCAATAAACTGATAGAGCAAGGAGTATTGAATCATAAGGAATATGAGGAGCGACTGGTTCTTTTCCACAAAGAACTGGATGAAAGCTACGAAGCTTCAACCAATACTACAAAGCTCAATATTCAACCATTCCTAGAGGAGGATTATAAAAACATACGACTGCCAAAGGCTGAGGACTTTGATATCCCTGCCAACACTAAAGTTGAAAAAGATACATTCCTAACAATAGCCAGGAGCATCACAACCCTTCCTAAGGATAAAAACTTTTATAACAAAACTATCAGACTCTTTGCCCAAAGGGCCGATATGATAGAAAAAGACAGCTACGACTGGGCAATGGGAGAGCTGATGGCTTATGCCACTCTTGCAAAAGAGGGATTCCCGGTGCGACTTAGCGGACAGGATGTGCAGAGAGGAACATTCTCGCACCGACATGCCGAAATCATTACCGAAGATGGAGAAGAACAATACTTCCCACTACGAGATTTAGGCGGTGAGCAGGCAGATATTCAGGTATTCAACTCACCACTTAATGAATATGGAATACTGGGATTTGAATACGGATATGCACTTGCACAACCTAACGGGCTCACGATATGGGAAGCACAGTTTGGTGACTTCTTTAATGTGGGACAAGTGATAGTTGACCAGTACATCTCTTCTGCAAAGGAGAAATGGGGTATCAAATCGGGACTAGTTATGTTTCTACCCCACGGATATGAGGGACAGGGTGCAGAACACTCAAGCGGAAGAATTGAGAGATTCTTAACCTTGTGTGCAAACTACAACCTGCAAGTTGTAAACCCAACCACGCCTGCCAACCATTTCCATGCTATGCGTCGTCAGCTACACAGAGATATAAGAGTTCCACTTATTACTTTCACACCCAAAAGTTTGCTGCGCCATCCCGAGTGCGTATCAAAACTAGAAGACTTCACAGAAGGACACTTCATGGATTTGATAGAAGACACCGAGTTGAAATCATACGATAAGGTTACAAGAGTAATAATGTGTTCGGGCAAGATCTATTATGAGCTAAATGCCGCACGCAAAGAAAAGGGAGCTGACCATATTTCAATCATCAGGATTGAGCAGCTTTATCCTTTCCCTCAAAAGGAGCTTGACGAGGTTTTGAAAAAGTATAATAAAGATGTGGAACAGGTGTGGGTACAAGAAGAACCTCTGAATATGGGAGGAGCCATGTTTGTGAAACATCTGCTGGACAACTGCGATTTAAAAATCATCAGCCGCCCTGCAAGCGGTGTAACATCCGAAGGATTGACAGCATTGCATAAGATTAATCAGGCTGTAATTATTAACGACGCAATTAAATAAAACAAGATATTATGTCAATAGTAGAAATAAAAATACCAAGCCCGGGTGAATCAATTACTCACGTTGAGATTTACAAGTGGCTTGTTGCAGATGGTGATGTAGTAAGAAGGGACACTGAGATAGCCGAGTTAGAATCTGAAAAGGCCACACTTACGTTAGTTAGCAATGATTCGGGCAAAATATCAATCAAAGTAGCAGAGGGCGAAAGCATAGAAGTGGGCGCCGTAGCCTGCACTATAGACACATCCGTTGCCCCTGCCGAGGTAGAGGAAGCACCCGTGATTGAAAAGCCTGCAGAGGAAAAGAAACCCGAAGCAGCACCTCAACCACAACAGGAGGTTAAACCCGAAAGCCCTAAGAGTAATGATTATGACAAAGTAAAAATCACTCCCGTGGCACAGATGCTGATGGATGAAAACAATTTGTCGATAGAGGATGTAATCAACGGCTTGAAGCGACTAAAGCGTACAGATATAGAAGCAGTATTAAGCACACAAGTTAGTACAGGCAATGCTATTGGGCTAAAAAGCCCCGCAAGCAGGGAGACTGAAACAAATAGAATGAGTGCCCTGCGTCGCAAGCTGAGCGAGAGATTAGTTTCTGTTAAAAACGAAACAGCAATGCTCACCACATTCAATGAGGTGAACATGAAACCAATCATGGATATCAGAAAGAAACATCAGCCCGCCTTTGTTGAAAAGCATGGAGTGAAGCTTGGTATGATGTCGTTCTTCTTAAAGGCATGCTCAATAGCCCTAAAGGAATATCCTGCGGTAAACTCAATGATAGATGGCGAAAATATGATTTCGTATGACTATGCAGACATCTCAGTTGCAGTGAGCACCCCAAAAGGTTTGATGGTTCCCGTGATACGTAATGTGGAGAGCCTGAGCCTTGCCGAGATTGAGAAATCAATATTGGAAGTGGCAGACAAGGCCCGCAAAGGCAAGCTTTCAATTCCCGAAATGAGTGGTGGCACATTTACTGTTACCAATGGAGGGGTGTTTGGCTCAATGATGTCAACGCCTATTATAAATCCTCCACAATCTGCCATTCTGGGAATGCACAATATCATTGATCGCCCCGTGGTTATTGATGGAGATATTGTGGCACGCCCCATGATGTATGTTGCATTGTCATATGACCACCGTATTATCGACGGACGAGAATCGGTAAGCTTCTTAGTGAGAGTGAAGCAGCTGTTGGAGAACCCCGCAGATATGCTCTTTGGTAATAACAATGCCGAGAAGGTTTTATTAGATCTGTAGGTAACTCACATAACAATTACTTATAAAAGAACAGAGCGAAGAATTCATATTACTGAATCTTCGCTCTGTTGCATTATTAGATATCGCTATAGTGATTATCTTTTGGCTTCGGCAATCACGCCCGCCGGAACTTCATCAACGCGAATATATTTTGATATATCAGTTTCGTCTGCTTTGGCAGTCCAAATCATTGACCCTGATTCAAGCAGATTGGTAACAATATAATCATTGTTCCATTTGCCCATTCCATAGTCATACTTGCCTGTGATGATAGAACCTAAATCCTCTTCATCATCTATGCTATAACTGCCTGTAATATATCTGGCGTACATGCTGTCAAACTTTTGATACATTTCATAAGTTCTCTCTCTACGATTAAAATCGATGTAAACATATGCATCTTCCGAAAGCTCTTCGCCATTCCATTCTACCAATTTCCATACTCCTTCTACGTTGGCATAAGTCACATCAAGCGTTGGCTCTACGTAAGGAATATCGTCTTTGCAAGCTGCAAGGCCTACAATAACAATCAGCATCAAAGATATTTTATAAATGGTCTTCATACTATTTATCTTATTATTCTTATTATATAATTAATATACTACTCTCTTACATCCAACCATTATCGCCCGCATTGTTGCGCACAGTAATAGTGATAGTATGTTCTTTACCATTATTTGCCTTTACAGATGCAGTGGTAGTGCCTACAGATAAGCCTTTCACTTTCATCTTTCCGCCCGCAACTTCTACTGTTGCTACAGAGCTGTCAGCTACAGAAGCACTGTAAGAAAGAGTTTCACCACCCACAAAGTAGCGAACCAAATCAACAACCGTTTCACCATTTGGTGCAATATATATATTTGGAACCTTCATATCAGAACCGGCATCTGCCACAGCACGCAATAAAGCACCTGCATCCACCAATCCGCCCATTTTGCCTCTATATTGTTTCAAATCCATTTTAGTAGCTGGAGATCCAAACACTGTATGATTGTAGTGATACAGCTTCTCACCGTTATAATACTGATCAAGATTACGAGAGGTATTTATCAACAAGCTCTTAAACTCATTAGCAGTGAAGTGACGACGCAATTCGCTAGCATATGACAAGCCTAAAGCAGCAACACCTGCCACAGTGGGGCAAGCCATAGATGTACCATCCATGTATCCATATCCTGCCTGACCATTAACTACAATAGTTGAAAAAATTGACCCCTGAATATCATTATCAGACTGAGTTATTCCCGGCACACCATAATAATCAATATCACCACCCGGTGCTGAAAGGCTAACCCCTGCTCCATAGTTAGTAAATGATGACGGAGTATAGTCTGCTGCAATTGAGCTCACCGATACACACTCAGAATAAGCTGCAGGGAAAGCAGGCATTGCCGAATATTCATTGCCTGCGGCAAATATTGCCAATCCGCCCTGGATAATTCCATTTGGCGAACCTGCATTATTAATGAAATAATCTAATGCTTCTTTTTCTAACGGATACATCTCTTCCCATTCTTTCTCACTTGCAGGTCCGGGAGTGTACATAAGCATATTTGACAACGCAGAATTGTATCCCCAGCTACACTGAAGAATTACAGCTCCATTATCAGCTGCATATTTTATTGCTTTTGCCTCCTTTGCTAATGTAGCACCATACTCACCATCAAAAGCATCCTGACACGAAGTAGTTGAACACATCAGTGGCACGGCTCACCGACAAGTCGTAGCTGTGAAGTAGTGCCTGATTGTTAAACACAACGTCTCTCCAGTTGATATTTGTCAATCTCAGTTTATCATAATCCTGACCGGCGCTAATTCCAATCTCTTTTTCATATGCTATACGCTCGTCAGTGTCCATCAGGTTCCACTCGCTGCGTGCTAACTGAGACACACCCACTTGTGATCTGAATACTACTTTAGCCTTGTCCAATGCCGTGCCTCGTTTGGTAGTAATAACCACCACACCATTGGCAGCACGCGCACCATATATAGATGTAGAAGAAGCATCCTTCAATACCGAAACTGATTCGATATCGCTAGGGCTTATTGTATTAAAATCGGAGCTTGAAATGGGCACACCATCAAGAATAAACAATGGCGCAGTGCCCGAGTTGATAGAGTTGGTTCCCCTAATTTGGAAAGTAGCCGCTTTGCTAGGCTCGCCCGAGTTGGACATAACCATCAAACCCGGCGACTGACCCTGCAGTGCCTGATCAAAACCGGCTGTGGGAACGTTCTCAAGCTTCTCAGCTTTTACTGTTGATACAGATCCGGCGATGGTACCCTTCTTACGAACACCATATGCTACCACTACCACCTCGTCCATCAATTGAGAATCTTCGCGCATTGTCACGTTCATCACAGTTGATTGAGGAGTTATCTTTACACTTTGCTGCTGCATTCCGATATACGAAAACACCAGAGTGATATCTCCGCTACCCTGCAATTCAATCACATAGTTGCCATCATAATCGGTAATAGTACCATGTGAAGTTCCCTCCTGCATGATATTCACACCAATCAGCGGTTCGCCTTCTGTGTCAATTACAGTTCCGGTGATGCGTCGTCGTTTTTCCTGCTTAATATTTTCGTTGGCCACAGGCTGTTGACCTTTTTTCACCACAAGCTGTTTGCCATTTACCATATACGTAAGACTGGTATTTTCAAAACAGTTCAGATAGTTGTTTATCCAAATTTGCAGACACATCGGTTAGCTCCACCAATTGCTGAAGCTCAGCCTCCACATCTTTTGAATAGATAAACACATAATCAGTTACTTGTTCAATCTGTTTGAAATGCTCCAACAAAGTAGCACTTCTAGACTGACTTGAGTTCTCCACAAAATC
>CAZSKF010000010.1:0-35491 GCA_964607405.1 uncultured Proteiniphilum sp. | reverse complement strand
CCGGCTGATAAGCTGGTGCTAAACAATAATAACATATATCACGCACGCCTAAGCGTTACTCAGCCATTATTCACAGGATTCAAAATTGTGGAATCGAATAAAATGGCACGTCACGCCGAAAATATAGCAAACGAAAATGTGATACTCACAAAGGCTGAAGTGCTTGCAAAAACTGACGAGGCTTATTGGCGTGTTGTGTCTCTACATCAAAAAGTGAAACTGGCACACTCGTACGAAGCTTTGCTAGACCGACTGGTGTCAGACCTTGAGAATATGTATGCAGAGGGAATCATCACTAAGAATGATGTTTTGAAAGCACAAGTGAAACAAAACGAATCGAAACTGCAAGTGATGAAAGCTGAGAATGGTTTGGCTTTATCAAAAATGTCACTTGCACAAATCATTGGGTTGGAAGATGACGATGTGAATGTAGCAGATCAAAATATAAATGACAACGAAGTGCTACTAACCGGCACTATCGATAATACACTAGCCTCGGCCGAGAACAGAGCCGAAATAGCGATGCTAAAAGAGAAAGTGAGCGTGATGGATGCACAGAAAAATATTGAGAGATCGAAATTTATGCCTTCGGTATTGCTTACAGGCGGATACGGATTTACGAGCCCTAACCCATACAATGGATTGCGTAGTGAATTTGGCGGCGACTGGAGTGTGGGTGTGGCAGTATCGATGCCCATATTTACATGGGGAGAGCGCAAGCACGATCTAAACGTGGCCAAAGTGAAAAAACAACGCGCACAATATGAATTGGATGATGCACGCGAGATGATAAACTTGCAGATAAGACAAAACCAGTTTAAGCACATGGAATCGATAAAGAAAGTGGAGATGACTAAGCTATCGGTGGAACAGGCTGAGGAGAATATGAATTCGACAAAGGATAATCTGGTTGAAGGGCGCACAACACTAAGCGAACTGTTGGAAGCTCAGGTGCAATGGGCTGATGCTTCATCAGAACATATTGATGCTTTGATTGAGGTGAAAACATCTCAGACAGAATTGGAAAAAGCAACCGGAGATATTTATAAACATATTAAATAGCAGTTGGCTAATTACAGATCAGAAATCAACAAATAAAAAATACAACTATGCAACTAAAAAACAAATTCTTATTGGCTACCGCTATGTTGGCTTTCTTAGTCACAGGATGTGGGAATGACAAATCGAATACTAACAACGACGAGGCAAACCAGGCAGCTAAGGTGACCGTGGCAACCAGCCAAACCAGAGAGTATAATCCTGAGTTATGGTACACCGGAACGGCAGAGGCAAACCAGGAAGTGAATCTGGGCAGTGCAATACCAGGCAGAGTAGAAAAGATAAACTATCAAAAGGGTTCGTTTGTGCCCAAAGGTGCTACAATTGTGGAAATGTCGGACGAGATGTTGATTCAGGCACAGATAGAGCTTGATGCTATTCGCAAGGATTATGAAAGAGTGAGCCGACTAAAAGAAAAAGGTAGCATGAGCATTATGGACTACGATCATATAAAAGCAAAATTTGAGGCTTCGCAATCAAAAGTGGATATGCTGAAAAGGAATACTTCTATCACTGCTCCATTTGGCGGCGTGATTACAGATATTATGGTGCATGTGGGCGAAAACTCATCAATAGCTCCATCAATTGGAGATGACATGAAGGTGAAGAGTGGTGTGGTGACGCTGATGCAGCTGAATCCTCTAAAGGTGAGTGTGGAGGTGAATGAAAAAGAGCTTAGCTCTGTGGCCAACGGACAAACAGTGGACCTATTCTTTGACGCTTATCCTGATGAAGTGATTAGCGGAAAGGTTTCATATATTTCGCCTGTGCTTTCGAAAATGTCGCGCACATCAACTGTAGAAATTACAATCCCTAACAACAACGGCAAACTAAAGCCGGGTATGTATTGCCGCACATCTATTGAGATGCCGCAAACTACCGGAGTATTTGTGCCTGTGAATGCTGTTTATCGCAAACAGGGCACCGGTGACAACTATGTATTTATAGTGAACAATGACAACACGGTGACTATGCAAAAGGTGACACGTGGTGAGGCTTTAGGTACATTGATTCATGTTCCCGAACTGGACGAAAATACCATTGTGGTGGTTGACGGAAAGAGTAAACTAGTCAATGGTAGCATTATTGAGATTGTAAAATAAATAACTTAAAAACAGAAGACAAATGAAATTACCCGAAATAGGCGTAAAGAGACCGGTGACTACGGCAATGATCTTTATCGCTATCTTATTACTAGGGGTGGTATCTCTAAAAATGTTGCCACTCGACTTGATGCCCGAGATAGAGGCTCCATCTGTGACAGTGATCACTGTGTATCCCGGGGCTTCTGCAAATGAGGTGGAAGAGCAGGTTACGAAAACTCTTGAAACTGTTTTGGCCACTGCCGACAATCTAACTGAAATAAAATCCTCTTCGAAGGAGAACGTCTCGTTCATTCAACTTAGATATAGCTGGGGAGGAGATATGAACTCGGCTGTGAATGATGCACGCGACCTTATAGAGCTGAGCAAATCAAAACTGCCTGCTGACGCACATCAACCTATCATTTATAAGATTGATGCATCGATGATGCCCGTGTTGGCATACGTGGTGAATGCTGAAGAAAACTATTATGGAATTGAACATATTATAGAAGATCAGCTGGCCTCACCACTTCGCAAAGTGGAGGGCGTGGGTACTGTGATATATCTGGGACAACCGGAAAGAGAAATAAAAGTGAGCGTTAATCCGCAGCAGTTGGCTGCATACGGATTGTCAACCTCGCAAATATCCACAATGCTAAAGGCAAACAACATAAGCGTTCCTGCAGGTAATATTAATATGGGAGTTTATGACTTTGCGGTGAGAGTGCCGGGTGATTACGAAAACGTGGATGAAATTGGGAATACAGTATTGAAAGCCATAAACGGTCATGTGGTTCGTCTTAAAGATGTAGCAACAGTAGAAGATACTTTTAAAGAAAAAGAATCTTTCTCACGAAATCACCTTGGCGACGGGGTGGCACTAATGATACAGAAACAAGGGGGAAGCAACACCGTGGAAGTGGCAAATGCTGTTCGCTCTAAAATAGAGGAAATAAAAAAAGACCTGCCGGCCGATATTCAGATTAATGAGATAATGAACTCGGACGAAATGGTAACCAGCACAGTTAAAAACCTGACCTCATCTATTTGGTATGCTTTGATATTCGTTACGCTGGTGGTATTAATGTTCTTGCGCGAATGGAAATCGAGTCTTATTGTTTTTGTAACAATGCCGGTGTCGCTCATTAGTGCTTTCATAGCGATGTATATAATGGGATATACGCTAAATATATTCTCGCTAATGTCGCTCATCATTGCCATAGGTATGGTGGTGGACAATGCCATTGTGGTGCTTGAAAACATTACACAGCATATAGAGAAAGGTGCCAAGCCTAAACAAGCTGCTATATTTGGAACATCGGAAATGGGGATGGCTATTGCAGCCTCAACGGCTACAACACTGGTAGTGTTCTTGCCAATGCTATTTATGAGTGGTATTGTAGGAATCATGTTTAAGCAGCTGGCTATTCTTACATCGGTATGTTTGATTACCTCACTGTTTACCGCTCTTACACTTACGCCGATGCTTTCATCGAGACTACTGAAAGAGGCTCCACGAGATGCGGAAGAAAAGAAACATTCGAAATTCTATATCGCAAGCGAGAAGGTGTTTAATAAAATTGAAGATGGATATAAGAAACTTCTGGGTTGGGCTGTTTTTCACAAAGGAATAACTCTGGCAGCTGCATTGATAGTATTTATTGGAACATTAATATTGGCTCGCAATCTTGGTTCGGACTATATTCCAAGTCTTGACTCGGGAACAGTGGCTGTGGTGTTTGAAACTGAAGTGGGAACAAGTGCACAGCAAACGGATAGTATGGGACAACGCATTTTGCAGATATTGCTTGACGAAGTTCCCGAGATTAGAGAGGGTGCTCTTGCATCAATTTCGGGACAAACTGAAGGTGGTATGCTTACAACCGTAGGATTTAAGGAGGGCAAGAATGTGGGCACAGTGCTAACGCACCTTGTGTCACACGAAGAGAGATCAAGAAGCTCGGCAGAAATTGCTGACGCTGTAAGAAAAAGAATGGAAGACTTGCCTCAGTTAGAAAAAGTGCATGTATCGGGAAGTAGCGCTTTGGCTTCGGCATTGACCGGAAATAAAAGCCCGATAGAGATATTGGTGACCGGCAACGACTTTGATAAACTAAACGAAGTGGTGAGAGGGCTTGAAGCAAAAATGAGTAACGATGTGGCATTTGTGGATGTGGAAACAACTATTGACCCGGGCAACCTGGAGGTTCAAGTGATAGTGGACAAGGACAAGGCTTCACAAATGGCTCTTAATGTGGCAATGGTGGGTATGCAGGTTCGCCAGAATATATATGGAACCGAGTCGGGGGACTTTACCGAAGAGGGTAACGACTACGGCATTGTGGTTCAGTATGCACCAGAATATCGCAACCAGGTGGCAAAACTAAAAGAGATGAATATTACCAACCTTCTTGGGCAACCGGTGCCATTGGCTTCTATTGCGGACATAGTGGAGGCTACGGGTCAGTTAGAAATTCAACGTCAATCGCAAGAGAGATATGTGAAGGCTACTGCTAATCTGGCAGACGGTGTGTCGCTTGGTGATGCTACGGTGATAGCACAAAAACTTATTGACGAAGCAATATTACCTGACGGCGTTAGCATTGAGCTGGGAGGACAAGTAGAAGATCAATCAGATTCTTTTCAATCATTATATCTAATATTCTTCTTGGGTATTGCTCTTGTATATATGGTGATGGCTGCTCAGTTTGAGTCGTTCAAAGATCCGTTCATTATTCTGTTTGCCATTCCGTTTACACTAGTGGGTGTTATTTGGGCATTCTTCTTAACCGGTATCAACCTAAACGTTGTGACATTTATCGGTTTGATTATGCTTGTGGGTATTGTAGTGAATAATGGTATTATTTTGGTGGACTACACAAATATGCTTCGCAAGCGTAACTACAACCTACGCGATGCAGTGATGGAGGCAGGTCGCTCTCGTTTGCGCCCTGTATTGATGACATCGTTCACCACTATTTTGGGTATGTTGCCTATGGCTCTAAGCTCGGGTATGGGTAAGGAGATGTACTCGCCACTGGGTATCACAATTATTGGCGGATTGTTTGTTTCAACAATCGTTACTCTGATAATTGTGCCAACGATGTACACTGCCCTCAACCATCGTACGCTAAAGCAAGATCGCAACATGGCAAGAATAAACAAAAGTTACACAACTATCAAATAAAAGAGGATTATGAAATTTATATATATCACTTGCAACATTAGTATGGTAGATATTCTTTGGGATATCATTGATGAATTGGAAATTAAGAATTATCAAACTATTGATTTGGTAACAGCAAAGAGCAGCTATGCTGAACCTAGATTAAATACTGCCATTTGGCCGGGCTATAATGCCAGTATACTAATACAAGAGGCAGACCAACAAAAGGTAAAAACCTTAATTAATGAAATAGAAGAGATCAATAAGAAAGCCTATAATAATGCTGAGATTGTAGCAGTACATTCATGGAGTTTAGATGCATAATTTGTTGATTTAAGGCTTTTGGATTTTTGAAATCTCTTCCTTCGGGCTCGTGTGATTATCGTTGTATAATCGTGCGAGCCCTTTTTTTTGCCTCTTCACTATACAGTTGAGAATTTTCTTTTTTGTGTATCCTAATCAAAACTGTGTAAAAGTGATTTCACACACTGTGCATTACACAGTTTTAGTAACATAAAATCCTTACATTTTGCAAATCAGTTGACTTGCAGTCTAATACAAACCTTATCTTTGTCATTCTGCCATAAATTTCGGCTAAATATAAAAGTGTTATTGCATTATTCACGCTCTGAAGCTAAAAATGTAATTTTACATTTGGCGTTCAAGCACCATTTTGTGCCAAATGTAAAAGTGTTATTGCACTATTCACACTCTGGAGTTAAAAATGTAATTTTATATTTATCACTTCTGGGTCATTTTATGCAAAATACAAAAGTGTTATTGCACTATTCACGCTCCGGAACTATAAATAAAACTTTCTAAATTGAGCTCGTAGGCGCTTTTTCTAAAAATAAAACTTTGCAAATTGGGTATAAGAGGTGTGTTTCGATAAATGTGAAATTGCATTTATCGATGTAATGCTAAGCGGACGTGAATGTAAATTTAATATTAAGGCTTAGTCAACTTCGATGCCGGGATTAATAGATGTGAGAGATGTTCGGAAAAGCTCGTGATCCGATTTCTTTAGTCGTATCTGCTCGTATGAGGGATATGTGAAGCCTGCCGGCATATATGATAGGAACACTCTTTTGCCTTTGGAGAAATCTAGGGTTTGAATATCTGCAATATTAATTACCCTGTCTTTGCGCAATGGGATAAATCTGTAAATCAATTTATCATTTTCAATAATAATCTTTTTGGGGTGTATAAAGAGCATAAACAGTAACGTAGCTGTACCCCCTCCTATACCTCCGAATGTGCTCATAATTGGGATAAAAAAGGATAACAGCATTATTAATAATGCAAATATTAAAACTGATATAAGCAATAATTGAAAATTTTGATTTGCAAATGATATTGATCCCTGTTGTCTCATAATACTATGGTGTCTTTAAATTATGATTCAAAGATATTATTTAGAGATTGATAAAACAAGGGATAATACTAGAATGTGAAATTAACCGCAATTCTTATACCATGCTTGGATATATTAGGGTGATGAAGATATGACAGACGGCGGTAATAGTTGACCTGCAAAATACGGAAGATGTTTTCAACCCCGAAACTATACTCGAGATATGGCTTGTTTTGAAACGCAAATGTATTTTGAGGCAGAACAAACAAATCATCCGAAAGTGCCGGGTTGTTCTTATCCGTTAGTTTGCCATAGAATCCGCTAATGGCAGCTACCTCGCGTATGCCCAATCTATTAATGTATGGGATGCGATTGGTGATTAAACCATTAAGGTGATAGTTGATAGTGGCCGAGACATACTCATCAGCCACAAGCTCCATGGCATTGAGCAGATGAAATGCATCTTGCTGAATGGTGAATGACTGGTTGGCATTGGGCATAACCAGAAGGGGGAAGGGAACCTTGTTCCATATCTTGCCTGCTTTAAATTGTGTATCGAGGCGACCAAAGGAGGAGAGCCAGATGCGTTTTTCGACGCTAAACTCGGTGTGGTGATACGAAAAATCGCCACCCAGAAGTGCATCTGTACCTATTTGGTGCGACAGGATGAATATTGGTGCATCTTTAGACAGGTTGGCAGCCGAGCCCTTTCCCACCCTGCTGTTGTATCTGCGCTCGCCGGGTGCAAATCTTAAAGAAGCGCCCCACTCTGCCGTGGTAAATGATTTTAGGTTTGTTTGATTGCCTGCGCCATCTTGCATGATGTATTGCAATGCCCCCGCAGCTTCATTGTTTTGCTGTTGCACCCAGGTATTGAGCGTTACGCCGGTGAGCCATTCTTTTTCATAATTGAGTTTGCTGGTTCTGAGATAATTCATTTTATCTATCTTTTGTCCCACTTTAAGGGCAACAAACATATTATCTTTGCTAGTGTGAATAAAATCCTGTCCGGGCGTGTATAAATCATACTCGTGTGAGAGGCTGAGGTTATTAATGGGCGACTCATTCTCGTGATATTTCTTATCATCAAAACTATAGGTTAGCTTGCCCATATACTTCCACTTATTATCTTTGAATCCATATGCAGCATATCCCCCTGCAAACAAGCGGGGGTGAAGATTGGCAGTGGTGAGTGCGCCCGCACGCAGTCTCAATCCCTCCACATCATTAAATGATACAGAGGTGTTGATAGGACCAATATCAATTTTGTTGGTCTCGTGCTCTTTGCTGGTTTCTATAAATCCGGATGTGAGTATTTCGATGGCTTTCATGAAAAATCTAAAAACACCGTTTAATTCAAATTGTGTCATGATTTCTCCTACCGAGCCCTCGGATTCACGAAGGGGAATATGGCGTAGATGTGTCCACAGAAAGTCGTCGAACTTTGTTTCTTCTTCAAAATGTATGTTGCCCGGTTTATTATAAATCTCATTTCCTTCGGGCACTTCAAACTGATAGTGATCGTAACTTCGGAGTTGATGCGCATATATTACCTGCGTGCCTTCTATGACGTGTAGTTGCAAGTAGGTATTATCTTTATCCATAACCCACATGCCATCGGGCGTTTGTTTGAACTCCTGATCGATGTGAAGATGTTTGACAAAGTTGAGGTTGATATGAGTTGGCACATTTAGCGTTACCTTCTTTATTGCATATGTGCCGTCTGTTAATATATACAGCCTTCCGGTGAAGCCATAGCTTTGAGAATTGACCGGCACAAATGCAAGGTCGATACACTTATCGCCATTAACAACAACTGTGTCCATTATAAAATATTGATAGTATCGGGTGGCTAATGTTGACGACAAAGGACTCACGAATCTATTGAGCAGGAAATTAATATTATTGTCAAAGATGTTTACTTCTTGCATTATCTCTTCGATATTGCTGCTGAGCGCGCCATAGCTGTCCATTTTTTTATCAATACCTTCATGGCGCATGGCTTTGACTACAGTTTTTTCGGACTTGGGGCTTTTGCGATAATATTTATCAGCTAGCTTTTCGCGAATAGAAAGAGTGAGAATGGGGTTACCATCTATGGCTGATGTGTCGATATGATTTTTGAGGAAGGGAAATTTGCGTTGCAATACATTCTTGTCTGACTCAGCATCAAAATTATCGAGAGCCATATTAAGTTTTTCGTAATATTCTACCTTGTATTCATCTTTCGAGTCGATTCTGTTATCATCTTTATGCTCTATTACCTTACGAATGAGATCAACGGCGGGGTTGTTCTTTCGGCTATATCTTTGTCGCTTAGGCTTTATAACCACTTCGTCGAGCTCTAGAATGGTGGGAGTGAGCAAAATCTCCAGCCCTGCATTCTTAACACCCGGCTCTAGGCGAACAGTCTTGGTGTCGTAGCCCACGAATGAGAATTTAAGCAAGTTGTATCCTTCTGTATTTTGAACTGAGAATTCACCATCATCATTAGTTACGCTTCCATAGGGAGAGTTTTCGAATATAATTGTCACAAAGGGCATAAGCTCGCCGGTGGAAGCGTCTTTAACCAATCCCGATGCAGAGGTGATTTTCTTGGGAGTGGCACCCACAGTTGCAGTGAATATGAAAAAAAACAAACACAGAAGTGTTTGAAGCTTATATTTTGTCATGAGTTTCTCTCTTTTTCAATAATAATACAGAGAAACAAAAATAAGACATAAATCGCAACAGCACACAGTTTTAGAGTATAAACATTCTTACTGCATCTAAAAAAATGTTTTGGAAATGATTTAATTAGCCTATTGGATATCAACCTGATATATGATTGCTATGATATGGGCAGGCTAGACATAGTTTTAGAGAGATTTAATCTTTGGTTTTGGGAGCGTCTTTTTTTCCTTCAGGCACAAAAAACCATACTACTATGGCGCCTACAGCACCGGCTGAAAGGATGATGATGCGAAAGGTTGTAGCTTTTATTACAAGTAGCGAGGATATAAGAACCATTGTCCACATGAGAATGATAACTTTTACTTTTCCCCCTTTGGATATTCCTTTTCTTTTTTGGTAGTCTCTGATTCTTGCACCCAGTATCTTGCTGTTGAGGAGTTTGTTGTAAAGTTTGTCGGAGCTTTTTGCAAACATGGCGGCCGAAAGAAGAGCAAAGGGAGTGCACGGCAAACCGGGCACCACAATTCCGAGAATAGCCAAAACAAGCGAAGCGAAACCTGCAATGCCATATAGTACTTTCTTGAGCTTGCTTTTCTTTATGACTTGTTCTGTTTGCTTTATTGTTATTTCTTTTGCTACTGCTATTGGAATATTCTTGTCTGATTCTTTCATACCTATTTTTGTAATGACCACAAATATAAGACAATTTGATGAATTTATATTCGAGAGGGATTGATTGGGCATATAAAAGCAGGATAAAGGAGTTTTTTTATGATATTTATTCTACAATGTTATCATTTTTTTTATCTTTGTAGCATGAATCAGTTGGCATTACATATAGAGTATCTACTTCACGAGCACAATTGCGTAATTGTGCCGGGTTTTGGGGGCTTTGTAACTAACACAAATCCATCAGTTAAGGAGGAGCTTTCTATTTTTCATTCGCCCCATTGTGAGTTGGTGTTTAATAGACTTCTTACTCATAATGATGGCTTGCTGGTGGAGTCTTTTATGCGCACTGACAATATCTCGTTTGAATCTGCTCTTCAAAAAATAGAAAAGGCAGTTAAGGAGTTTAAATCTAAGCTGCGTGAAGAAAAAAAGGTGCAATTGGGAGATTTGGGTGAGTTTGAAATTACTTCCGACAACCGATTTATTTATAATCCTGTGCAATTAGTTCGCCCTGAGTTTTATGGGTTGGATACTACTACTCTTAAGCCTATTGTGCAGCTGCAACCAAAGTCTGTGGTATCAGGCAAGCCTATAATTGAAAAGAAAAAATACTTGTCTAATATAAGTATCAGTGCTGCTGTGGCTGCTGTGATTGCTATTGTGTTTTTTGTTTTTCCAATTCAGGATTCTGTAAACAAACATCAATCTGCTAAAATACTTTCTGAGACTAATATATTTGCTAAGACAGAACAACAAAAGAACAGGCATTCTTCTTATTTGGCATTTGAAGAGAGCCTGAAGTCGAAAGAGGAGGCTTTGCAAAAAGATTATCCGAGCGCAGTTGCCCCAAAAGAGGAAAACAAATATGCCATAATAGTGGGAGTGTATGAGGTGAGGGAAATTGCGGAGAAAATGATTGCCAAGCTAAAGGAAGAAGGTTTTAACGATTGTAACTCTATTGATAGAGCAGAGAGAATAGATGTTTACGCTGCAAGCTTTTCGACTAAGGAAGAGGCTGAGAAAATGGCAAGAGATATTAGGAACAACTTTAACTCCTATAAAGAGGCTTGGGTAAAAAAAATTCGTTGATTTTTTAATTCAAATAAGATATAATAAAAACAGCACCAAAATCATCTGGTGCTGTTTTTGTTTTTATATAATTCTCAATCGTTAAGATATATCTCATTGCGTGGTAGCAGCTTCTTCAGATTGGCAATATTATAGATTGTGACGGCTTGTGTGACGGACGTAAATTCCATATACTCGGCGATGCTCATATTGTATGTATCACGAGTAGTATGCCATATCTCCCAATAAGAGAAATTGTAGCCCAATGGATCTGTATTTTTGAATGGTATGGTGGGCACACCATTACGTGCAAAGAAAGCATGATCAGTGCCCCATGCATTCAAGGGAATTGGCTGTGGTCCTCTGGTGCTCTTTTCCACCTTAAATGGCATACGCTCATCATACGATTCCAATTCGTTAGTGCATTTCACTATATCATCATACCAGTTTTCGGGAACAACTAAACCAACAGCGGCAGTGGGTCCGCCATCACGATTGAAGTAGTTGGATATCTTGGTAAGCTTGTCTTTATTATTTTCCACCCAAAATTTAGAGCCAAGTAGCCCAAACTCTTCGCCGGCCCAAAATGCAAACATAATTGTTCTGTCGGGGTTATTACCTCCTGAGGCCATAATGGTACGTGCCATTTCTAAGTTTGGAGCAACACCTGTGCCGCAATCAACTGCACCTGTGGCAGCGTCATACGAATCCAAATGACAGCCGCTTATTACATACTCGTCTGGATATTTCACCCCTTTTATTATTCCTATCACATTGTGATACTTTACAGGGCCGGGTCTGAAGTAGTTTCGGATATCAAACTCTAGTTCAACATATTCACGACGCTCAGCCTTTTTGCGAATGATATTATACTGATCTTCATTTAGTTTAATATCTGGTGTGGAGGGAGGGTTATCGAACGATAGGTCGAAAAGATTTTTCCTGTCATACAGTGCAACCAGGGGAATTGGTGCCGACTGAATGGTTCCAAGAATTCCTGCTTCTTTCATCTCTTTAAGAAAAAGGGCAGGCTCTACAATCCTTAACGAGTCGTGAAGTGCTGCAGCATTTGCGGTGATGATAGAATCGCGTCTGGCATCACCACTTGTTGAATGGTCGATGGCAAAACCATTGCTTGTTCCTTCAATCAATACCCAGGCGCCTTTTAATTTACCCTTCATTCTTTCAAACTCCGCTCGGGTTTTTGGTTCTATCAACACATGACCACGCTGTACACCTTTGGTGCCTGATGTGTAGCTGGGAGTAACAAACTCTAACGGCATTGACTGATTGCTATACATTTTGCCAAACCATGGGCCGCGATTGAATCCAACAGGTAGTTCTCCTACCTCTTGGATTTCAACATCAAGTCCCCACTTTTTTAGCTGGTCTGCTACCCAATACGTTGCATTTGTGTATGCATTAGAGCCAATGGGCCTACCTCCAAAACGATTTGTAAGAATATCAAGATGTTCCATAGTGCGATTGTCACTCTTCCCCATCTCCATTATTTTCTTAGTCACTTTGTTTTGTGCGCAAACGGCTGAAGCTATCATTATAGCTATTAACAGACTTATCTTTCTCATAATATTTAATTTATATGATATTACAATTCAATCACCTCTTCAAGTCTAATATCTTCGGAAGAACTTCCTAACATTATTGTGAACTTGCCGGGCTCGAACACGCGTTCCAGGTTGCTGTTTACAATCGAAAGGGTTTCTTTGTTAACTTCCATCGATACTGTTTTTGTTTCGCCTGGCTGTAGTGAAACTCTATCAAAACCACAAAGCTCTTTATCATATACAACTACACTTGCCATATTGTCGCGGAAATATAATTGCACTATTTCATCACCTGCAACTTCGCCCGAGTTTTTAACTGAAAACGAAACTGTTATTTTATCTGAGTTGCTGAATGTTGAGGTATCAATTGACAAGTCTGAATATTCAAAACTTGTATAGCTTAGTCCGTATCCAAATGGATATAGAAATCCTGCAGCAGCTGCATTCCCTCTATTAGCATCCGAAGGCATAATTGGGAAAGCCAAAGGCACTTGTCCCACGTGCTTCAATATTCCCACAGGAAGTTTTCCGGATGGATTATAGTTGCCGTTTAGGACATTGCCTAGGGCATCAGCCCCTTGTTCGCCGGCATAGAAGTTTTGAATAATAGCATCACAAGTTTTTGAAGCTTTCATTAATGAAGCGGGTCTTCCTCCGGTGTGAATCAGGACGACCGGTTTGCCTAGTGCCACAATTCTATCAATCAGCTCGCTTTGACGGCCGGGTAAGTCTAATGATAATCGAGATGCGCTTTCACCTACAGTTCTAAGATTATCGCCCACTGATAAGAGAATAATATCTGCATTGGCGGCAACTTTTTCTGCTTCTCTCATCATCTGCTCTTCTTCATCAGTTATTTCAAAATACTCGATATCACTATTTGGGAAATTTGGATCGATGTGATTACATCCTTTGGCATAAAGAATTTCATTATTGGGAAATGCATCTTCTACGCCATCCAATATAGTTTTGATATCTACATGCACAGGACCATAACGTGAAAGCATGCTACGCTTTTCGACAGCATTTGGCCCAATAACAGCGATGGTTTCATATTTATTTTTATCTAATGGTAGTATATCATTATTCTTTAATAAGGTAATGCTTTGCTCAGCTGCCTCAAGCGCAAGCTGTTGAGACTCCTGACTGTGAACTACTTCGTTGGCGTTAATATCTGCAACATAAGGTTCATCAAAAAGACCTAGCCAAAACTTAACTCTGAGCACCTCTCCTACTCTCTCATCTAGCATTTCTTCTGTCATTAATCCTCTTTGCACGGCACTTCTGACAGCTCTAATAAATGGAGCCGGAGATGAGAAGTTTGTTCGCACGTTCATTCCCGCACTTACTGCCATTGCTGCCGCTTCGTCTATATCATCAGTGATATTATATTTATCCATGATATCTTCAAAAGCTGCACTATCACTCACTGTGTATCCTTTGAATCCAAAACGAATTCGGAGAAAATCATTAAGAAACTTCTTGCTTATTACTATTGGCTCACCATCGTAATCGTTATAAGAAACCATCACACCCTGAAGGTTACTATTTTTAATTACTGTCTCGAAAGGCCATAAGTATTTGATATACATTTCACGCTCACCTACCATTGGGTGAGTTCTAACCCAGCCGTCGCTTCCTGCAAAAGGAATGCTGTAAACGGCATAATGCTTGGCTGTAGCAGCCACACGGTGTGACTGAATGCCTATTGCATTTTCGGTGCCAAGTCGCCCTACAAGATATGGATCACTTCCGTATGTTTCTTCTATCCTTCCCCATCGAGGGTCAGTTGCCACATCTAAAATAGGTGAATACACATTGGTGTATCCTAAAGCTTTTGCTTCAAGCCCTGTCACTTCTCCTATCTTGCGTACCAAAGATGCATTAAAAGTAGAAGCCTGTGCCAATTGTGATGGAAAATATGTTGCTTTCATATGGTTAAGCCCGCGGATTCCTTCGGTTGTGAAGTCAACCGGAATTCCTAATCTGGTTTCTTCAATAAACCAGCGTTGAATTATATTTAGTGCAACTGTGTGTTCGGAAAATGGAGATGCAAAAACAGTATCACCACGCAAGCCGGTTAACTGCTCATCAATATTGCCCAAGCCATCTTTCCAGATACTATCTTTCCAGAAAGGTTCAGGAAGACGACTTTTCAGTACAGCCCCGTAACCATAGAGCGTAGCCAGCTGATTTGATTTTTCTTCTAATGTCATTTGACTTAGCAGATCGGCAATACGTTCTTCCACATCTCTGGATGGATCTTCATAAATATCCTTTTTGCCATTTTTATTAAAGTCAATCCATCCATCTTTATATACTTTATCTGATAGTGGTGGAAAAATTAGTTCTCTAATTCCATCTTCTGTTTTAATGGAACCTCCCACATATCTGTCGGCTATCTGCGAGAACATTGGCAGACTAAATACAGCAAGTAATGCTATAATTAAAACTTGTTTCATTTTTGTTTGATATTTAATTTATTGAAGGTATTAGAGTAGAGACGGTTATTCATCCCACTCTTTCAATTTTTTCTAATTCCTTTCTATTTAATATTTCAATGTTTTTTCCTTTAAGAATGATTATTTCTTCACGTTCAAACTCTTTCAGCATTTTTATTGCACTTTCGGTGGCAACAGATGCAAAGTTTGCAATATCCTGACGAGTGAGAAGTGGAAAAATATCCATTCCGATAAAATCGTTACTACTTAAATAAAGTAGGGTTGATGCCAATTTCCCACGCATTTGCCTATATGTGATATTGCCTATTATTGATAATAATTGTTTTTCATATCTAAAATTGCGTGAGGTAATGCGCATGGCAAAGTCAACATTGTCCATTAATAGTTCACGCATTGTATTTTTATCAATCATACAAACAGTGGTGTCTGAAACGGCAATTGCGGAAACATTATGAATGGTTTCACCAAAAACAGAGGCAAAAGATAAGAAGTCGCCAGTCTTTGCCAGTTGCAGGTTTAATTGTTTGTCATATCCTGTCTGAAGATATGTGCGTACCAATCCATCTGTTATTAGTATAACATGAGTAGCAAAAGCATCTTGCTTAAAAATATTTTCACCGGCAAGATAAGTCAATTCTGTCTTAGCCGTCATTATCTTTTCCAGTTCTTCAGGCTTCAAATCTTGAAAGCATGACATAGTGTGATTGCAGTTTTCCATTCTTATTATTATATTCTAAAACTCTATTCCTTTACGCGCTTCTACTCCTTGTTGGTAGTAGTGTTTTATTTCTTTCATTTCGGTAACAAGATCCGCTATTTCGATTAATTCTTTGGGTGCATATCTACCGGTTATGATTATTTCCATACTTTCAGGTTTTGAGTTCAATAAATCCAGTAGTTCATCAATGCTAAACAAATTATAGTACAATGCTATACTGGCTTCATCAAGAATAATCATATCATATTGAGATTTAGATATAATACTTTTCACATCTTCCAAGCCTTTTCGTGCAGCGGCGATATCAGCATCTGTGGGTTTGTTGTAAATAAAGCAATCAAGTCCATATTGCTTTATTTCTATTTCGTTAAATCTGTTTGTGATAATTTCTACTTCTGAGTATCTCATACCTTTAACAAACTGAGCTATAAACACCCGTTTGCCTGCTCCCACTGCACGCATGGCAAGACCTAATGCTGCTGTGGTTTTTCCTTTACCATTACCTGTGTAAACGTGCACATATCCTTTTGACATCGTATAATTATTTTATAAAGAAGCAGAGAAATAAATTAGACCTTATGCCTTATAATCAGCTAACATATTATTTCTCCTATGATATTATCTGTAAAAGTAATAGTTTATATCCTAAAAAACCATCTTTGAGTACGTATTTATATGTTCACAGTATATTTAACATATAAAAATGATATGAATCAGCAAATTAACTGACTCAACTCAGAACAATGGGTGAGGCATGTCATAGGTTTTTGTTTTGCGGGAAAATGTATGTGCAGTAACTTTGCAATCAGAAAACAACAAATAAACCATATAAAATTATGAAGCTATTAGACACGGCTGTTCACGAAATCACAACAGCAGCAGAATTGGAGAGAATTATTAGTGAAAACGATAACGTTATGGTATGCGCCGGCCGCATGGGACCTATGTGTATTCCTGTGTATGACATAATGGAGGAGTTGGAAGAAGAGCGTGAGGACGTTAAGTTCTATTCTATGGCCTTTGATAGTCCCGAAGCCGGTGTAATTCGTAATGCTCCGGAGTGCTCTACTTTTATGGGACTTCCCTTCACTATGTATTACAAGAATGGTAAGGTTGTGAAAGCTACTACAAGTATTCAGGACAGAAAACAAATAACCTCAATACTAGATGAGCACTTTGCATAAATGAATGCAACCCTGTTTAATTATTAGGACATACTGAAATTTGTTATATACGACATTTTGTGAATTTTAAATGTGAAAAAGCCGTCCTATAATTTTTGATTATTTGATGGCTTTTTCTTTTATTTGATTAGAAGAATGGAAAAAATATATGATGTAATGATATTAGGGGCTGGTGCTGCAGGATTATCAGCAGGCATCTATGCCTCACGAGGCAAACTGGATACACTTATTCTTAGTGAAGGTGTTGTGGGTGGACAAATGGTGCTAACCGAAGAGATTGCCAATTATCCGGGTGTTTCAAAACTTAAGGGATATGAGCTGGCTGGGATTATGAGAAGACAAGCTAAAGAATTTGGAGCTACTATCAGAACCGGCATTAACATAGTTAGGTATCAACTGGAAGGAGATATCAAAGAAATAGAGGTCGAAGACGGAAGAATTTTTCGTTCGCATGCAATAATACTTGCGACAGGCGGAAGACCAAGGTCTCTGAATATTCCGGGAGAAACTGAATATGAAGGTAAAGGGATTTCTTATTGTGCCACATGCGATGGTGATTTCTTTCAAGACAAGAAACTTGTGGTAGTGGGTGGTGGAAACTCTGCGCTGGAAGAGGCTATTACATTGACAAATTATGCAACAAGTGTAACTATTGTTCACCAATTTGATCATTTTCAAGCATTTGCTCATGCAGTGGAAGAAGCTGAGAAGAATCCAAAAATCAACTTCATTATGAAATCTGAACTTAGAGCATATGAAGGAAACGGAAAGCTTCAAAAAGTAAAGATTGAAAATATTAATACAAAAGAGGTTTCAGAATTAGATACTGATGGTGTTTTTGTGTTTATTGGATATCAACCTAACACGGACTCACTAAAAAACATTATTGAATTGAGCGACAAAGGTGAAATAATTGTTGATGCAAATATGCAAACTAATATTAAGGGTGTGTTTGCTGCGGGAGACAGCGTGGCTAAGCGTTATCGCCAAATTTCAACAGCTGTGAGTGATGGTACAATTGCAGCATTAAGTGCGATAGACTATGTGAGACAATAATTATTTTTGAAATAATGTGGCGTACTTAGTTGTGATTAAATGTTACTAATACATTCGAATTGTTTGATGTTGGTTGTCTTTTTGCCACATTGATTGATATGACCAACTGTGTTATAGAAATTGACGTTTATATATTACGAAACAATTCGGAATTAAAAAGCCTGCTTCTGAAAAAACAGAAGCAGGCTTGCCATTTATATTTGTGCTGTTATATTATTACCACACAATTATCTCATCAATAAACATCCAGCCTTTTACACTTTTTCTGTTGGCCTTTAGTTTAATGTATCTAGCCTCTTCGCTACCATTCCATTTAAAAAACTCAGGGAATGTGCCTTCAGCTTTTGTATCTGTATTGTCTGTAAATAACAGGAGTTCAGAATAATCTTCGTTGTCATTGGAGATTAGAAACTCTATATCGGCAGGCAACCATATTTCAGCACCTGCATTTTGCAAGAATGATGTCTCCAAAGATTTAATAGGCATTATTTCTCCCAAATCAATTACGATATCAATTGAAGGAGAAAGGAATCCTTGCCAATGTCCATCACCATGAGCAGGTCCTCCCGGAATACCATCAATAAGAGCAGTTTCGCCACCCGCAGTATAGTATTGACTAAAGGGTGTGTTGTAAATAATTGATTTTGTAATAGCTTTGTGATAGTCTATTCTCTTCTCTATAATACCTCCAACAGGCAAATCATTTTGAAAAACTTGAGCTCTAAGATTTGCAGAATCAGTTACCGAGACTATTCCATCAAAGGCTGGTGAGGAACTATTAGGTTCTGTACCGTCTGTGGTGTATCTTATTTCTGCTGGATATAACTCTGATGACAAGGTGATATCAATAGAGCCATTCTCTTTGTTGGATGTCAACTCTACAAAAGGCTCCTTACTCAAGGTGTATGTATTATATCCTTTACTTTGCAACATAAGAATAAAACCATTCGCTCTTGCTTTAAAATTATCCCAAGACTTGTTCTCTTTGTTAGTCCACACAACCTCTGCAAGCGCCAATAATCTTGGATACATCATATATTCCATATGGTTTTCATTGATGATGTATTCAGCCCAAAGGTTTGCCTGAGCACCAAGAATATGCTTAGATTCTTCATCTGTCAACTCAGAAGGAATAGGATTAAAGGAGTAAACTTTCTCTAATGTTAGGAAGCCACCAATAGCCTCCGGCTGAGTATCGGGCAATCCTTGATAACTGTCAAAATAACAATGGCTACCAGGTGTCATAATAGCATCGTGACCACTTCGTGCAGCTGCTATTCCTCCATCCTCGCCTCTCCATGACATCACTGTTGCATTTGGTGCCAATCCACCATCAAGAATTTCGTCCCAACCCAATAGTTGACGACCATTTTCATTTAAGAACAACTCTACCCTCTTGATTAGATAACTTTGCAGTTCTGCTTCATCTTTCAGTCCTTCTTCTTTTATTCTTTTCTGACACTTAGAACATTTCTCCCAATGTTCACGGCTTGCTTCATCGCCACCAATATGAATAATCTTTGATGGGAAAATAGACATCACCTCGGTCAAAACATTTTGAATAAACTCAAATGTTTCCTCATTTCCGATACAAAGCTCACTACTTGTATATGGTTTTCCTGTGCATGATAGCTCGGGGTATATCGCCAACACTTCTTCAGAGTGGCCCGGCATTTCAATCTCAGGTATTACTATTATGTGTCTGTCGGCAGCATATTTCACCAACTCTCTAGCCTCATCTTGAGTATAATATCCACCATAAGCTCCCGGTGTACCTTCTTTAACATACTTTCTACCTGAATTCCACCACTCTTTCCATGTAGGCTCCATTCTCCAAGCACCTATTTCTGTCAATTCAGGATACTTATTTATTTGTAATCTCCATCCAGGTCCGTCTGTTAAATGCCAATGAAAACGATTGAGCTTTAAATAGGCCATCATGTCTATTTGCTTTTTCAGAAAGTCGAGAGTTAAAAAATGGCGAGAACAGTCTAGCATTAATCCACGATAACCAAAACGAGGTTGATCTTTAATTTCCATATATTGCAATTCATTTGAATCATTTTCAACCAATTGCAGCAAAGTCTGTACACCATAGAAAAGCCCCACTTCAAATTTTGCAGTTATTAGTACACCTGATTTATTGATAGTAAGTTTATACGCTTCTTCATTTGGATCATTATTAGACTGCATATCTAGTTTTAAAGTGACACTTACACCATCTTCATTCAAATTAATTGCTGAAGAAGATAAATAATCAGATAGATTATCAATCATATCCGGATCTACATTATCTCCAATAAGCTTGAAGCCATCAGATATAGCCAACCTACCCTTTTTGATGCTAATTTCATTAGGCATGGGTATTAATTGAAGTTGACCATCTGTTTCTCTAACAGTAGTTGAAGTTTGACAGGATAATAAAGCAATCCATACGCTAAAAAAAATCGACAAAAATTTAAATAGTCTCATATAATCATGTAATTTATATTTTCACAAAATATTTATTCTTATACATCAAGTTTAGAATAAGAAATAGTATAAAGAAATTAACGAAAGTAATCAAAGCCGAATAATATACACCCGTATATTGTTCTAGACCATAAAATAAAGATGTTGCTATGCTCCTAAAGCTTATTACCATCCCTAAAGTGTAGGCCGTGATAGAGTTCATACCATAAATCTTAAGCCAATTAAATCCTTTATGCCATCCCTTTACATCTATAATATAATAAAAAAGGGCCATTAAAATAAAACACCAACCTCCAGACCATAAAGTCATACTTGCAGACCATATCTTTTTAATTATTGGTGTTTGAAAGCTTAACAACCATCCCGACAATAACAACAAAAGACCAATGCCTAATAACAATTTACTATTGTATATTCTATTTTTTCCTTGCTTCATTATTTGCCCAGCAAATACTCCCATCATTGTTGTTACAATAAAAACCATACTAGTTAGAATCCATGTGTAATTGTAATTTGGCGAGAAGTTCCAATTACCGCCTTCATCATACCATACACCGTCTCTGAATCTTCCCAATACAGCCTTGTCTATAGCTTCAGCTAGGTTTCCATCACTAGTAAAGTCTCCAAATATGCTCATCAAGCCCCAATAAATAACTAGCAAGGCACTTGTAATTATTATCTGCCATTTGAGCTTTAAGTTAATAACAATCAATGCAGAAAATAAGTAACCAACTGCAATTGCCTGAAGGGTATTTGAATATAGCCTTAGGGCTAATAAGTCGAAACTCAATAAATTACCTTGTATCACAGTTCCTAGTATGAAAAGTATGACAAAGCGCTTGATTATTTTATTATAAATATGTCTCTTGCTAGAACTGTCTCTATATTTAGATAATGAAAATGGAAGTGCTATACCAACCATAAATAGAAACAAAGGCATAACTAGGTCCCAAGCTCTAAAACCCTCCCATGTGGCATGATCAAACTGTTTCAGCATAAATGAGAAAAATGGGTTGTTACGCCAATGCCTTGCAAAAGCAACAAACACAGGTTGGAAAAATACTAATAAAAATAGATCCAACCCACGTAGTATATCAAGTGATGCGAGTCTATCACTCGGCTTTATAATTTTATTCATTGGACTTAAGTAACAGTATGCTCTACAAAAGCATTATAATAATAATTTAGTATTTTATGTTTTTGAATAGTATCCTATTCTCTCTGGCCTCATTTAGCCTTACTAACATATATTCACGCGAATAATCAGTGTAATCTTTTTCATCATCACCAGATATAAAACGCATCAAATCACGCAGCTCATCATCATCAAAATTCATCATTAATTCATCAAATGGCTCCTTGGTTCCAATTTCAAATCGGATAAATGCTAATCGTGCTTTTGCAGTTGGAAAATCAGGATCAATATCCAATATTTGCTCCAAATACTCGGCCGCCTGTTCATATTTTTCCTGTGCTACACTAATATTTGCCAGCCTGTCGAGTATTTCACTATTATCTTCAGATTTCAATGCTGCTTTTATATATGATGCTTCTGACTCGCGAAGATTCCCCGCATTAAAATTTAATTCAGCTTCCAGCAAGAAAAACTCCAAAGTGTCTTTCTCTTCTTCTGGTATCTGATTAAAGTATTCCCAAGCTTCCGTTAAGTTTTCACGCAAGATCTCTACATAAGCACGCTTAATTAAGATCCCTTTAGAACCGAATTTCTCTTCACGCAAATCAATAAAATTAATCATTTCATCATATTGCTCTAGAGTTTCATAACCCTCAATAATTGAGTCGTATGTATGCTCATCATCAGGATTAAGCAAAATGCACTCTTTAAAGGTCTTGATGGCCTCTGCTGTGTTATCATTCAAAAATAAAGATAAGGCCTTCATTTTTAGTGCTGTTACATCCCCATCATTGATAGTACTGGCAAAATCAAACGCATTAACCGCTTTATCATATTGCTCATTTAGAGAATAAAGTTTACCCAAGCTTACCCATCCATCGTATGAATATGGATTCATATCCAATAGGATATTAGTGTATTCTATTGCTTTATCATAATTCAGAATCATTTCATTTGCAAAAGAAAGTTCTATCAAAACATCATTGTTGGAATTATCAATCTTCAAGCTTTGCTCAAGGAAATATATAGCTCTTTCAAAATAGGAATTATCATTCATGATAAAACCCAACTCCGTGATGAAAGTATATAATTCCTCTATTGATAAATTGCTAGCTATAGTCTTATTTATAAGGTCATTTCCTTCTTGAATTCTATTTAGGCTAATATATGCCTCAACCTTTATCAATGACAGGTCAGGATCACCTTCATCCGAAATAGACTCAATTAATGATAAAGACTCTTCAAAAAACTCCAAAATATTTAGAACCTTTGCTTTTAGTATAATTAGCGACTGATGGTCAGGATGTATTCTCAATCCTTCATCTATCACTGCTTCGGCGTATTCGCTATCATCAATAGAAAGATAATAATCAGCCAGAACTTCAAACTCATCTGCATCAAAATATGCCTTTTTACCACTCAAAAGCATGTTCTCATATCTTTCAATTAATGCTTGAATATCTGTTTCTTCATTATTATTCATATAACCCCTTTTTTATAAAAAACACTGATAAGGAGAACCTTTCGGATTCTCCTGGTATCAGTGTGTATAAACTAATTAATATTTCAAACAAGCTCCAAACTAGGAGTTTTGCTTTTTCCATGAATCTTTCAGAGCAACCGTGCGATTAAAAATCAATTTGTCTGAACTGGAATCTTTATCTACATTAAAATATCCTATTCGCTGGAATTGGAAACTATCAAGCGGCTTTGCATCCTTCAAGTACTCTTCCACTTTACAGTTTTGCTTTACTATAAGTGACTCGGGATTAATAAAATCCTTGAAGTCTTTTTCTTTATCCGCCATTGGATCTTCTACCAAGAATAGACGATCATATAACCTAACCTCAACATCCAAGCTATGTGGAACTGAAATCCAATGAATAGTCCCTTTTACTTTGCGGCTTGATTCCGGCATTCCACTTCTGGTTTGCTCATCATACTCAGCATAAACTTCTACAACGTTACCATTCTCGTCTTTCTTGCATCCTGTACACTTAACGATATATGCGCTTTTCAAACGAGTTTCCTTGCCCGGTGTTAATCTGAAATATTTTCTTGGTGCATCCTCCATAAAGTCATCGCGTTCTATCCATAGCTCGCGTGAAAACTTAACTTTGCGAGAACCCATTGAAAGATCTTCGGGGTTATTAATGGTTTCCATTTCCTCAACTTTATCTTCAGGATAATTAGTGATGATCAATTTGATAGGATCAATTACTCCTGAAACACGAGCCGTATGCTTATTCAAATCTTCACGAACCGAGTGTTCTAAAAGTGAGAAATCATTTATACCATCATATTTGGTATATCCTATATTATTAATAAAAGATCTAATAGAAGCAGGCGTATATCCACGACGACGCATACCGCTGATTGTAGGCATGCGAGGGTCATCCCATCCTGTAACAAGATTCTCTTGCACAAGTTGAAGAAGCCTTCTCTTGCTCATCACAGTATAGGTTAAGTTTAACCTGTTAAACTCCGTTTGACGCGGGCGTGACTTACTTGTATCCAATTGGTCTAAGAACCAATCATAAAGCGGACGATGCACTTCAAATTCTAAAGTACAAAGTGAATGTGTTACACCCTCAAAAAAGTCTGATTGCCCGTGAGCAAAATCATACATCGGATAGGCTTTCCATTTAGTGCCGGTGCGATGATGAGGAATATCTATAATACGATAAATAATAGGGTCACGCATATGCATATTTGAAGAAGTCATATCTATTTTGGCACGCAACACAAGCTTTCCTTCTTCTATTTCACCTGTATTCATTTTTTCGAATAGGCTCAAAGACTCCTCTATTGGGCGATTACGGAAAGGGCTTTCAACTCCCGGCACGGTTGGTGTACCTTTTTGCTTTGCAATTTCTTCAGCAGTTTGCTCATCAATGTAAGCTTTGTCCTCCATGATTAATTGTACAGCAAAATCCCATAGTTTTTGAAAATAATCAGAAGCATAATATATATTTTCCCACTCAAAACCAAGCCATCTAATGTCTTCCATTATTGAGTCAACATACTCCACATCTTCTTTCACAGGATTTGTATCATCAAATCTAAGATTACAAATACCACCGTATTTCTGAGCAATCCCAAAATCAATATATATTGCTTTTGCATGCCCAATGTGAAGATAACCATTAGGCTCAGGCGGGAAACGAGTTTGAACTTTACCACTATTTCTACCTTCTTTGAGATCCTTCTCAACCATCACTTCAATAAAGTTGAGACTCCTTTTGTTCTCTTCTATTACGTTATTTTCTACTGACATATATGTAATGTTTTATTATTTTCTATTTAATTAAAAGCGTTCATATTTAAAGGTATGAATTGTCAAATAGACACTCTAGCGTAAGGCACGGCCTCCATACCACAGAATTCTCCGTCCAGATATTTATAGTAGCCCGATATAGCCACCATTGCTGCATTATCGGTAGTATATGAAAATTTAGGAATATGTATCTTCCAACTATATCGTTTACTATAATCTTCAAATGCAGCACGCAATCCCGAATTAGCTGAAACCCCTCCGGCTATTGCCACTTCTTTTATTTTTAAATCTTTAGTTGCCTTATATAGCTTCTTCATAAGTACATCAATAATGGTCTTTTGTAAAGAGGCGCATAAGTCTTCTTTATTATTCTCTATAAACTCAGGGTCTGTTTTTAATTCATCTCTCAGAAAATAAAGAAAAGAAGTTTTCAAACCACTAAAGCTATAATCATAACCTGCAATATTGGGTTTACTAAACTCAAACCTGTTTGCATCTCCCATCTTAGCCAATTTGTCCACTATAGGTCCACCCGGATATCCAAGTCCCATAACTTTTGCACATTTATCAAAAGCTTCGCCTGCAGCGTCATCTATAGTTTGCCCTATTATCTCCATTTCACTGTGAGACTTTACTAGTATAATCTGTGAGTTACCACCTGAAACTAACAAACACAGAAAAGGAAATTTAGGTTGATTGGTATCATTCTCATCCTCTTTAATAAAATGAGCCAACACATGCGCCTGAAGGTGATTAATATCTATCATTGGTATATTTAGAGCAGAGGCAAACCCTTTTGTAAATGATGTGCCTACCAACAATGATCCTAAGAGTCCCGGGCCTCGGGTAAATGCAATAGCAGTAATATCCCCTTTTTGTATGTTTGCTTGTCTTAAAGCATCATGCACAACGGGAATTATATTTTGCTGATGAGCTCTCGATGCTAGTTCGGGCACAACACCACCGTATCTTTCATGTACGGATTGATTTGCTATAATATTTGATTTTATAACACCATCAACAATCACTGCTGCTGAGGTGTCGTCACACGATGATTCTATTCCTAATATTACAACCATTATTTACACTCCATTTTTGATATTTAAATCTTCAAAGCACATTGCAAGTAAAGATTGCAAAGGTAGCAAAAAAAGCGTTTGACTATTAATTTATCAAAACGCTTTTTCAAAGTAACCTTTTATTATTTAGCAGCAGGTGCTGCTAAAGTACTAATATTTATTTTAGTATGATGTCTTATTTCTTCAGAAACTCTGTCTTTAGAAATATTGTTTGTCCATCTACACGAGCTTGAACGTGAGTTGGATCATCTTGAGACAATCTTATGCCTCTGGCTCTGGTTCCTCTTTTTACAACCATCGAAGAGCCTTTAACTTTTAAATCTTTAATCACTGTTACATCATCTCCGTCAAAAAGTTCGTTACCATTGCTGTCAACAACCTTGTCGCCACTTTCAGCATTATCAACATCTTCATGTGTCCACTCCTGAAAACATTCTGTGCAATGGAACAGAGAACCATCAAAATAAGTTACTGCGCTTCCGCATTTAATACAATTTGGTGTAGTAGTCATTTTGTTTTTAAATTATATTCCGTAAAGATACTGCTTATATGTATTTAAAACAAACTCATCTGTCCTGTTATCTCATCAAGCAGGTCAGAGTCATTAATAGGCTCCTCAGCATCAATCTCTATTTCTGTTGGTTTCTCAGGTTCAACCTCAGGCTCCGGAAAACGAGTTGGCTCCAATTCTTTCACTTCGACAACTTCAAAGTTAGATATTCGTTTGCCTTTAGCACGGTAGCTTTTGGCGGCAATAAACTCTTCCACATCTATTTCAAGAGGTTGGCGGAAATCATCCTCTCCACCAAACACTGCCTCCACTCTAGGATAAACAGTATCAGTAAGTAAAAATAATTTAGAATCCTCATTTGTACCCATGAAATTCACAACTTTATCGCTCTCCTCAAAAGTAAAACGTTTCAGATATGCATATTTTTGATCTGCATCATAAAGAGCAGCCGACCATATTTTATCTTTATCAAACTTCTCAATTCTTAATATTCCAGGCTCAAAGTGATTACTCAAATCAAAGCTACAAGTTCTGAAGTCACCATTTTCATTCACTACCAATATCTTATCATCAGCATTAAACTCTCCTAAATATTGACCCTCTTCATTATAGTTAAGACGCTTTACGTCGAAGTCAAACCACACTTTTCTGCCGCCCAGTGTTGACAAACCCTTTTGTTTGAGTGTGATTCTATGAACATCAGCTTTGGTAAGAATATTACCCATAGCACCTCTGCCTTTTATAGCTATTTCACTAAAATCTTTCTCAAATTGCAATATCCTCAATCTTGGTTTAGGCTTTAGCGTAACTCTAATTGTTTCAGCTTCACCATTAGGATTTGCACTAAAGTACACCACTCTAGACCCCGCTTTTTCACGCGTAGCATCATACAATCTATCTCTAGTAATGCTGGTAACGTTAAATCGCTTAATATAGAATGCACCCGACTTGCCATCTCTATATACCATATTATAAATGGTCCGCTTATCATTTCGCTTAAAGACGTTAGCATACAAAATATTTTTTCCAACAAATAGTTTATCGCTAACTTTCACTACTTTATACGTACCGTCCTTAAAGAAGACAATAATATCATCTATCTCTGAGCAGTTGCATACAAACTCATCTTTCTTTAGTCCTGTTCCAATGAACCCTTCTTCTCGGTTTATGTATAGTTTTTCGTTTGCCACAGCCACCTTTGCTGCTTCAATATTCTCAAAGCTTCTTATAATAGTCTTACGTGGATAATTTTTACCATATTTTTCTTTTAGCATCAAATACCATGCAATGGTATAATCAACCAGATTGTCAAGATTGTGATCTATTTCCTTGATATCACTTATATATTTTGCTATATTTTCGTCAGCTTTATCAGAATTAAAACGAAGAATACGTGCCATCTTGATTTCCATCAATCTCATAAAGTCTTCCCTCTCTAGCTTTCGCAAGAAGTCTTTTTTATAAGGTTCAAATCGCTTATCAATATGAATAATAGCAGCATCCATATTTTTGGCATTCTCAAAATCTTGATCCTTGTATATTCTTTCTTCAATAAATATTTTTTCGAGCGAAGCAAAAAGCAAAGCTTCTTGTTTTTCTTTCTTATCAATCTCAAGCTCTAATTGAAGAAGATCTTTTGTTCTGTCGGTAGATACCCGAAGCACATCGCTCACAGTAATAAAATGTGGCTTGTCGTCTTCGATAATACAGCAGTTTGGCGAAATACTAATTTCACAATCAGTAAAAGCATAAAGTGCATCAATAGTTCTGTCTGACGAAACACCAGCCGCAAGTTGAACATGGATTTCCACATTCTCGGCAGTGATATCATCCACCTTCCTGATTTTAATCATTCCTCGTTCATTAGCTCTCAGAATCGATTCTACCAAAGAAGCTGTAGTTTTTCCATACGGAAGGCTATTTATTACAAGCGTTCTATTATCCAGTTTATTTATTGAAGCCCTCACCTTAACAGATCCGCCACGCTCACCATCATTATATCGCTCCACATCTATGTATCCACTTGTCTGAAAGTCGGGATACAATTCAAAATCCTCATTCTTCAGATAAGATACAGATGCGTCACAAAGTTCATTAAAATTGTGCGGTAATATTTTCGAGTTTAATCCTACGGCAATACCCTCTGTCCCCTGTGCTAGCAATAAAGGAAATTTTGCCGGAAGCGTGATAGGCTCTTTGTTCCTTCCATCGTATGATGGCTTCCACTCCGTAGTCTTGTTATTAAACAATACTTCAAGAGCAAATTTAGTGAGTCTAGCCTCAATATACCTGGGTGCTGCTGCACCGTCTCCAGTGTGAACGTTACCCCAGTTACCCTGGCAGTCAACAAGCAAATCTTTTTGTCCCATCTGCACAAGAGCATCGCCAATAGAAGCATCACCATGGGGATGAAACTGCATAGTGTTACCTATAATATTGGCAACCTTATTGTAGCGTCCATCGTCCATTCGCTTCATAGCATGCAAAATTCTGCGCTGAACAGGCTTCATCCCATCCACCACATGAGGCACTGCACGTTCTAATATAACATAAGAGGCATAATCCAGAAACCAATCCTGATACATCTTTGACAAATTCATAGGAGAATCACCAGTCAATCTGGTTGTGATTTTTGATTCTGTTTTCCTTGTAGTATCAGATGTATCCTCCGTATTTGCTTCTATTATATTCTCTTTATCTTCTAAATTGTTATCGTTGATATCTTTTGATGACATATATTAATTCAAAGTTGAAAATTACCCCAAAGGTACTTTTTTTCATCGAAATCTGCAAACAGAAGTATTTTTTGAATCATGACATTACAAATATTTACACAACATATTTTTATTTATCCCTTTGCCCAATGTTTTGATTGAAGTAATAAAAGAAAAATGTTGTACTTTTGCATCTGCAAAGCTGATTGCCATATTAGGTTATTATCATTTTTATAGTCATAACAGGCAAGACTTTTATAAAGCATATTAATTTTGAACAGTAAAACAAATGCAAACTATTAAAAAAATCACTCTCTTTATTATTTTCTCAATCACACTAATGTTGCCTGGCACTATAATGGCAAATCATACTGAAGATGTTGTTGAACTATCTGAACAAAACGAAACAAAGAGCAAATCATGGATTCAGAAAGTTGAAAGCTGGTACGAAAACAATATGAACTATGCGAGTATCACTGCGCTTATGACAGTAGAAAGCTCTTTTATACCATTCCCATCCGAAGTGGTTATTCCACCAGCAGCATACATTGCCAGCAAACCCGAAAGCGATCTAAACATTTTTCTGGTTGTTCTCTTTGGAACCATTGGTGCATTGATTGGAGCATACATAAATTATTTTCTCGCAATGTTCCTTGGTCGCCCCGTTATATACAAACTGGCCGATAGCAAATTTGGGAAAGCAATGCTTCTCAGTGGGGATAAGGTAAAACATGCAGAAGACTATTTCAATAAGCATGGCAAAACATCAACAGTTGCAGGGCGATTAATTCCTGCTGTTCGTCAATTAATATCCATACCCGCAGGATTAGCCAAGATGAACCTACTAACTTTTACTATCTATACTACTATTGGAGCAGGTGCATGGAATGTGATATTAGCATTATTGGGATACCTGGCACATGGTCAAGCTGATTTGATAAATAAATATAGTCACGAACTAGGATATATAGTTATAGCTATTGTTTTGCTAGTCGGATTATTTTTCTTTTTCAAGTATATGAAAAAGCGAAGCAAAAAACAATAATATATTACATATTATAATGAGCAAGCTAAACAAGAAACATGGGCACATAGCGCTATTTATAGCCAATTTTATTTTTGGACTAAATACGCCCATCACCCGCACAATCGTTCCGCAAGTGATTGATCCGTTCGTAATGACATTCTTCAGAATGGCGGGTGCTGCTGTGCTTTTTTGGATAGCTTCTATTTTTGCAAAGAAAGAGAAAGTTCCAACCAAGGATATTATCAGATTTTTCTTTGCCTCACTTTTTGCTATTGTTCTAAATCAAACAGCATTTATCTACGGCCTATCAAAGACCTCTCCAATTGATGCTTCGCTGGTAATAACATTATTACCTATAGTCACTATGATTCTCGCTGCAATAGTAATCAAGGAGCCTATTACATTAAAAAAAGCTCTGGGTGTTATTATAGGCGCATCAGGTGCCCTAATACTAATATTAGGCAACACAACCAATGTATCCACAGGATCAATGACCGGCAATTTAATTGTGCTTGGCTCAGTTTTATCTTTCGCCATTTACCTGACTATTTTCAAAGACCTGATTACAAAATATTCACCCATTACCGCCATGAAATGGATGTTCTTGTTTGCAGCCATTGTCACCACTATAATTAGTTTTAAGGCCGTCGCTCAAACAGATTACTCTCTCTTCAATCTTAGCATAATTCTTAGAATATGCTACGTAGTGGTTTTATCCACATTCTTTACATATATGCTCATACCAATCGGTCAAAAAACGTTGCGTCCAACCACAGTTAGCATGTATAATTACCTTCAACCCATAGTTGCATCCCTTGCAACAGTTATTATAGGGATGGATAAATTTGGTATAGACAAAGTTATATCCACACTATTAGTATTTATAGGTGTTTATTTAGTTACACAAAGCAGGGCCAAGTCATAATTCAAAACTCTACATCTCCTGTGGATACTGCCCAAAGATAAAGGCTTGCAACCGAGCCATAAGGATTGTATCTTTCTCTATATTTATTGAATATCTCTTTGCTGATTGTCTCTACGCCATACAAGATGCTCATACCTCTTCTTATAGCCAAATCACCAAAACTAACAATATCCGGACGTTGCATCGAAAAAAGCATTAGCATTTCGGCAGTCCACACTCCTACACCATGAATCTTGGTAAGCTCACTCACAACCTCTTTGTCGCTCTTCGCATACAGTGATTCAATATTCAACTCACCGCTAAGAATCATTGACGAGGCATGCTTCATATATTGCACTTTCCTAAACGACAAGCCAAACTTCTGCAAATCCTCATCCGCCATTTCATTTATAACTTCAGGGCTAATCTCCAATAGACCATCATTCATTCTATTCCAAATTGTTTTTTGCGCTTTAGTAGAAATTTGCTGGCCAACTATGGTATTAACCAGTGCAGAAAACAAATTTGGATTTACCTTACGATTAATCATACCTACGGCATCAATGACTTTAGCCATTTGCTCATCACTATGCTTTAAATACTCTATTTCTTTTACTCCGTATTGAAAATATTGTTCCATCTTTCTAATATTATTTGCTTTGATCTTCGCACAAAGATATCGATTAGCTTATGTATTCGAATAATTTATTTGATTTATTCACTCTATATACAAACGAGCTTTATTAGTCGATTAACGAAAGGCAAACACCTCCTAACTGGCATATTGCATCTATAAACAATTGATAATATGGGCATTTAGCACACTAATTTAGGCTAAAATCATTTGGGTTAGATTAAACATTTGCCTAACTTAGAGCGTCATAAGGGTGACAAGTATAAATTACAAGAAACAAATATTTAAATTTTTGAATTATGAAAAAGTATTTACTATTTATTTTTGCTGCAATGCTAACAGTTACCTTATCAGTTTCAGCACAAAACAGACAAGGAAGACAAGGAAATCCTAACCGCGATCGTCAATCAATGCAAATGACAGCAAAGGAAAGAGTTGATTGGATGGCAAAGGAAATTGACCTTACAGATGCTCAGAAGGCAGAAGTTGAAGCACTACTTAAGAAACAGGATGAGAAACGTGCTGCCGATATGAAAGAAATGCGCGAAAATCGTGAGCAAAATTCAGCAAATCGCGACAATATGCGTGAAGAAATGCGCACAAAACGCGAAAAAGAGATGAAAGAAAATCAAGCAGAGCTTGAAAAAATTATTGGCAAAGAAAAAGCAGAGAAGTTAAACGCTCTACGCGAAAGCAGAATGAGCACTAACAGACAAGGACGTAGAAATTAAACACAGAATTAATACTCTTTTTTAAAGGGGCTGTCTCGATTGCAGACAGTCCCTTAATTTATTTTCAGCCGGCTGACAACTTCAAACAAACGGGCATTTTCACCACAATATCATTATTAGTATATTCCAATATACCTGTATCTCTATTAATCTTATATACCTGTATAGCATTATCATCCCTACATGCCACGAGCAACATTCCACCATCGGGGGTGATAACAAAGTTACGTGGATGAATTCCTGTATTTTGATACCCAACCTTTACTAATTCACCAGTTTCATTGTCAATAGAAAATATCGAAATACCATCTCCCTTCAACCTGTTAGATGCATACACAAATCTTCCATCAGGCGAAACATGAATATCTCCAGCACCACGTGCCCCTAAACTATCCGAAAGAACACTCTGTCTTTGAATTAATAATCCGTCGTTATAATCATACACAAGTATCTCTCCCGATAATTCACCCAAAAGATACATAAATCTGCCCGAAGGATGAAAATCAAAATGGCGAGGTCCCGTTTCAGAAGGCACATCAAATTCAATCAAGCCTGATTGACTAATAACAGGCTGCCCCTCAAAAGCAGATCCCGTTGAATCAAATCTATATAACTTATCAGTACCCAAATCTGTAGCAAATAAAAATCTATTATCGGGTGAGAATCTCACAGAATGAAGATGAGGCGAAGCTTGCCTTGACTGATCTGCACCCGAACCGCTAAACTGAGTCACCAAGTTTGCCGATGAAAGACTACCATCATCCTTTATAGAAAAAGTAGCAACACTGCCACCACTATAATTTGCAACAACTATATTTCTATCTGAAGAATCTATTTCTATATAGCACGGATCGGCACCATTGCTAGATTGAGTATTAATGTGTGACATAACTCCCGTCTCGGCATCAAATGCGAAAGCACTCACACTACTGTTATCTCCACTCTCACCTACTGCATATACATATTTGCCATTATTGCTCAAAGCCAAATAAGAGGGATTATCTGCTTCAATCATACTTATGGGAAAAGCCTCTCCTGTTTCTGTATTAAACTTATATAGATAAATACCTTCACCGCCATGCTTGGGGGTATAAGTCCCTACAAATAAAAACAGGTCACTATCTTCTTTTACATATTTAGATACTTCTCTCTCCTTCATTTCATCTTTTATTATCTCTTTATTTGAAGATTTATTATTATTGTTTGTGCAAGACAACATAGATACAATTACCGCAAATACAAACAGATTCTTTATAGCTGACATTTAATGTATATTTTTAGTTAGATTTTATAACAATATATATGATACGCTAAAGTACTACTTTTTATTTACAATGACTGTTCTCTAAAAAACATTTATTGAATAGTGTTGTATAATTGATGGATACTACCTATTTTTGCAGTCGATTTTAAACAAAAAAACTTAGAATAAACTATGCTAACAAAAATATTATCGATTTCAGGAAAACCAGGATTATACAAACTAGTAAGCACTGGCAAGAATTTAAACGTAGTAGAATCAATTTCAAATGCAAAAAGAATTCCAATCTACCTGACTGAAAAAGTAATCGCCCTGAGTGATGTATCAATTTATACTTCAGAAAGCGATGTTCCATTGCGCGAAGTATTTATCAGTATCAAAGAAAAAGAAAATGGTGGAAAATCTTCACTTAGCTCAAAAGCTTCAAGCAACGAGATTTTCAAATATTTCGAAGAGATATTACCTACATATGATAAAGACAAGGTATATTCATCGGACGTAAAAAAAATAATCAGTTGGTATAATGCTCTTGTAGAAGCAAACATCGATTTCGCAAAAATTGAAAAATCTGAAGAAGAATCAAAAGAAACAACTCAAGAGGAAGTTTCCGAGAAATCAGAAAACAACGATAAATAAAACAAAGTGAACATAAAAAACTTACTAACAAGGACAATGGCGGGTATAGTATATGTCGCCCTTGTCCTTCTGGGTTTAATAAAGGGGGGTATAATATTCACCATTATTTTTGCGGTTATATTAGCCTTGGCACTTTTCGAGTTTTATAGACTTACAGATCGTGACACACACAGCTTGTCACTAAATATATTCAACTCTATATCCGGAGTAGTATTATTCATATTGTCCTCACTCACCACCTATATTAGCAACAACCATATTATAATATTTGCAGTATTCATCTTATATTTAATGTTGTTGCTATCTGCAAGTATCTTCTCTAAGAGTGAGAATAACCTTAAGAAAAGCATTTATTCCGTCTTCGGACATGCCTATATCACACTTCCATTTGTCATCCTACTACATCTTAACGATGTAAACATCATTATATCACTAGCTATATTTGTTTTAATATGGGTAAATGATACTGCAGCTTATCTGGTGGGCTCTCTATTCGGCAAAAACAAGTTAATAGAGCGTATTTCTCCAAAGAAAACCATAGAAGGATTTGTGGGCGGAGTGGCCTTTACAATTATTGGAGGTATAATCTTTGCTTATACAACATGCATTCACAACTTCACGTTTTGGATTATTTTTGCAGGACTAGTATCAGTTTTCGGAACAATAGGTGACCTATTTGAGTCTTTAATCAAAAGATCATACAAGGTAAAAGATTCAGGGAAGCTAATTCCCGGTCATGGTGGCATTCTCGACAGAATAGACAGTTTGCTAGTAGCAATACCTGTAATCTATTTATACACCACCATAATGAAGCTATTATAACAGACTTTTTATTACTAACGTATATAAACAAAAAAAGCGGGTCAATTATGACTCGCTTTTTTCGGCTCTTCTTCTTGGACTTGAACCAAGGACCCCCTGATTAACAGTCAGGTGCTCTAACCAACTGAGCTAAAGAAGAATATTAAAATTAATAATCAATCATCTGACTTGGCTCTTCTTCTTGGACTTGAACCAAGGACCCCCTGATTAACAGTCAGGTGCTCTA
>CAZSKF010000009.1:20726-36828 GCA_964607405.1 uncultured Proteiniphilum sp. | reverse complement strand
AGAAATGAAAAAAACCGATTTAGGAAACTACGTTTCACAAGTCCTTATTCCCACTGAGAAAACTTATATAATGCGAAACGGCAAAAAAATTATGCGCGAACGTGCATATCTTCCCGGTTACGTATTAATAGAAGCAGAATTAGTAGGGGAAGTTATACACCAACTTAAGAGTATTAATTTTGTAGCTGGTTTTTTACCAAACACTGCAAACCCTCAACCGCTGAGCGAAACAGAAGTAAAGCGTATAATGGGCACAGTGGATGAACTGGAAGAAGCAGGCGGGGAAATTGATATTCTATATTACGTTGGAGATAGCGTTAAGGTTATAAGTGGTCCGTTTAGCAATTTCTCAGGAGTAATTGAGGAAGTGTCAGAGGATCGCAAGAAACTCAAAGTGATGGTTAAAATTTTTGGACGTGCTCAACTTCTCGAGTTGAGTTACTTACAGGTAGAAAAGGAATAATTCAGGAAGTGGTTACGCAAATTCTGCAATTATTTTATGTGTTTCAAAAAACCGTAATTATTTAAAATCAAAAAAATGGCTAAAGAAGTTGCTGGACAACTAAAATTACAAATCAAAGGAGGAGCTGCAAACCCATCTCCCCCAGTAGGTCCTGCATTGGGATCCAAAGGGATTAACATTATGGAGTTTTGCAAGCAATTCAATGCCAGAACTCAGGACAAAGCCGGTAAAGTATTGCCAGTGGTAATTACTTATTATACCGACAAGTCTTTTGATTTTATTGTTAAGACACCACCGGTTGCAGTTCAATTATTAGAAGCTACAAAACTAAAAGGCGGTTCGGCTGAACCTAATCGTAAAAAGATTGCTGAAGTAACTTGGGAACAAGTAAAAGCAATTGCCGAAGAAAAAATGACCGACCTAAACTGTTTTAATGTAGAATCTGCAATGAAAATGGTAGCTGGAACGGCAAGAAGCCTTGGTATCACAGTAAAAGGGAAATTTCCCGAGAACAATTAATTTAAACTTCAATTAGGACATGGGTAAACTTACAAAAAACAGAAAGTTGGCTTTGAGCAAAATTGAAGAGGGAAAAACCTATTCACTGAAAGAAGCATCAGCATTAGTAAAAGAAATTACTAATACAAAGTTTGATGCATCTGTAGATATCGATGTACGCTTAGGCGTAGATCCGC
Source organism: uncultured Proteiniphilum sp. (assembly GCA_964607405.1). Lineage (GTDB taxonomy): Bacteria > Bacteroidota > Bacteroidia > Bacteroidales > Dysgonomonadaceae > Petrimonas. The sequence continues at coordinate 35,670 of CAZSKF010000009.1, read as the reverse complement.
GAAAAGCTAACCAGATGGTAAGAGGCGTAGTCTCATTACCACACGGTACGGGAAAACAAGTAAGAGTTCTTGTATTATGTTCTCCAGAATCAGAACAAGCTGCACAAGATGCAGGAGCTGATTATGTAGGATTAGATGAATATATCGAAAAAATAAAAGGGGGTTGGACTGATATAGATGTTATTATCACTCAACCTCAAATCATGGGTAAAATTGGTGCATTAGGTCGTGTATTAGGACCACGTGGACTAATGCCAAACCCTAAAAGTGGTACCGTTACTCCTGATGTTGCTAAAGCAGTTCAGGAAGTGAAACAAGGTAAAATCGACTTTAAAGTAGATAAAACAGGTATTATTCACAGCTCTGTAGGAAAAGTATCATTTGATGCTAATCAAATTGTTGAGAACGCTAGAGAGTTTATTCAGACATTGATTAAACTTAAGCCAACAGCAGCAAAAGGTACATATATTAAAAGTATTTATCTTTCAAGCACTATGAGTCCAGGTATTAAAGTGGACACAAAGTCATTTGAAGAGATTTAATTTATAACAAGTAAAGAATCTATGAAAAAGGAAGATAAAAACAATATAATAGAGATGATTGCAGCAACCCTGCAGGAATACGATAATTTTTATCTTACAGATCTTGCAACTCTGAATTCAGAGAAAACAAGTATCCTAAGAAAAGAGTGTTTCAAACAGGACATTAAGCTGTTAATGGTGAAGAACACCTTATTAAAAAAAGCATTAGAAACTATTGAGGGGAATTTTGAAGAGCTTTATCCTGCATTAAAAGGAAATACAGCTGTGATGTTCTCTAACAATGCTACTGCACCTGCTAAACTTATTGAGTCATACAAGAAGAAAAAAGCTGCTGTGCCAGCGTTGAAAGCTGCATATGTGCAAGAGAGCATCTTCGTAGGAGAAGAAACTCTGAAAGATCTTGTAAACATTAAGACTAAAGCAGAACTTATTGGAGAAGTTATTTCAATCTTGCAGTCACCTGCAAAGAATGTTATCTCTGCTCTTCAATCCGGAGGAACTATCATTCATGGCGTATTGAAAACACTTTCGGAAAAAGAAAATTAATTTTCACAACAAACAAAAGAATTAGTAATCAATTTAATAAATAAAAAAATGGCAGACTTAAAAGCATTTGCTGAACAATTAGTTAACTTAACAGTTAAAGAGGTTAACGAACTTGCTGAAATTTTAAAAACTGAATACGGAATTGAACCCGCTGCTGCTGCGGTAGCCGTTGCTGCAGGTCCTGCTGCAGAAGCTGCTGAAGTTGAAGAAAAAACTTCATTCGATGTAATTCTTAAAAGTGCTGGCGCAGCTAAATTAGCTGTTGTTAAAGCAGTTAGAGAGCTTACCGGTCTTGGCTTGAAAGAGTCTAAAGATATCGTTGATGGCGCTCCAAGCGAAATCAAAAAAGGTGTTACTAAAGACGAAGCTGACGCATTGAAAAAACAACTAGAAGAAGCAGGAGCGGAAGTTGAACTTAAATAATATTTGGCTCCAATTAGGTTAATTTGGTTAGGAATCTTCAGGAGAAGATTCTTAACCTTTTGTGTCAATATACATATTAAGTTCAAAACTCATAGTCATGTCTTCAAATAACACCCAACAAAGAATAAATTTTGCGTCAATTCAAAACCCATTAGATTTTCCTGATTTCTTGGAAATCCAGTTAAAATCTTTCAGAGATTTTTTACAACTAGACGCACCCCCAGAAAGCAGAAAAAATGAAGGACTGTTTAAAGTTTTTTCTGAGAACTTCCCCATTACTGATACTCGGAACAACTTTGTCCTTGAGTTTTTAGACTATTTCGTCGATCCGCCACGCTATTCAATCGAAGAGTGCATCGAAAGAGGTCTAACATATAGTGTACCACTTAAAGCTAAACTTTACTTATACTGTACAGATCCCGATCATGAGGATTTTGCCCCAGTAATTCAAGACGTTTACTTAGGCACAATTCCTTATATGACTGAACAAGGAACATTCGTTATTAATGGAGCGGAGAGAGTTATCGTATCTCAATTGCACCGTTCTCCTGGAGTGTTTTTTGGTCAGAGTGTACATGCTAACGGTACCCTTCTTTATTCGGCGAGAGTAATCCCTTTCAAAGGATCGTGGATTGAGTTTGCAACAGACATTCATAATGTATTGTATGCGTACATCGATAGAAAAAAGAAATTGCCAGTAACTACACTTTTGAGATCAATAGGATTTGAAAGTGATAAAGACATACTTGAGATTTTCGACTTAGCTGAAGAAATAAAAGTAAACAAAACAAATCTCAAGAAAAATATTGGTCGTAAACTAGCGGCTCGTGTTCTTAAAACATGGATGGAAGACTTTGTGGATGAGGATACAGGCGAGGTTACATCAATTGAGAGAAACGAAGTTATAATCGAGCGTGAAACGCTTCTAGATGAAACTAACATAGAAGAAATACTGGATTCGGGAGTTGGATCTATATTAATTCACAAAGAGACTTCAAACAACTCTGATTATAGCATAATATACAACACGTTGCAGAAAGACCCGAGCAACTCGGAGATTGATGCAATAAGACATATATATAGACAGTTGCGTAGTGCTGAACCAGCAGACGACTCAAGTGCTAGAGAGGTTATTAACAGCTTATTCTTTTCTGACAAGAGATATGATCTTGGAGACGTAGGTCGTTACAGAATGAACAAGAAGTTAAACCTTGAAATAGACGACAGCATACGCGTACTGACTAAAGAGGATATTATTGAAATTATCAAATATCTAATTGAGCTACTCAATTCTAAAACTGTTGTGGACGATATCGACCACTTAAGTAACAGAAGGGTTAGAACAGTTGGAGAACAATTATATACTCAGTTTGGAATAGGATTAAATAGGATGGCACGTATCATTCGTGAGAGAATGAACGTGAGAGATAATGAAGTATTTACTCCTATAGATCTTATAAACGCAAAAACAATATCATCTGTTATTAATACGTTTTTTGGAACGAATGCTCTATCGCAGTTTATGGACCAAACAAACCCATTGGCAGAGGTAACACACAAAAGACGTTTATCCGCACTGGGACCAGGAGGATTATCGCGTGAGCGTGCAGGCTTTGAAGTACGTGACGTTCACTACACGCATTATGGAAGATTATGTCCTATCGAAACACCGGAGGGACCAAACATTGGTCTTATTTCTTCGATGTGTGTATATGCGAAAATTAATGATCTTGGATTTATTGAAACACCCTACAGAAAAGTAAGCGACGGCGTTGTTAATATTAATAACAACGAAGTAATTTACCTTTCGGCAGAGGAAGAGGAAGACAAACTTGTAGCACAAGGTAATGCTCCACTAGATGAAAACGGAAAGTTTATTCTACCTAGAGTTAAATCTAGATTAGAAGCTGACTATCCTGTATCAGGTCCGGAAGAAATAGACTTGATGGACGTATCACCTATGCAAATTGCTTCTATTGCAGCTTCACTGATTCCGTTCTTGGAACATGATGATGCTAACCGTGCATTGATGGGATCGAATATGATGAGACAAGCTGTACCATTGATAGAAAGCGACTCTCCTATTGTAGCAACCGGAATTGAAGGAAGATTGGTACAAGACTCAAGATCACAAATCATTGCTGAAGGAGAAGGAGAAATTGTTGCTGTTGACGCTCGTCAAATACAAATTAAATACGACAGAACAGAGGAAGAAGAATATACTAGTTTTGAAGGATCTGTAAAAACTTACAATATACCTAAGTACAGAAAAACTAATCAAAACACTGTAATGGACTTAAGGCCTATTTGTCGTCTCGGACAGAAAGTATCTAAAGGAGATATCCTAACAGAAGGTTTCTCAACCGAGAAAGGTGAACTGGCACTAGGACGCAACTTGAAGGTTGCATTCATGCCTTGGAAGGGATATAACTTTGAGGATGCTATTGTTCTAAGCGAAAGACTAGTTATTGACGACGTATTTACATCAATTCACGTAGAAGAGTTCTCTCTTGAAGTTCGTGAAACGAAACGTGGCTTGGAAGAATTAACTTCAGATATTCCAAACGTAAGTGAAGAAGCAACAAAAGAGCTTGATGAAAACGGAATAATCAGAGAAGGCGCCAGAGTAAAACCTGGTGATATTATGATTGGAAAGATTACTCCTAAAGGAGAATCAGATCCATCACCGGAGGAAAAACTTCTAAGAGCTATTTTTGGAGATAAAGCAGGAGATGTTAAAGACGCCTCATTAAAAGCTCCACCATCTCTAAATGGAGTTGTAATTAAAACTAATCTATTTGCTAAAGCATCGAAGAAAGGAAAAGGTAAGCTTTCTAATAAAGCTTTACTTCCCAAATTAGATGAAGAGTATGAAAACAAGCTTGATGCTTTGAAGAAACTCTTGATCGAGAAACTGATGCACCTAACAGATGGTAAGACCTCTGCTGGAGTAAAAGATTACACAAATATGGACATTGTTCCTAAAGGCGCCAGATTTACTACAAAAGTTCTTGCTGATATTGACTACGAATCAGTGCAGTTAAGCAAATGGACTAATGATAGTGATAAAAATGATCTTATCAGAACAACAGTAATCAACTATTTGCGTAAATATAAAGAGATAGATGCTGAATTGAAACGCAAACGATTTGATTTGACTATTGGTGATGAGCTTCCATCTGGAATCATGCAAATAGCTAAAGTATATGTGGCTAAGAAAAGAAAGATTCAAGTGGGAGATAAAATGGCCGGACGACACGGTAATAAAGGTATTGTGTCGAAAATAGTAAGACAGGAAGATATGCCTTTCTTAGCTGACGGCAGCCCGGTTGATATTGTTCTTAACCCACTTGGGGTACCATCACGTATGAACTTGGGACAAATTCTTGAAACTGTACTTGGATGGGCAGGTAGAGAGTTAGGCATTAAATTTGCAACTCCTATATTTGACGGTGCATCTTTGGACGATCTGAATGAATGGACAGACAAAGCCGGTGTTCCTCGCTATGGTAAATCATACCTATATGATGGGGGTACTGGTGAGAGATTTGACCAACCAGCTACAGTAGGTATAATTTATATGCTTAAGCTTGGGCACATGGTTGAAGACAAAATGCATGCCAGGTCTATAGGACCATACTCACTCATTACTCAACAACCTCTTGGTGGTAAAGCACAGTTTGGTGGTCAGCGTTTTGGTGAGATGGAGGTGTGGGCATTGGAGGCATTTGGTGCTTCTCATACTCTTCAAGAGATTCTTACTGTAAAATCAGATGATGTAATAGGAAGATCTAAAACATATGAAGCTATTGTAAAAGGGGAGCCTATGCCACAGGCAGGAATTCCTGAGTCACTAAATGTTTTGCTTCATGAGCTTAAGGGACTAGGTCTAAGCATGGATCTTGACTAACCATTCTATCAGATTAGTAAATTATAAAAACACTTCAATATTGGGTAATGCTCATTGTGGGCATTACTCAATTAAATGTTTCAACTGGTTTACTAAATTAAAAATTAAAATTAAAACAACTCTTTATACAGTAATATTATGGCATTTAGAAAAGAGAACAAAATAAAGAGTAACTTTTCAAAAATCACCATCAGTTTATCTTCCCCGGAGTCTATTTTAGAGAGCTCTTCGGGAGAAGTTTTAAAACCTGAAACGATTAACTACAGAACATATAAACCTGAACGCGATGGTCTGTTTTGCGAACGTATATTCGGACCAGTAAAGGATTATGAATGTCATTGTGGAAAGTATAAGCGTATTCGTTACAGGGGTATCGTTTGTGATAGATGTGGTGTTGAAGTTACAGAGAAAAAAGTAAGACGTGAGCGTACAGGACACATTCATTTAGTAGTTCCGGTTGCACACATTTGGTACTTCAGATCACTTCCAAACAAAATAGGATATCTACTTGGTATTCCTACAAAGAAATTAGATTCTATAATCTATTATGAAAGATATTTAGTAATTCAACCTGGTGTTCTTGCAGACAGAGTAGAGGAGAAAGACTTACTCAGTGAAGACGAATACCTAGAATTATTAGAGGAACTTCCAAAAGACAATCATCTGCTTGATAATAACGACCCAAACAAGTTTATTGCAAAAATGGGTGCAGAGGGTATTTTGGAAATGCTTGAAAGAATCAATCTTGACAAATTGGCTAATCAACTTCGCCATAAAGCAAGTAATGATACTTCGCAACAAAGAAAAAATGAAGCTCTAAAACAACTTCAAGTAGTTGAAGCGTTTAGAGAATCACGAAATATAAATAAACCTGACTGGATGATCATGAAGGTTATTCCGGTTATACCACCAGATTTAAGACCATTGGTTCCGTTAGATGGTGGAAGATTTGCAACCTCTGATTTAAATGATCTTTATAGAAGGGTTATTATCAGAAACAACCGCTTGAAGAGACTGATTGACATTAAGGCTCCGGACGTTATTCTACGTAATGAGAAAAGGATGCTTCAAGAGTCTGTTGACTCTCTGTTTGATAACTCTAGAAAATCTAGCGCAATTAAAACAGATTCAAACAGACCTTTGAAATCACTTTCTGATAGCTTAAAAGGTAAGCAAGGTCGATTCCGTCAAAACTTACTGGGTAAGCGTGTTGACTATTCTGCACGTTCGGTAATTGTGGTTGGACCAGAGCTAAAAATGCACGAATGTGGATTGCCTAAAGACATGGCGGCTGAACTTTACAAACCATTTATTATTAGAAAACTAATCGAAAGGGGTATTGTAAAAACAGTAAAATCTGCTAAACGTATTGTTGACAGAAAAGAGCCTATTGTTTATGATATTCTTGAGCATGTAATGAAAGGGCATCCTGTTCTGCTGAACCGTGCCCCTACCCTACACAGACTGGGAATTCAGGCTTTCCAACCTAAATTAATTGAGGGTAAAGCAATTCAACTGCATCCACTGGCATGTACAGCTTTCAATGCTGACTTTGACGGTGACCAGATGGCTGTTCACCTTCCATTAGGCAATGAAGCTATTTTAGAAGCGCAAGTTTTGATGTTGGCTTCGCACAATATTCTGAACCCTGCGAATGGTGCTCCTATTACTGTTCCATCTCAAGATATGGTTTTGGGTCTATACTATATAACAAAGATTAGACCTGGAGCTAAAGGTGAGGGAATGACTTTCTACGGGGAAGAAGAGGCTATTATTGCATATAATGAAGGGCAAGTAGATGCTCACGCATTAGTAAAAGTAATAGTGGACGATATTGATGAAGAAGGTAATCCAATTCGCAAAATGCATGAAACTAGCGTTGGGCGAGTTATTACTAACGAATATATTCCTAAAGAGGTAGGATACGTTAATGAGCTTTTATCTAAAAGATCATTGCGTGATATCATCGGAAAAGTTATTAAAATATGTGGAGTTGCTGCAACTGCAAAATACTTAGATGATATTAAAGACTTAGGATACAAGATGGCATTTAAAGGTGGACTATCGTTCAACCTTGATGATGTGATCATTCCAAAAGAAAAAGAAGAGCTAATCCAAGAAGGTTACGCTGAGGTTGAGCAGATAATGGACAACTATAATATGGGATTCATTACTTACAACGAGCGTTACAATCAAATCATTGATACTTGGACGCATATCAACTCTAAGTTGTCTAACATTTTGATGAAACAACTTTCGGAAGATGATAAAGGTTTCAACTCTGTTTACATGATGCTTGATTCTGGTGCTCGTGGTTCTAGAGAACAGATTAGACAGTTGTCAGGTATTCGTGGATTGATGGCAAAACCACAAAAGAGTGCTGCCGATGGTGCTCAAATTATTGAGAACCCAATTCTTTCTAACTTTAAAGAAGGGCTTTCGGTATTGGAGTACTTTATTTCAACACACGGTGCTCGTAAAGGTCTTGCGGATACAGCTCTTAAGACTGCTGACGCGGGTTATTTGACAAGACGTTTGGTGGATGTTTCACAAGACGTTATTATTACTCAAAGCGACTGTGGTACACTTCGTGGATTATCTGCTAGTGCAGTTAAAAACAACGAGGAAGTTATTGCATCACTATATGAACGTATATTGGGCCGTGTTTCTGTTCATGATGTTCAACATCCAACTACCGGAGACTTACTGGTAAGCAGTGGTGAAGAAATTACTGAGGAGATAGCTGAAAAAATAGAAGACTCTCCAATAGAAAGAGTTGAGATTAGATCCGTACTTACTTGTGAGTCTAGACAAGGAGTATGCGCTAAATGTTATGGAAGAAACTTAGCATCTGGCCAAATGGTACAAAGAGGTGAGGCTGTAGGAGTTATTGCTGCTCAATCAATTGGTGAGCCGGGAACTCAGTTGACTCTTAGAACTTTCCACGTTGGGGGTATTGCTTCTAACATTGCTGCGGAAAGTAGAATCATTACAAAATATGATGGTATCTTAGAGTTTGACGAATTGAGATACGTGGAGGCTCTTGATTCTGAGGGTAAGCCATACAAAGTAGTAGTAAGCCGATTGGTAGAAATGAGATTAGTAGATCCTAACACTAAGATTGTACTACTTTCTCACAACGTTCCTTATGGATCTAAATTATATTTTGATGACAAAGACAAGGTATCAAAAGATGACTTGATTTGTGAATGGGATCCATTTAACGCTGTTATTGTTTCCGAGGCTACAGGTACTGTAAAGTTTGAAAACTTTATAGAGGGTGTAACCTATAAAGTAGAATCAGACGAGCAAACCGGATTAAAGGAAAGAGTTATTATTGAATCAAGGGATAAAACAAAAGCTCCATCTGCACATATTGTAAACAAAGATGGGGATATCCTTAGAAGCTATACACTTCCATTAGGAGCACACGTTTCGAAAGCTGAAGATGAAGATATCAAAGTTGGAGATGTTCTTGTTAAGATACCTAGAGCTGTTGGAAAATCTGGTGATATTACCGGAGGTCTTCCACGTGTGACAGAGTTGTTTGAAGCAAGAAACCCATCAAATCCAGCGGTTGTAGCTGAAATAGATGGAGAAATATCTTTTGGAAGAATCAAGCGTGGTAATCAGGAAATAACTATTACTTCAAAAACTGGTGAAGAGAAGAAATGCTTAGTGCCTCTATCAAGACAAATTCTTGTTCAAGAAAATGACTTTGTGAGAGCAGGTATGCCGCTTTCTGACGGTGCTATAACACCAGCTTCGATATTAGCAATTATGGGACCTACTGCGGTTCAAGAATATATTGTTAACGAGGTTCAGGATGTGTACAGACTACAAGGTGTTAAGATTAATGATAAGCACTTTGAAGTTATAGTTCGCCAGATGATGAGAAAAGTAGAAGTTGTAGAACCTGGTGATACTAGATTCTTACAGCAGCAGCTGATAGACAAGCATGAGATCATGGAAGAGAATGATCGAATCTGGGGTAAAAAAGTTATAGTTGATGCCGGAGATTCTCAAATATTTGAGCCCGGACAAATTGTAACTGTGCGTAAGCTCCGTGATGAGAACAGTTCTCTAAAACGTAGAGACTTAAAGCTTGTGGAGAGTAGAGATGCTATTCCAGCAACTGCAAATCAAATTCTACAAGGTATTACTCGTGCTGCACTTCAAACTACAAGCTTTATGTCTGCTGCTTCTTTCCAAGAAACAACAAAGGTTCTTAACGATGCAGCAATCCATGGTAAGGTTGATTACCTAGATGGACTTAAAGAAAATGTTATTTGTGGTCATCTAATTCCTGCAGGTACCGGACTAAGAGAGTATGACAAAATTCTTGTTGGCTCAAAAGAAGAGTTTGAAAAGATAAATGCAAGCAAAAGATCTACTGCATTTCAAGAGATGGATTAATTAGATAATTGTCTATTAAATCAGACAATTTAATAATTTTGCATACATTAAATATATCCAGAAGCATTGAGATAGACTCAAGCTTCTGGATTTTTCTATATACCTGAGAATGATATACAACAATTCAGTATATCTTGCCATATAATCACATTAATACTCTATCGTTGCACTTTGTTTAAAGTTAAAGATGAATCCAAGATATACAGCACTAACTTTAATTGGAAAAGACTTAAGAATTAATATACGTAACGATTAAGCAAAAAAAGAGTGACTACATAGTTGTAACCACTCTTCTATATTATAGTTGTAGGAATCTATCCTATCTATTATTTCTGTTGCTCTAAGCTTAACGTGATGCTTGGTTGATCGCAAACTTCAGCAGGTCCAAAGTATTGAATAGGTCCTGGATAAATAAATGCAGTTTCATAAGACCATTTCTCACGATTTTCAGCAAAGTATTTAAACGGCTTGCCATCTAGATCAACTAAAGCTTTTTGTATCACAGGCTTCATAATTCCGTGTCTGCGCTCCATATTCATCATCATTGTAATTGGAATACCTCCCGGGATCCATTCACTAGCTGTAGCTGTAGTATTACGAACAGAAGACATATATCCAGTTTTACCGCTTGCTATAAGAAGAGAGGCAGTGAATCCTAATGAATATGTGTAATCAGCATCGTAATTTGATGGTGCTGCACAACGTCCTTCGTATCCGAAGAAGTGAGTAATTGTAGCAAACTTACCATTATATTTACCTTCTTTCTTCCACTTATCCAATTTTGTTTTAACCATTTCGCCTAAAAGCTTTTCGGTCTCAATCAAAGATACTTGAACATTACCGTGTGGGTCACGATCAAGAGTTAATTGACGAGCTACTGTTTCAGGAAGACTTGCATAAATTTCTGAGTTTTCTTTGGATAACTTAGAGATAATATACTCACGCTTAGCTGAGCGTCTTACTAAGTCAAATTCTTCTTGATTGTGCGCTAGGAAGTCATTTAATTCTGCGATTAGACTTTTCATAGCAGGAATAAATTCGATTAGTCCTTCAGGAATAAGAATTGTACCAAAGTCCATTCCCATTTCAGAACGCTTAGCCACCACGGTAGCTATTTCTTCGATTAATTCATCTAATGATTGTTGCTTAGCCTCAACCTCCTCAGAGATAATACACATGTTGGGTTGAGTTTGCAAGGCAGTCTCCAAAGCAATGTGTGATGCAGAACGACCCATTAGCTTAATAAAGTGCCAATATTTACGAGCCGAATTACAGTCTCGTTGGATATTACCAATAACTTCTGAATAAACTTTACATGCAGTGTCAAATCCAAAAGAAGTTTCAATTTGCTCGTTCTTTAAGTCACCATCAATAGTTTTTGGACAACCAACAACTTGTACACCTGCATTGATGCTACTATAGTATTCTGCCAAGATAGCAGCATTAGTATTTGAATCATCTCCTCCGATGATAACTAATGCTTTTATATCAAGCTCCTTAAGTATTTCAAGGCCTTTGTCAAATTGTTCTTTCTCCTCAAGCTTGTCTCTACCTGAACCAATAATATCGAAGCCACCTGTATTACGATACTCATCGATAATTTCAGAAGTAAGTTCTTTATACTTGTGATTAATTAATCCTGCTGGTCCTAAAATAAATCCATATAATTTGCTTTCAGGATGTAAACGTTTTATACCATCAAAAATCCCTGCAATTACGTTATGACCACCTGGAGCTTGACCACCAGACAAAATAACACCTACATTGATTGGTTGTGCCGATTTATTATCTTCTTCTGATTGCTCAAAAGTGATAATTGGCATACCGTAAATGTTAGGGAACAATTTTTGAATATCATCTTGATCTTTTACCGAAGTAGTAGATTCACCTTCAACTGGCTTAACACTTCCTGCTAATACTGAAGGCATTTTTGGAACATAACTCGCTCTCGCAATTTGTAATGCACTCTTTAACATTATATTCTGAATTTAAATAATTAGTTTTAATTTAATAACCTCTCAAAAACAAGTGTCAAAAATAACACTTTTTTTTGAGAAGATAAAACAATAACACATTTAATTAATTGCTTATTCTATAGTTGGTTAAAGAAAATATTGACAACATGAATTAATGGGACAACCAGAGCAAATCTGTTGCGAAAATCTATATTGATACTATTTTAAATTTTGCATATTTGAGAAGTAACTGCTTTTGACCTGCAGATTCAAAATCTACAAACGCCCGCTTGTTATTCCCCGACTGCTCTATAGATGAAACTCGTCCACGTCCGAATCTCTCATGTTCAATTATATCTCCAGCCTTTAGAGTTAAAGCATTTTCAGGTAATGAACTAGACATATCGTTTTCATTAATTGGGGAAGAGTTTTTAGATACTCGAGATAATCGGTTTGCTGACTCTCGCGTTGCTCCGTGAGATACAGTACCCTGTATATTCCTAGATTTCCAAAACCCATCACTTGAATCACCTCTTGAAGAGGAAGATAATGCATTATCCTGCACAGATAAAAATGTTGCATCTATATCTTTAATAAATCTGCTATAACGAGTAGAATTTGTGGTTCCATTTCTAAAACGGCTTCTTGCGTAGGTTAATGTACATGTTTTCTTGGCTCTGGTTATAGCTACATAGAATAATCTTCGTTCTTCCTCCAGCCCTCTAATATCATGCATGGACATAGATGAAGGAAACAGCTCTTCTTCTACTCCAACCACAAAGACATGTTCAAACTCAAGTCCTTTTGCAGAGTGAACGGTCATTAATGTAATCTGATCGGAGTCTGAATCCCCATCCATATCTTGATCAGTAAGTAATGATGATTCAGATAAGAAGTCAACAAGATTTACTCCATCTATACCCTCTTCCTTACGTATTGATACAAACTCTTGAATAGCATTTATAAGCTCTTGAATATTTTGAGCTCTACTCATTCCCTCAGGTGTGAGATCGTTGTAAGCATCCTTAAGTATTCCTGTTTTATTTAAAACTTCTTGAGCCATTTCATAAGCATCCATAGTCTCGTCATTATTAACGAAATCTATCATCATAAGCAAAAACGAAGATAAACGCTTAGAAATACCAGAATTAACACTAAGACCATACTCTAAGGGAGTAGAAAGAACTTCCCACAAACTAACATTGTGCAAACTTGCACTTTCTGAAATTCTGCTCAGCGTAACATTCCCAATCCCTCTTGCGGGGAAATTTATTACTCTTCTAAAAGCATCTTCATCACCCGGGTTTACAATCAATCTAAAATATGCTATAATATCTTTTATCTCCTTACGTTTATAAAAAGATAATCCCCCATAAATTTTGTATGGAATGTTATTCTTCCGTAGTGATTCTTCAAATGCACGAGATTGAGCATTAGTCCTATACAGAATGGCTATATCAGAAAAAGAAGCATGCGAATCATATCTTAGCCTAGAAATCTTGTTGCTAACAATTAGCGCCTCCTCAAAGTCAGAAAATGCACTTACAACTTCAATTTTATCACCTAATTCATTTTCAGAATATACATCTTTGAAAATTTGTTTGGTGTTCTTTTTAATCAAACTATTAGCGGCATTTACAATATTTTGAGTGGAGCGATAATTCTGTTCCAGTTTAAACGTCTGAGTATGGGGGAAAGAGTTTTTAAATTTTAGAATATTATCTATATTGGCACCCCTAAAGGAATAAATACTTTGGGCATCATCACCCACCACACACACACGGTTATGAATTTCACCAAGCTGTTTAACAATAAGATGCTGAGCAAAGTTAGTATCTTGATACTCGTCAACTAATATATATTGGAATCTATTTCTATAGCTCTCTAGAATATCAGGATTATCTCGAAACAATATATTTGTGTACATCAATAAATCATCAAAGTCCAAACTATTACTAATCTTCAATCTGCGTTGGTACTTCTTATAAATATCAACTAAGTGCGGACGTCTAGACAATTGATCATATTCAACCAACTCGCTTGTTTGTGCATATTTTTGAGGAGTAATTAGCGCATTCTTTGCTCTAGAGATTTGATTTTGTACGCTATTAACTTTATAAATCTTATCATCAAGCTGCATTTCTTTAATTATCAGACGAATCAAATTTGCAGAGTCAGACGAATCAAAAATAGTGAAATTTGAATTAAATCCAATCTTCTCAGCTTGCCCTCTTAAAATCCTAGAGAAAATTGAATGGAATGTTCCCATCCATAATTGTCTGGCACTTTTTTCTCCGACTAGCTCGGAAATTCTTGACTTCATCTCACGAGCAGCCTTATTTGTAAACGTAAGTGCTAATATATGATACGGTGGCAATCCTTGTTGCAATAGATATGCTATTTTATGAGTCAAAACACGTGTTTTTCCTGATCCGGCTCCTGCTATAATCAATTGAGGACCATCACAAAATTCAACTGCTTCGCGCTGACTAATATTTAGTTCACTTAAAAGTTTATTCATTAAAATACATTTTAAAGATATTATTCACAATTTATTTCTATTGGGATATAATCTACTTTGAACAAAGATAGAATATGCGTTTTATATAATAAAACACCCTCTTTATAGACATATCTAATTGTGATTTATACAAAAGTACAAATTTTGTATCTTCTAGTATAATAAAGAGCAATATCAGAAATAAATTTCTTGATATTGCTCTTAAAACTATATTATGTATAATCTAGATATAAAGCTATCTAGTTTATTGTTTCTTTTCCTTCAAAGCTTCAAATACTAAATGTTCCAATTCTGCAGCCAACTCAGGATTATCTTTTATTACATTCTTTGATGCATCTCTACCTTGTGCCAATCTAGCATCGTTATAACTATACCAAGATCCACTTTTCTTTATAACGCCTAATTCTGAGCCTAAATCTATAATCTCTCCCTCTCTAGAGATACCCTCACCGTACATTATGTCAAATTCTGCTTTTCGGAATGGTGCCGAAACCTTATTCTTCACAACTTTTACACGAGTGGAGTTACCAAGAATCTCATCTCCATCTTTAATTGCACCTATTCTACGAATATCTAAACGAACAGAGGAGTAAAATTTAAGTGCGTTACCACCAGTTGTAGTTTCAGGATT
>CAZSKF010000009.1:0-20716 GCA_964607405.1 uncultured Proteiniphilum sp. | reverse complement strand
GCCCATTTTTAATTGTTCATTACGACGTATATCAAGTCTAACAGAAGAATAGAACTTTAATGCTCTTCCTCCTGGTGTAGTTTCAGGATTTCCAAACATAACTCCAACTTTTTCACGTAATTGATTTATAAAAATACAAGTAGTATTTGTTTTGCTAATAGCAGAAGTTAGTTTTCTAAGAGCTTGTGACATTAAACGAGCCTGTAATCCCACATTTGAATCTCCCATATCACCCTCTATTTCTTTCTTAGGTGTCAACGCAGCTACAGAGTCCACTACTATAATATCAACAGCTGAAGAGCGAATCAATTGCTCAGCAATCTCCAGAGCCTCTTCACCACTACTTGGTTGTGATATCACCAAGTTCTCTGTATCAACTCCTAAATTACTAGCATAGAACCTATCAAAAGCATGCTCAGCATCAATAAAAGCTGCTACTCCTCCTGCTTTTTGAGTTTCCGCTATTGCATGAATAGCCAATGTTGTTTTACCAGATGATTCAGGGCCATATATCTCAATAACTCTTCCTCTAGGATAACCTCCTACCCCCAAAGCAGCATTAAGAGCAATCGACCCGGTAGGTATTACAGCTACCTCCTCTACCTCATCATCCCCCATCATCATAATGGATCCTTTTCCATATGATTTTTCTATTTTATCCATTGCAGCTCTTAGAGCTTTCAACTTTTCATTATTCTGTGTAATATCTTTTTTATCACTCATTGTTTTCTATATTATTTATTTTCAATTTCTAGAATTTGAATTCCATGATTTTTGGTATCTACTGCCCTACCCTCTATTATATGTCTTATTGTTCCTAGCTCATCAACAAGGAAAGTTGTTCTTACTGTCCCCATATAGGTTTTACCAAAACTCTTCTTTTCCTTCCATACTCCAAACGTCTCTGTCAAACTTTTATCTACATCTGCGATTAGTGGAAAAGGCAGATTATGTTTATCAATAAACTTTTTGTGAGACTCCATGCTGTCAGTACTTACCCCAATTACAGCATATCCTTTATCAAGTATTTCACTATATTCATCTCGTAAACTACATGCCTGTGCAGTACATCCGGGAGTGTTATCTTTAGGATAAAAATATATTGCTAATTTTTTTCCTTTAAAATCGTTACTTTGTATAATACGTCCATCTTGGTCCGGGCCAAGAATATCAGGTATTTTATCACCTATGCTCAATGCCATATGCTAATCAATTTTTAATTTAAAGTTCTCAAAGATACTCAATAATAAGAAGACTGAAAATATTAGGAGGCAAAAGGTTTGACAATTAAATTGCTATTTCTAACAACTTCCAATATCATACAAGCTTATACATTCCTCCAGGGAGCGCCTTCACAAGTCCCTTCATCTCGAGCTCCAACAAAGTGAAAAACAAATCAGCAACCGGAACATCTAATTCAAGCGAGATCATATTTACTTGTTTAGATTCCCCATTATTAAGCACCTTAAATATTCTCTCTTCATCTTCTGTTAGGCTTACAAATAATTCTCTCTGAATAGGTTTATTACTTTTATTATCCTTAGTCCATCCCATTTGATTATAAAGACTTTCTGGATCTTGCAATAAAATAGCTTTATTGTTTGAGATAAGCTTGTTGCAACCCTCAGACTCTTTATCAAAGACGCGACCAGGTACCGCAAAAACTTCTCTAAAGTATGAATTTGCGATATCCGCAGTTATGAGTGAGCCTCCTTTGGCTGCTGACTCAATAACAACAACTGCATCGGACATACCGGCTACGATTCTATTTCTTTTTACAAAGTTGAACCTGTCAGGATTGGTTTCACTAGGAAACTCAGTTAGCAGAGCTCCATTATTTAGCATATCTATTGCCGTACTCCTGTGTACATGTGGATATATACGGTCTAATCCATGAGCTAAAACTGCCACAGTTGATAAATTATTATTAACAGCAGCTCTATGTGCACAGATATCAATACCGTATGCCAGTCCACTTACAATCAACATGTCAGGATGATCATCAGCTATACTCTTGATTAGATTTTCACAAAAATCACGCCCGTATCTAGTTGCATTCCTAGTTCCAACGATACTAATTACTTTATCTCTATTAAAATCTGTGTTACCCTTGTCATACAACAATATAGGAGCATCAATGCAGTTAGTCAATCTCTGTGGGTAATTAGAATCTGTAAAAAATAAAGGTTTAATTTTATTCTTTTCAATAAATTGAAGTTCGTTATTAGCTTCTTCTATAACCCTTGGGCTTCTTATTTCATCTACTAATTGAGGTGAAATACGTGGAATCTTTTCTAACAACTTTCTACTTTCTTTAAAAATAGCTTCCTCATCACCTACCGTCTGCATTAAGGCTCTAGCAAGAGAGATTCCAACTCCTTTAATTTTAGTAAGAGCAATTTGATATAAAGTTTTTTCAGATATCATATTCAGTGTATTTTGCAAGGTATATCTGCATGGAATAAGATTTAAATTAATTATAGATAATCCTTAAAAGCTTCATCAAAAATATCCGGATTTGATAATTTACCATTTACAAGATTCACCACTTCCACCTTGCCCTTCGCACACACTTTATTATCGTGCAAACGAATAATCTCCTGATGAAAAATATATTTTAATCTAACTCTCTCTAGTTTTATGGTACACTTAAATACATCCATACCAATTAATGGTATCTTATATCTTATATCAACACGAGAAACAACAGCATCAATCCCCTTGTTATGTAGATCAAAGAAATTCAAACCACACTTCTCTAAAAACTCATGTCTGGCAACTTCAAAATAGTGTTGATAATTAGCGTTATTAACATGACCTTGAGCATCACACTCATAATCACGCACTTTCATTTCATATTCAAATATAACTGACATCTTTTTTACTAATTGTTTTTCTTAAGCTTCTGTTGTTAATAAAAATAGCTGCAAGCTAGACTATATTAATAGTCATTGCTTGCAGCTTATATTCTTATAAATTTACGCCTTATTCTTTTTTATCCATTCTCTCGCATTAACGAAAGCTTCCATCCAAGGTGTAACATCATGCTTTCTATACTCATATGGATAGTAAGCATTCTGCCATGGGAATATAGTTCTTTCTAAATGAGGCATCATTGCTAAATGACGACCATCAGCTGAACAAACAGCTGCAGCATTAAAATCTGAACCATTAGGATTTCCGGGATACTCGTCATACACGTATTTAGCAGAAACATTATATTTTGATTCATCACTAGGAAGTTCAAATCTTCCTTCTCCATGGGCAACCCATATACCAAGTTTAGTTCCAGCAAGTGATTTAAGCATAATAGAATCATTCTCCGGAATCTCAACACTAACAAAAGATGATTCAAATTTGCCAGAGCTGTTTACCTTCATTTTAGGATGCTCTTTCCCCATTTCAGGATAAACCATGTTTAGTTCCATCAACAGTT
Organism: uncultured Proteiniphilum sp.; assembly: GCA_964607405.1. GTDB lineage: Bacteria > Bacteroidota > Bacteroidia > Bacteroidales > Dysgonomonadaceae > Petrimonas. The sequence continues at coordinate 17,280 of CAZSKF010000009.1, read as the reverse complement.
GGCAACCATTACATACGCCCAAGCTCAATGTATCTTTTCGAGAATAAAAATTCTCTATTGATTCTTTTGCTTTTTCATTATACAAAATTCCTCCGGCCCATCCTTTTGCAGAACCGAACACATCAGAGTTAGAGAATCCACCTGTAAATACAGCAAAGTCAACATCTTCCAGAGTCTCTCTTCCTGATGTTAAATCTGTCATATGAATATCCTTAACATCAAACCCTGCCAAATATAATGAATAAGCCATTTCTCTCTCTCCATTACTTCCTTGATCACGAAGAATAGCCGCTGTAAGACCCGAACGTTCTTTTCTATCAGGATTTAAACCTAAATCCTCAAATTTACCAGTAAAGGTATTTGGCAATTTAAAGGTTAAAGGCTGTTTCTTGTAATTCTCAAATCTAGCTGTGGCTAGTTCTCCAGCCGTTTGCTTTTTATCAAATAGATATGATGTATGATACCATACGTCACGTAGATGATCGATATCAAACTCTTGGGTAAATTCATCTTTTGAAATTATTAGCTTACGCTCCTCTATAGGTCTTCCAATAATTGCAAAACCAACTCCGTAATCATCTAATATTTTCTCTACCAAGTGATGATGTTTTACCTGAATAACAACACCAGGATTTTCCGCAAACAATATTTTAATCAAGTCAGAATGACGAAGCTTATTAAGTCGAGCATCAATACCACCTTCAGGATTTGCAAAACTCATTTCCAATAATGTAGTAACCAATCCTCCAGCCGAAATATCATGACCTGCAATAATCAATCCACGATTTACTAACTCTTGAACCGCCGCAAATGAATTCTTAAAGTACTCAGCATCACTTACAGTAGGCGCTTCATCACCAACTTTTCCTAATGTTTGAGCAAAGGCAGACCCACCTAGTTTAAGTGTATCAAATGAAAAGTCCACATAATATAGGTATGTACCTTTTATATAGGCTAATGTAGGCGAAACAATCTTTCTAACATTGCTTACTTCTCCAGCTGCAGAAATAATTACGGTACCTGGAGAGAACACTTTCTCCTCACCATATTGCTGTGTCATTGACAGTGAATCTTTACCTGTAGGAATATTTATACCCAACTCAGATGTAAAGTCAGAACAAGCTTCTACCGCTTTATACAATCTTGCGTCTTCTCCGTCATTACGACTTGGCCACATCCAGTTCGCGCTAAGTGATACACTTTGTAGGCCATCTGCTAATGGTGCGAAAACTATGTTTGTAAGGGCTTCTGACACTGCCATTACAGAGCCTGCTGCCGAGTCAATCATTGCAACCTGTGGTGCATGTCCAATAGATGTAGCAACACCGGCAAATCCTCTATAATCAAGCGCAACAGCACCACAGTCACTCAATGGCAACTGTATTTCTCCTTGTGTTTGTTGTCTAGCCACTTTTCCTGTAACTGATCTGTCAACTTTATTTGTCAACCAATCTTTACAAGCAACAGCCTCCAATTTCAACACATTCTCTATATATGTCCCCAACTCTGACAAATCATACTCAGGTGCCTCATACACCTCCTCAATAGTATTATCCGTCATTACTGTTTTAGGAGACTTATCAAAAAAGTCTTCAAGTGTCATATCTATAGCCTTCTCTCCATTATCATGCTCAAAGGCCAGTCTCATATCTCCGGTAGTTTCTCCAACTACGTAGAAAGGTGCTCTCTCACGCTCAGCAATTCTTTGAATTCTGTCTAAGTCTTCCTCTCTTACTAGTAATCCCATTCTTTCCTGACTCTCGTTGCCAACTAGCTCACGAGCAGACAAAGTTGGATCTCCACTTGGCAGACGGTCTAAATGAATTACACCTCCGGTATCTTCTACTAATTCAGACAAGCAGTTCAAGTGACCCCCGGCTCCATGATCATGAATTGAAACTATTGGATTATCTCCTGACTCAGCTAATGAGCGAATTACGTTTGCTACGCGCTTTTGCATCTCAGGGTTAGACCTTTGCACAGCATTCAGTTCTATACCTGAAGAATACTCTCCTGTATTAACTGATGAAACAGCACCTCCACCCATTCCAATACGATAATTATCTCCTCCCATAACCACAACTTTTTCACCTGGTTCAGGAGTTCCTTTCAACGCGTTATCTTTTGCAGCAAAACCAATTCCACCAGCCAACATAATAACCTTGTCAAATCCGAACTTTTTGTAATTCTCAGAATGCTCAAAAGTTAATAAAGAACCGGTTATCAATGGCTGACCAAATTTGTTTCCAAAATCTGAAGCACCATTTGAAGCTTTTATCAAAATCTCTTCGGGTGTTTGATATAACCATGGACGTGCGGGCAATACATTTTCCCAACTACGGTTCTCTTCCATTCTTGGATACGAAGTCATGTACACGGCTGTTCCAGCTAGTGGAAGCGAAGCTTTGCCACCGGCTAATCTATCTCTAATTTCTCCTCCGGTACCTGTAGAAGCGCCATTAAAAGGCTCAACAGTGGTAGGGAAATTATGAGTTTCAGCTTTTAAAGAAATAACGCTCTCAATTTCTTTTGTAGCAAAGAAATCTGCTTTATCTCCACTTATCGGATAGAACTGTTCAATCAATGGACCTTGATTAAACGCCACGTTATCTTTATAAGCTGATATAAGTTTATTTGGATTTACTTTAGACGTATTCTTAATTAATTGGAACAAAGAGCTCTCCTTCTCCACTCCATCAATGACAAACTTGCCATTGAAAATCTTATGGCGGCAATGTTCAGAGTTAACCTGTGAAAATCCGAAAACCTCACTATCAGTTAGCTTTCTGCCCATTTTTTCACTTACATCATTCAGGTATTTAACTTCTTCTTCACTAAGGGCTAATCCCTCTTGCTGATTGTATAATTCAATATCATCTATCTCTCTGATAGGTTCAGGATTACCAACTATTGAGAATATATCTTGATTTAACCCTTTATACACACGTTGCAACATTGGGTCATAAATAGGATTGTTATCATCTGCAGGAAAATATTCCTCCATTCTTGTAACACCTGACACTCCCATATTATGCACAATTTCAACAGCGCTTGTGCTCCAAGGAGTAATCATTTCACGTCTAGGACCAACAAAGGTCCCTTCAATCTCTGATTCATTCAGCATTTCGGCTTCACCCATAAGCCAATTTAGTTTTTCAACAGATTCGCTTGAAAGTGCTACAGCATTCTCTACAGCAACTAAGCTTTGTTGTGGAGTTTTGAAAAATATTATCATACGGATTGTAAGTTATTGTATTTTGAGGGCAAAGTTAATCAAAAGTAGCGGATTAACAGAAGTTTATTCATTTTTTGTCTGTTTGAGTTCCGATTAGTATCTTTGCAAACTTATTAATCGATTTCCACAAAATCGATAAACAATAATCATGGTTGAATTCATCATTAAAGGTTTCATTATTGGCATTTTAATATCAGCCCCCATGGGCCCAATTGGGATGTTGTGTGTTCAAAGAACGCTAAGCAGGGGGAGATGGCATGGCTTTTTCACAGGACTGGGAGCTATGATGTCTGATTTAATTTATGCTTTAATAATGGTTGCCGGTATAAGTATAGTAGAAGACTTTTTCACTAAAAATGAAATTGTCCTACAAATTATAGGAAGTATTATTTTGGCATTCTTTGGATATAGAGTATTCAAAAGCAATCCGCTCAAGAGCTGGACACCCAATATAAGCAACGGAGACACAAGATATATAAAGGATTTTATTTCTTCATTTATATTCACTTTATCTAATGTTGCCATACTAATCGTATTCATTACTCTTTTTGCAAGATTTCATTACAACCCCATCGAAATGGGGCTTACAGGAATAGGCATATCTCTCGCATCAATAGCACTTGGTGCACTTTTTTGGTGGTTCTTGCTCAGCCTCTTTGTTTCAAACCTTCGAAAGCATTTTAACAGAAGAGGACTTATTGTACTTAACAGATCTATTGGATCACTTTTAATCATAATCGGCCTTCTAGGCATTATACTAGCTGTATAACCATCAATCTCGCTTCATTTCTATTATCTCCAGGTCTCTAATATTCCCATTGTCCAATACAAATCTAATCAAAGTCCTGACTTGATGAATACCATATATACCTGCTGCACCCGGATTAATATGAAGACAATCATATTTTTTATCATAAATGACTTTCAAAATATGTGAGTGTCCACATATAAACAGTTTAGGAGTATCCTCTTTGATTATTTTTAAAACTTCAGAATTATATCTACCGGGATATCCACCTATATGAGTCATCAAAACATCAACACCCTCAATTTCGAATCTACTAGTTTTGGGATAGGCTGCCCTGACAGAAGCATCGTCAATATTACCATATACAGCTCTAAAAGATTTAAAGTTCTCAAACTTATCTGCTAATTGTAATGTCCCAATATCGCCGGCATGCCAGATTTCATCACAATCATTAAAATATTCATAGAATTTATCGTCCCACATACCGTGGGTATCAGATAACAACCCAATCCGTTTCATTTCATTTGTTTTATGACAACAAAGTTATTATTTTTATTGTTATTATTAGTAAGGTAACATTTAACATCATCTAATATGAAAGAATTGCCATATAAATACTTCAAACGAGACATTAGCTGGTTGTCATTCAACTACAGGGTACTCATGGAAGCTAAAGATGAGAGTCTGCCAATATACGAACGGATTAAGTTTCTGTCCATATACTCATCTAATCTGGAGGAATTCTATAAAGTAAGAGTTTCGGGCTATCATAGCTCTCTTATAAAGAGTATTCAGCGAGACGACTCAATTGAGGAGGCACTAAAAACACTAATAGAAATAAATACCGAAGTAATAAGACAAGAGACAGAATACTTTGAAATATTTTATTCTATGATTTTACCAACATTGGAGAAAGAAAACATAATATTATACCAGTCCGAAAAAGTAATAGAAGCACATAAGGATTATATAGAAAAATATTTTAATGAAGAAGTATTTCCATTTCTTCAGCCTATGGTAATACAGAAGGGCCACATAAACTCATTTATCCAAGACAATAGAATCTACCAGGCAATAGCTCTTAAAAGAAAGCATGGAAAGAAAAACAAGCAATCTGGCCAAGAAGTAACATATGCACTGATGAAGATTCCTCATGATCAGCTTCCCAGATTTATAAAATTGCCCAGCTATAAAGGCAAACACTACATAATCTTCATTGATGATGTTATAAAAGCCAACCTACAAAGTATTTTCCCGGGATATGATATAATAGAATGTTATAGTATAAAGATTTCTAGAGATGCAGACTTCTCACTAGGAGCAGAAGAGGGAAAGGATATTGCAGAAAAGATACTTACCAAAGTGAGAAAAAGGAAGATAGGAGCTGTTACACGATTTCAGTATGACAAAAACATGCCAGACTATTTCCTACAATATATATGTGACGCATACGAAATAGAAGAAGAGGAACTATTGAAAGGCGATAAATATCTTAATCTAGCTGATTTAATCAGCTTGCCTAATCCAATTGGTGATAGCTTAAAACAAGTTCTACCAAAGCCCCTCAGGGTGCCTGAATTTGAAAGCAATTCATCAATTTTAAAAGTACTCAGAAAACAAGATATACTACTTCATTTCCCATATCAGTCATTTGACTATCTACTTCGGTTCCTTATGCAGTCAGCATTTGATCCTAAGGTACTGGAAATAAAAGTAACTCAATACAGAGTAGCTGAAAACTCAGCTGTGGTAAACAGCTTAATAAGCGCTGCAAAAAATGGCAAAAAGGTAACAGTATTTGTAGAGCTAAAAGCCAGATTTGACGAGGAGAACAATTACTTCTCTTCTGAGCTGATGCAGCAGGCAGGAATTAAAATAATATATAGCTTACCGGGACTTAAAGTACATGCAAAAGTGGCATATATAAGAAAAAGAAGTAATGATCCAAATCAACCCATTAAAGGATATGCATATCTTGGGACAGGTAATTTCAATGAGAAAACCGCAAGGATATATTCCGACAAGGGGCTGTTAACTTCAAACAAAGAGATAATTAAGGATTTAGATGAAGTATTTAATATACTAGAGGGAAAGAGTCCTCTTAGAAGCTTTAAGCATCTACTAGTAGCACAATTCAACATGATATCAGAAATAAATAGAATGATAGATTTAGAAATAGACCATGCTACGAATGGGAGAAAAGGCAGAATAATCATAAAACTGAATAGCCTTGAGGATAAAGATATGATAAACTCACTATATAAAGCCAGCGAGGCAGGCGTAGAAATAGATCTTATCATCAGAGGTATATGTTGTTTAATTCCTAATCAACCGTATAGTAAAAATATTAAGATTACAAGAATAGTCGATTCATTTTTGGAGCATAGTCGTATATGGTACTTTCACAACATGGGAGAGGAATCTCTATATCTCACATCTGCCGACTGGATGTCTCGAAACCTGCTCCGACGAATAGAGGTTGCCTTTCCGATACTTGATAATAAAATCAAAAATGAGATTATTGATATACTCAACATTCAATTATCCGACAATACTAGTGCAGTATGGATTAATGAGAATTTAGAAAATGTATTTAAAACCAGCAATCAGGATAAACCTATACGCGCACAACATGAAACTTACAACTATCTCAAAAAGAAAAGCAACGACGAAGCTAGCAACTAACTAAATTCCACTAACAAAAAAAGGATGAATCTCCATTAGAAGATTCATCCTTTTTTGTCTTATGTATTTTGTAGCAATATCTAATCAATTAAAAGAAAACATATCTGTTATCTTCTACTTTCAGCTTGCTTTTTAATGATTCAAAAGATTGCATTTGCAACATATAAGCATTGTTTGACTGCAACATCATCTTTTGACTTTCGCTATCATACTCTTCTTCTCCATTAACACGATCCACAACAGAAACCACGTACACTCCAAGATTTCCTTTCAATGGAGCTACTACTTTGTTTATTGGAGCAAACGCAGAAGCTGCATTAATAGTTGGTTCGAAACCGATTCCACTAATATTCTGAGTTTGGAAATTCACGAATTTAACTGTATCCACCACTGCATCCATCTCATTAGCATATGCGTCAAGAGAAGATAGGTTTTTAGAAATCAAATCAGCTGAAATTTTCTCAGCTTTCTTTTCATTCATAAGTCTATTTTTGATGCTTGAGTTCAATTCTGACAATGGAGCCGTTCCAGCAGGATAAACACGATCAACGCGAGCTATTACCCTCATATTTGATAAATCAAACTTTTTAACCGTTCCCATTTTCTTCTCATTAACAGCCCAAGTAACAATTTGTCTTGAACTTGGTATGTTCATTAAAGAAAAATCATTTGCTGAAACACTTGTATTAGGCATTACAAAATAACCTTTTTCAGATGCAAGTTCAGTAAACTTCTTAGATATCTCAGGCTCATTAACCAACTGGTTTAGCTCATTATCAATATTATTAGATGTTTTCTCACTCACTAGTACCGGCATATTAACAGTAGCGACTTTGTACTTTTGAACTGGAGATGTTCTTTCATCAACCTGAAGAATCATTTGCTGACCGGGCATTTTCATTTTAAATGGTTCACCAATAGGAGCACTAAATACAGCTTTCACCAACTCAGCACCTGCCGAATACAAATCAATTTCTCTAGCCCAACCAATATCTCCACCATTAGCTTGTGGGTTTAGGCTGTTTGCCATTTCTGCAAAAGATTGTCCTGACTTAAGCTCATTAAAAATACTATCAACAAAGTTAGTTACAATACTATCTTCGCCCATTACTGTAGCATCTGGAATAGCCATCATTCTCAAACGTACAGAGTCTGGCGCCATTTTCTTATCTACTAATTTGTAAATATTAAACTCATTACCCTCCTTCACAGGAAACTGAGTATCTGAGATAGATGCCGACTCAACAAAAGCTTTCTGACCATTATCCAACAAAGAAGCTGAAACAAAAATATCTCTATATGGAGAATCAGAATAATCTGCAATTATAGATGCCACATTTGATGATTCCACAAGTTTTTCATAAGCCTCTTGTGCTTGCTTTTCTACTTCTGCAAAATCCTCTTCACTTGGAATTAGCTCTTTTGTAAAATATGATACTTTTGCTAAAGGAACATCCATCTGAAATGATGCTTTGTTCTTATCATAAAAAGCTTTAATCTCTTGGTCAGAAACAGAAACAACAGAGTCTGGAACAGAAAAATAGTTCTTCACACTATATGCTATGTCAGCATTCTTATTTGAATATTCAAAGCTCGATTTTGCTTCAACATCGTTAACCATAACTGCATTAGACAGTAGAGAGTTGTATTTTTCTTGAAGCCTTTGATATTTCACCATATTTTCGATGAACATCCATAGCGATTTATACTGTTGAATCATTGCTCTTTCTTCTGGTTGAAGAGAATGATCAGGTGTATTCACAGTTGACAAAAATTGTATTAAGACATCTCTATCAAAAAGTCCGGTCTCCGGATCTAAAAAGAAAGGAAGAGACTGAAGAAGCGGAGATATTGACTCTCCATGAACTAAGTCATTAAGCTCAGCTTTAGATACAGCCAAACCTAATTTTGAAGCTTGATTATCAAGAATAATCTCACGAACCATCTGGTCATACACTGCTTCTTTAATTTGCTGTGTAGTAGATTCATCTAACGATGATTGACCACTAATCATTTTTTGAAATTCTTCCCATTCTGATATTCTTTCCGCATATTCTTGCGTTGAAACGATCTTTCCATTTACAACGAATGCTTTGTCCTTTGATTTAGCAAAAAGAGTATTTCCTGATGTCAACAAATCGCCTAATATAAAGGCCAATAGTGCAATACCTATGACAGCGACCAAAAGGACGCCCCTGTCTCTAATCTTTTGAAGTGTAGCCATTTATGTATCTAAATTATTTTATAAACTGATGTTTTTTTATTTTATTTTCTATTAGAGTGCAAAGTTAGCAAAATTTGCAAAGTTTGGAACATTAATTTGAAAAAAGTCTTGATTTATAGATAGAAAAGAAAATAAATGATTAGTCCAAACCGTCCAAAGTCAACTTCACGACTTCTATTTTTCTAGTGGTAACCTTCAGTATTTCAAAGGTCAAATTATCAATAATAATTAACTCGTTTTTATTGGGTATTCTTTGTGTGTAATGCAATAACATTCCTGCTATTGTTGAATAGTCATCATTCTCAGGCAGACCAAAACCATATTCATCATTAAGAGTATCTATCTCAGCACGTCCTGATATAACATATTCTTTCTCCGAGTACTTTTTCACAAACTTTGTTTGATCATCAAATTCATCTTCAATCTCGCCAAATATTTCCTCTACAAGATCCTCCATTGTTACAACGCCCGAAGTACCTCCAAACTCATCTATAACAACTGCAATACTTCTATGCTGCTGCATTAATTCGCTCATTAATTTATTGGCCTGCATGCTTTCGGGAACAAGAGGAACTTTTCCTATCTTATCATTCCAGTTATCAGAATCCACAAACATTTCCCAAACATGGATATAGCCTATAATATTATCTATATCTTCCTTATAGACCAAAACCCTAGAAAAGCCGGAATCAACAAATAACTCCATCAAGGTGTCTTTACTCGCATCAGAATTAATAGCCACAATATCAGTCCTCGGAATCATACAATCTCTTACACGCTTAGATGAAAACTCTATAGCATTCCTCAGAATTTTAACTTCTGATTCAGCATCATCATCATCAGAAATATCTTCAAGTCCTTTTCTGAGATAAGTATCAATTTCAGTTCTATTAATAATCTCGTCTTCACTCTTTTCATGTATAACTCCAAGTGAAGTAAACAAGGAATTAGCAAATAAGCTCAATAGTTTATAAATAGGCAAAAACACTATATATAATACATATACAGGAATACTTAATATTTTTACCCACACATTAGGATTATGCGCCATAATGGCACGTGGCAGTATCTCACCACTTATAATAATAATTGAACCAATACAAAATGCAATAATTAAAAATAGAGCTAAAGGCGGTAAGGCAAGATAGCTTGAAAGAATAGGAAAAAAAATTGGTATCGATAATAATGACACGGCAACTAACGCCAAAAGATTCCCAAGAGAAATTGAAGACATAAACTGACGAGGATGTCTATAAATTCGGTTTAAAATAAAGTTCAGAAGTCCTTTTTCTTTTTTGGACATCATGAAATGCATTCTATCCGAAGTGACAAAAGCCATCTCCATACCCGACAAAATAGCAGACACAAAGAGAGCTATACCCCACAAATATATATCTAACCCAGATTCCATACTTATTTATTTAATAGTCTCGTTATTTTGGGTGAGAGAGTCCATAACCACTGGCTTTGATTCAGAAGGACTCGTTAAAGTATCCTCTTTCTCTTCATATGGCATACGACCATCATGAGGTCTTGAGATTGTATAATCTGTCAATTCCTGATTCGACACAAAGCCATACCCTTTAAATTCCAGGCTACCCTTCTTTATTTCTATATACTTGTCTGAGTAAACCTTTGCCTTTTCTTGGTCCCAAAACAATTCATCACTGGCAAACTCATCACCTTCCATATTAGTGATTTCTACATTTCCTTTTAGTCGCCAAAGCTTTTTATTTGTGAAGTTCCACGCAGAATCTGCAACTATTGTAGCCTCCACAACTAAGTTCTCATCAAACCTCTCTAAATATATTCCCTGTGGAAAAAACCAATGCGGATCTTTAGCCTTATCAAAAATATGCCAAGAGTCTGTCATCAACTTGTACCTAGTGATACCTGAATCCGAGATCAAAGTCACAACCGAATCTGTAACCATTGATGGAGTTACCTCCGGATCAAACTTCATATCCACCTTATCATCCTCTTTTTTGCGGCATGATAAAACAGACAAAAGCACAACAACCGCCATAATAGCGGTTATTGTGCTTTTATTAAATGCTATTTCGTATAGCTTTTTCAAGAATATATATCTTTATAAGTTATTTCAATCTTACTACCGTTGTCTCGCCAATCCATCCTGGAATTGCAACAGACTCACCTGCTTTAATACCCATCATAAAGGCAGCTTCGGTATCCATAAAATACGCTGAATATTGATTTATTAGGCTCGAAGCTTTTGCGCTTACGCTTGGGTCAACTGATCTTGCTCTTTGCAGTTTATCTACAGCTGCACAAAATACAAGCCCTCTTTTCTCTCTTTCAGGGAAAACGTTTTCAGCAGATGCAGCATATAGCTGAGCAATCAAGATATAAGCATCCCCGTTATTTGGGTTATACTGTAAAGCCTCGTTAGCAGCTTGTCTTGCTCTGGCAAAGTTACGCTGATTTGAGAATATACCTGCTAGTTGAAGCATATAACCTGAAGCCCTACTTTTATCAGATTCAAGTTCAGCAGCTTCTTGATAATATTTAATTGCATTATCATAATCTTTATCTTTCAAGCTTTTGTTTGCCAATCCAAGTGCTGATCCTGCAGTTGGCTCCAATTTATGTAGGTATTCTGCAGCTGTGAAGTATATTTCTGTATCACTACATCCAACTGAGTTAAGAGCATCTACAACTTCTGACAAAAACGCTTTATTATCTTTATTTGGATCAATCTTAGCTGCATAATATTCGGTTAAAGTATTACAGTCACCAGCTCCACTATTAACAAAGCCTTTAAATATGCCATCTTTAACCAATCCAAGATAGTCTGAGTTTGCACTATCATCGGCAGCATTAGCCTTAGTGATAGCTTCATCTACATAACCTACAACTCTAAAGTAATCATTTATATACTGATCTTTTTTAGAGTTATCACTCAAAAACTGATTTAAAGATGCAACCATAAAGTACGAGTAAGCATCTTTGGGCTCCATATCAGACTTCATATCTTCTAATGCCTCCCCTAGCCATTCATATATAACTTTAGAGTCTGCATTATTTTCCATCAACTCCATGTAGTCATAAGTCTTATAAGCCAACACAGTACCTTTATTTTCCTCATTGCCAAAATACTTCAATCTAGTATCATAGATACTTAATACCTGATCCAAGTACTCTTTCTTTTTTGCAGCATCTGTTTCTGTCTCATACAGACTTTTAAAAATTCTAGGTCCATAAATATAGATATTTCTACTTGATGCCGGGCAATTCTCAAAAACATCATTCCATGGTGCTAGCGCATCTTTGTAATTTTCTGCTTTTGCAGAAGTTGACATAAGGCTTAAGTTCATACGACACTTAACACTATCCTCACCAGTACCATAGGGAGATCTTACAGGATCGTAACCTGCTTTTTGTGCGTTAATTGCAACAATAGCTGCTATCGCAAATAACCCTGTTAACAATAACTTTTTCATATTTATTTGTCGTTTTAATGTATTATATAATCGATTTTGATTGTTGTTTTGACCTACACTATCACAAATAGTTTAATTTGCAATTAGAATATAAAAACAAAGATACTAAATACTAATTAAACTTTCTTTTGTTAAACCAAAATTCATTGATATTCATATTTAAAGAGACTTTAAACATATCCTGTTTAATCATATTTGGAAGATTTGGTCGTTGAGTAGTATAGCTAAAGCCAATATTGATAAGTGATAATCTCCCGGTCATAAAATCTCTATAAGGAAGACCTATACCAAAGCTTGCTCCATATTCTTTATATCCATCTACTCCTACAGAAACCCCTGTTGAAGGATTGCTTACGTTTGCATTAATATATGAGTTACCATATGACAATCCAGCCCTAAATCTTATACGCTGAAAGAAGTTTCGGCTGTAAGGGTCTATAATATATTCTGCACCTGCAGACACCAAATACCCATTATTAAATCTATTATTTTCATTAAGTCCATCTAGTTCGTTTGGATATTTAAGACCACTCCATTGCTGAACAGTACCATCAACTCCTACAAGAAGGTTCTTATTAGAATATGTTATACCTGCACCAAGAGTATTTGGCAACTGAAAAGACCTATTAGACAATGTATCATCTCTCAACACCTCGCTTGGACTAACACCCGGATTTAAATATGGGTCTGCCATAAACATCTTCTCCGTAATATACACATCCGATTTAGTTGTCATTTTAGGCGCAAATACCACTCCTAAAGTAACAGCACTTTCACGATCGATTGGCAATGTAAATTGCGCTCCAAGATCATAATTAAAATCTCTTATCGAATAGCTCTTTCTCTCCTCACCTATAGTAGATCCGGTAGAGCTTACAGGCATAGAAACACTACTATAAGTAAAGCTTCCAAACAAGTAATTAACATTGGCTCCTATAGATATATACTTAATAGGCTCATATGCAATTCCGGCATAAACTCTGCTCAAGCCCCCGTCTCCTCTAAATACCTCATCATATACCACACCTGACGACTTAGACTGACCAAAGCTATATCCAGTTTTGGAGTAGGGTATTATACCAGCACTTGCACCTATCTTTTTTATGATTGGAAATTGAATTGCAACGTAATCTAGATTTCCATTCCAAAAGTGTTGCTTATTAATACCATCACTTAGTTGTGAATATTGAGCTGACACACCAAAGTCAAAAATCATAGTCAACGTATCCAGCTTTGAATAAGAAGCCGGGTTACCCGGATTCACTTGTTGACTTCTTCTAATTCCATAACTTATGCCACCCATTGCCTCGGAAGCTCCAAAGGTTTGGTTTGACAATTGGCCATAACCATATCTGCCGTATGGTGAATTAGCACCTACTTGTTGCGAAAAAGCTGATGTTGCAACAACAATAAAAAGTATTAAAGAAAAGAAGCGTTTGGCTGTTATATTCATTATATTCAGTATATTCAACTTGTAGTTGGTCGATAGTTTCATATTATTTTGAGGATACAAAGATGATATTTTTTTGTATCGTAAGCAACAAAACATTTCAAACTTAGATAAAAAAGGTCGAAAGTTCATTTTTTATAAAGCTTTTAAAGCTTAATTAACCTCGCTTTTCCACTAAATTAGCCTATGTTATATTGCTTGAAGCTTTGTTATTCTACTAATGTATTTCCCTATTATATCAAACTCGATATTAACAACACTTCCTTTCTCTATCTCGTGAAAATTAGTCAGTTCGTGTGTAAAAGGAATCACAGCAACCTTAAATGTATCTTCCGTAGGGTCAACAACAGTTAGGCTAACTCCATTTACTGTAACAGATCCCTTATCAACAGTGAAATAGCCCTTCTCGGCCATATCTCTATCAAAGTCATACTTAAAAGTATAATACCAGCTACCGTCAGCCTCTTTCACATCAACACATATCGCAGTTTGATCAACATGACCTTGAACGATATGCCCGTCCAATCTCCCGTTCATCTTCATGCTACGCTCCAGATTTACCTTACTACCCACTTTCAACAAGCCTATGTTTGATTTATCTAGCGTTTCTTGAATAGCAGTAACAGTATAGTTATCATCTTTAATATCTACCACTGTAAGACACACTCCATTGTGCGAAACACTTTGGTCAATTTGTAGCTCATTTGTAAACGAGCAGTTTAAAGTAAGATGTAAATTTGCTTTGTCTCTTTCTATTGCCACAACTGTTGCAGCCTCTTCTATTATTCCTGAAAACATAACTGTATATTAAATAATTTATAATTGACTACAAAGATAATCTATTAAGACGAGCTATCAACATCATTTATTTTGCTTTCCACAAGTATTGTAACAAACTTAGCGCTACTTACCCACATCTCAATAATTTTGAAATGACTCAAATGCTAAGAAAACCTCTTATATTCATTCTTAATTTTATTGCTGGTTTCATCGCTAACTTCCACTAATGGCAACCTGAGAACATTTTTTACCAGGCCCCTCAAACACAGAAGAGATTTAACCCCGGCAGGATTTCCATCTACAAACATCAGCTTAAACAAAGAGCTAAAGTCCGACTCCATCTTATCACGAGCAGATGCAGCGCTTCCCTCTAAAGCACTTTTTACAAGCCACTTCATCTCTTTGGGGAACGCATTCCCAAATACTGATATAACTCCAATACCGCCGGCAAGAATCACATCCGTAGTTACCGCATCATCTCCTGAAATCATGTAAAACCCTTCGTTTGAACCATCTATTATTTCTTTAATCTGATTCATATCTCCAGAAGCCTCTTTAATAGCTATAACGTTTGCACATGCTTTTGCTATTCTCAAAGTAGTATCCGCAGTCATGTTTACTCCCGTTCTGCCGGGCACATTATACAAAATTATTGGAACCGGAGACACTTCACTTAAAGCACAAAAGTGCCTAAATAGTCCCTCTTGCGTAGGCTTATTATAATATGGTGTAACAGACAATATTGCATCTATATCGGTAAAATCAAAATTACTTACCCGCTCTATAAGCGAGGCAGTACAATTACTAGCCATACCCACAACAATGGGCACACGTTTGGCAACAACCTTTATTACAAAATCAACAACCTTTCTTTGCTCATCAATTGTAAGCGAAGATGTTTCAGCAGTTGTGCCTAAAGCAACTATATAATCAACACCATTGGTGATTTGAAACTCGACAACCTTTTCTAATGAATCAAAATCTATAGATCCATCATTATTAAAAGGAGTAACAAGCGCAACTCCTAGTCCCGTAAAATCAACTTTTGACATAAAACTTATCTTTTTCCTTTCAGTTTATCTATAAAAAAAACACTAATCAAGCAAAATGCTTAAGCTAGGCAAAGATAGGTATTATTTTAAAATCGAAGCAAAATGCTTTATTAAAATCAATTGAACATTACAAAATCAGATAATAAACCCCAAACGTCAATCAATAGATACATTATTATATAAATCTATTCATCCACATTACGCAAACACGCATAAACACCTATATTTGAACACATTACCACAAATCACACACAAAATCACACAGTTGGCACAAATAGACACACCCCTAATAATGAGCCACATACGCACAGCATTAACATTTAGCAGAGTTTTTTTTGAGTATAAAGTTTGCATTTAATATAAACAATACTACTTTTGTCCCATTCAAATTTGATCTTTAGCGAAAGGTCAACAAGGAAAGGGCTTCTAAATGCGTGATGCACAGAGTGAAGCTTAGTATAAACCAAATTATTTATTTATGAAGTATTTAAACTTTAGCCTATTGGCAATATCGTTTGTACTAATGTCGAGTTCTATCAAAACCGAAAAAACTTCCATAGGTTATTATCCAGGAAACGAGTTCCCTAACATTTCACTCACTGGGTTGGAAGGACAAAATCTCGACTTTAACGATTACAAAGGCAAAAAAGTTGTATTAAACTTTTGGGCTGCATACGATGCCCCGTCAAGAGTCAACAACATTAAGCTTAGCAACTATCTTAAGATGAATGCAAGCGATATAGAATTTATCTCTATTTCATTAGACGATAACATAAGTGTATGTAAAAGAACGGCTCTTCTAGATAAAATCGATATGGATTCGCAATTTTGCGATGCAAAAGGAGCTAACTCTAAAACTTATAAAGAGTTTAATTTAGAGAGAGGCTTCAAGAGTTACTTAATTGACGAATATGGAGTTATAAAGGCCATAGATCTCTCAGCAGACAAGCTTAGAGAGCTCTTATAGGATTATAAACAACTCAAATAGACTTATTATAAAGAGGTTGTCCCTAAATATATCTGGGGCAACCTCTTTTTTGCATTAATACTGTTGCTCTTGCTACTCTGCAGAACCAAGCCAACAAATAAATACCACCCATACAAATAGACTTAAACACCCTCAACACATATCCATCTCCCGATTATTTAGAAGTATCTCATAAACTATGTAAGTAATTAATCATAGAGTTACATTTTAAATTTTACAAAACACACTTACATTTTAAATTATGAAAAAAGGAGATCTATTTAACAGCGATGTTTATTGTAGAAAGGCATTTTTCTGAAATATCACATTGTGGGAATATTGAAAAACAAATTTTTCACCCCGTCCAATATTGGACAGAGATGGTCAAACTCTTTTTTGTGCTCGTCCAATATTGGACGAGCCAGAATAACCGCTTAAACATTAAATTCTGCTAATGAAAATGCATGATGAACTCTGTAGATGCAAAGACCTGTTAACAAAAACGCATAAAATACCCGCTTTTACGCCCCGTCCAATATTGGAAAAGGTTGTCCAAACTCTTTTGGTGCCCGGTCCAATATTGGACGAGCATGAAAAAGTAATTTTTCATACAAATCTGCATGCGGATCAGTCATAAAAACTAGTTTTTCAACCAGTCCTGTTAACATTTGACCCCGA
>CAZSKF010000008.1:15403-37458 GCA_964607405.1 uncultured Proteiniphilum sp. | reverse complement strand
AGACTAAATGTAAATGCCTTATTGAATCACAGGTGCGGTATTTTGCTTAATATGTTTATCAAAATATGAACTTTTTATGCTTCATACCTAAATTGTATTTATTATATTTGACAGAAAATAGATATATATATTATTATGAGTATTACTTTGAGTGGCGAGTATAAACAGAGAGTAGAAAAACTACAACAATCAATTGTATCGGCCGAGGCGGATGCGTGCATAATTACATCTTCAACAAATATTTATTACCTATTTGGGCGTATATT
The DNA here is from genome assembly GCA_964607405.1 of uncultured Proteiniphilum sp. Classification (GTDB taxonomy): domain Bacteria; phylum Bacteroidota; class Bacteroidia; order Bacteroidales; family Dysgonomonadaceae; genus Petrimonas. The sequence goes on along the minus strand of CAZSKF010000008.1, from coordinate 37,192 downwards.
CGATGGGTACTTGTATGTGGTGCCGGGTAGAGAACCCTTGGCATTTGCTAGACGACCCAGTGGATTGGAAGGGAATAACGTTATATATATACACAAGCCTGAGCTTATTCCGGATTATCTAAAAGAGCGTGGTATGGCTTTACCAAATAGGCTGATGATTGAAAGTGATGTTCTTTCATACAATGCTTCTCTTCGTTTATTAGATGCAATGGGAAATCCTCAAGCTGTTAATGTGTCGGGAGTGATGAGGGTGTTGAGGAGTATTAAGTCTGAGTATGAGTTGGATATGATGAGGGAGTGTGCACGGATTCATGCTTCTGTGTATGAGCAGATTCCTGATATTTATAAACCGGGGATGACTGATATTGATTTTCAGATCGAACTTGAGCATTTGATGAGAAAGAGTGGGTCGATGGGTGTTTTCAAAACATTTGGCCCTAACATGGATATACATATGGGTAGCATTCTTGCGGGCGAAAATGCTCATAGTGCTTCTCCATTTGATTTTGCGTTGGGTGGTGAGGGTGCTTCGCCTGTTTTGCCACTGGGTGCCAATGGCACAAAGCTTTTGCCGGGCACTACCTTGATGGTGGATATGGCTGGCAATTATAAGCCGGTGATGGATGATATGACTCGCTCCTTTGCAATAGAGTATGCACCCGATTTGGCATATATGGCTCATGAGGTGTCTATACAGATACTTGAGAGTATTGCTGGTTTTGCAAAAGCGGGTGTTGGTGCGGCTGATCTTTATTTTGCGGCAGAGAGTATAGCCAAGGAAAAGGGATTGAGTGATTATTTTATGGGCACAACGCAGCAGGCAAAATTTATAGGTCATGGAGTGGGGCTCGAGATTAATGAGCCGCCGGTGCTTGCGCCTCGTTCTCGCGAAATTCTTCAACCGGGAATGACTATTGCTATTGAGCCTAAATTTGTATTGCCCAATATTGGTGCTGTGGGTGTTGAGAATACTTATATAGTTCATGAGGATGGTATCGAGAAAATTACCATCTGCGATGAATCATTGATTGTTTTATAGTTGAAATTAATTTAAATGAAGAGAACGCTACTTTATCTTATTCTGTTTGCACTTTTGACGGGTGTCACCATTTTTGGTTTGCTGTCGTTTAATAATGCTAGGCATGTGGAGCAGCAGCGTCCGCAGGTTTTGTCTATGACGGCCTCTGCCAGTGTGCCCGATGAAATTGTGTTTGCAGGCGAGACCGTAAAACTAGATAGATACGATTTGCACGAAAGAATGGATAGGGAGCTAAATAGTTTTACTTATTTTCATTCTACTACTATGTTGTTGATAAAGCGGGCTAATAGGCTTTTCCCAATCATAGAACCAATACTTAAAGAGCAGGGATTGCCCGATGATTTGAAGTATTTGGCGGTTATTGAGAGCAGCCTCGATCCGCGTGCAGTTTCCCCGGCACGAGCTGCAGGGCTGTGGCAGTTTATGCCAAGTACGGCACCGGGATATGGCTTGGAGGTGTCTGCCGAAGTTGATGAAAGATATCACATAGAGAAATCGACTGTGGCAGCTGCTAAGTATTTAAAAGATGCATATCGCAAATACAACTCGTGGAGCTCGGCAACAATGTCTTATAATGGTGGGCAGGGCAGAATCACAAATGAGTTGAGAAATCAGAAGGCTGACGATGGTCTTGATCTTTGGCTGGTAGAGGAGACTAAGCGATACTATTTTAGAATGCTTGCAATAAAGATGGTATTTGAAAATCCTTCGCAGTATGGCTTTGTTTTGCGTGGCGATCAGTTGTATAAGCCAATGACTTTTAAAAAAGTGAAGGTTACATCATCAATACCCAACTTGGTTGATTTTGCAAAAAAACATGGTATTACGTATGCGCAGCTCAAGGATTTCAACTCTTGGCTGAGAAGTACAAAGTTGACAGTCAGACCGGGCAAGTCATACGTTATTTTAATTCCTACCACAGAGAGTTTATATTATAATAAAGAGGACAAACCAAAGGTGCACAATCCGCGATGGGTTGTAAGCTAGTGTGTATATAATATTGTGGCACAAAATAATGTGTTGGGGACAAAGAAAACCCTGACGAACAATTTTGTGCCTTTTTCGTTTTTACAAAGACAATGAATACAGATAATGAATTAATAGAGGTAGAGGGTGCCAGGGTGCACAATCTCAAAAATATAGATGTTACCATTCCGCGTGATTCGCTCACTGTGATAACCGGTTTGAGTGGCAGCGGCAAGTCATCGCTTGCCTTTGATACCATCTTTGCTGAGGGACAAAGGAGATATATCGAAACTTTTTCGGCCTATGCACGTGGTTTTCTTAGCAAAATGGAGCGTCCTGATGTTGATAAAATTTCAGGACTGAGTCCTGTGATTTCTATTGAGCAGAAGACAACTAATAAGAACCCTCGTTCCACAGTTGGTACTACTACCGAGATATATGACTTTATGCGACTTCTATTTGCCCGTGCCGGCATTGCCTATTCATACAATACGGGCGAGCAAATGGTGAAATATACAGAGGAGCAACTGCTAGAGCTTATTCTCACACGATATATTGGCAAGAAGATATATATGCTTGCCCCCGTGGTGCGCAATCGTAAGGGGCATTACAAGGAATTGTTTGAGCAGATACGCAAAAAAGGATTCCTGAGTGTGCGTGTTGATGGCCAAATTCGTGAAATAGAAGCCGGCATGAAGCTTGACAGATACAAGAATCACAGCGTGGAGATATTAGTTGACAAACTGATAGTTTCCAATAAGTTTGAAGACAAGCTCAAGCAAAGTGTGCGCACTGCCATGAAGCATGGCGAAGGATTAATTATGATTCAAGATGTGGAGTCGGATGTGGCTAGGTTTTATAGTCGATCGTTGATGTGCCCCACCACGGGGTTGTCATACAATGAACCTGCTCCTCACAACTTCTCGTTCAACTCGCCTCTGGGTGCTTGCCCCAAGTGTAAGGGGTTGGGATATGTTGATGAGATAGATATTGACAAAATTATTCCTGACAAATCACTAAGTATATCCAAGGGTGGTATTCTTCCTTTGGGGAAAGAAAAGAGCAATCTGTTTTTCTGGCAAATAGCTGCTATTTGCGAAAAGCATGATGTTACTCTCAAAACTCCCATAAAGGATATTCCTAAGGATGCGCTTGACGAGATTATTTATGGCACGGATGAGCGATTGAAGATAAAGAATGAATCGCTGGGCAATTCTAATTATATGGTAACATATGAGGGAATAGCCAAGTATATAGATATGCAGCAGGATGAGGATGCATCGGCTACAGCTCAAAAGTGGGCTGGGCAGTTTATATCCACTTCCGAGTGTGCCGAATGTAAGGGGCAGCGTTTGAATAAAGAGGCTTTGCATTTCAGGTTCAACAATAAAAATATATCAGAATTGGCTGATATGGATATCAACAACTTGCTTGAATGGTTTAAGGATGCAGAGAATCATGTTACCGAGCGCCAAAGGCTGATAGCAGAGGAGATAAAGAAAGAAATCCTGGATAGGCTTGGCTTCTTGGTGGATGTTGGATTGGGGTATTTGTCTCTGTCTCGTGCATCTGCTTCGTTATCGGGTGGCGAAAGTCAGCGAATTAGATTGGCCACTCAGATTGGTTCGCAGTTGGTTAATGTTCTGTATATTCTGGACGAACCTAGTATTGGATTACATCAGCGAGACAATATGAAGCTGATAGAGTCGCTGAAGAAGCTTCGTGACTCGGGCAATTCAGTTGTGGTGGTGGAGCATGATAAGGATATGATGCTTGCATCTGACTATGTAGTGGATATGGGTCCCTTTGCCGGTTTGAAGGGTGGGGAGGTGGTTTATGCCGGAACTCCTGATGAGATGTTGAAGAAAAATACTCTGACTTCAAATTATCTGAATGGAAAGATAGAGATTAAAATTCCTGAGGTGAGGCGCAAAGGAAGTGGCAAGTGGCTTACTATAGAGGGGGCCAGTGGCAATAACCTGAAAAATGTGACAGCTAAGTTTCCTTTGGGAACATTTATATGTGTCACGGGTGTATCGGGTAGTGGCAAGTCAACATTGATAAATGAAACACTGCAACCAATATTGAGTCAGAAGTTTTATCGTTCGCTCAAAGATCCTAAGCCTTACAAGGCTATAAAAGGAATAGATAATGTGGATAAGATTGTAAGCGTTGACCAGTCTCCCATTGGTCGCACGCCGCGTTCCAATCCGGCTACTTATACAGGAGTTTTCACTGATGTTCGAAATTTGTTTGCAGGAATGCCCGAGGCAAAGATTAGAGGATATAAACCGGGTAGGTTTTCATTTAATGTGAAGGGTGGCCGATGTGAAACATGTAAAGGTAACGGTAGCAAAACCCTTGAGATGAATTTTCTGCCCGACGTTATGGTTCCTTGTGAGGAGTGTCATGGCAAAAGATACAACCGCGAAACGCTGGAGGTACGCTTTAAGGGTAAATCCATTTCTGATGTGTTGGAAATGCCAATTAATGTTGCAGTTGAGTTTTTTGAGAACGTTCCTAATATTCTTCACAAAATAAAGGTGTTGCAAGAGGTGGGATTGGGCTACATCAAGCTTGGTCAGTCATCTACCACTCTGTCGGGTGGTGAGAGCCAAAGGGTGAAGCTTGCCACAGAGCTAGCACGCACCGACACCGGAAATACTATTTATGTGCTTGATGAGCCCACTACGGGATTGCACTTTGAAGATATTCGTGTGTTGCTTGGTGTTTTAAATAAATTGGTGGATAAGGGAAATACCATAATTGTCATAGAGCACAATTTGGATATTGTCAAAAGTGCTGACTATATTATCGACCTCGGGCCCGAAGGTGGAGCCAAGGGTGGTAATATAATAGTGACGGGTACTCCTGAAGAAATATTATCAAATAAAGAGAGTTATACAGTCAAATATTTAAAAGATGAAATGGGTGTTTAATTTGCAAAAGTTAAAAAATAGAGCCCATTGAACCTTTTATAAAATCTCTTGTTTATGATAGTGAGAATGACAATGGTATGCGTTTCATAATCATTCCTGTATATTCACAATAATAACTATAAAACATTAAATAAAATATATGGCTAAGATAACATTTCACGACAATGCTGTTAATACAGTAGGAGAATTACCTGAGATTGGGACACAAGCACCTGATTTTACATTAGTAAAAGGAGACCTTTCAGAACTATCACTTTCAGAACTTAAAGGAAAGAATGTAGTTCTTAATATATTCCCAAGTATTGACACTGGTGTGTGTGCAGCATCTGTTCGTAGATTTAATAAAGAAGCTAGCTCTTTAAAAAATACAACCGTTCTTTGTATTTCGGCAGACCTTCCCTTTGCATCAGGGCGTTTTTGCGGTGCCGAAGGATTAGAGGACGTGGTAACTCTTTCAGTATTCCGCGACGATAAGTCATTTGGCAATTCGTATGGCGTACTCATGGCAGATGGTCCTTTGCGTGGACTTCTAGCTCGTGCAGTAGTGGTAGTAAATGCGGAAGGGAAAGTAGTTTATACAGAACTGGTTCCTGAGATTGCACAAGAACCAGATTATGATTCTGCAATCAACTCGATAGTGTAGTTTGTTTCATGAAGATTGTGTTAACAAGAAAAGTCTGCGAAGTGATTTCGCGGGCTTTTCGCTTTTATATACCTGTGGTTTGATAAACATATACTTAACTTTTTAATCCCATGTCTTTTGATTTTATATTTGTGGCAATTATAGAAAGTAAAATCAATCCAACTCCAATCCATTTTATAAAGTCAACCGACTCGCCTAATATAAGTGCAGAAGAGAGCGTTGCCGTTGGCAGCTCTGCAGCACTAATGATAGCACTGATAGAAACTCCTATTCGAGGAATTCCGTATGAAAAGAAGAATGGTGGAATCACAGTTCCAAGCAGGGCAAGAGCTAATCCCCATGCATATAGCCCGCCAAAGTAAACTCCGTTGAAGAAAAATAGAGGTGGGAATATAATCCATGTTGCAGCGCAAGACCCGGTTATCATCAGAGCACTCTTTTTCAAAACCGGCAGGTCATTACCAATTCTTCCGCTTGTCATCAGGAATATTGCATAGCTTGTAGCTGCCAATAATCCGTATATAACCCCCTTAAGGTTTAGCTCTACCCTGTCGCTAAATATGCCGCCGGCCAAGAAGGTGCCAATAAATACAACTCCCAATAGTAGTAGCTGTTTTTTTGTTGGCTTTTTCTTAAACACCACTGCTTCAATAATAATACTTATCCACAGATATTGCATTAATAATATTATAGCAATGGAGGCAGGAAGTAGCTTGACACACTGATAGTAGAATATTCCCACAAGTCCTGTAAATATTCCGGCAAAGGCAACCTTCCACCACTTAGTGGCAGGTTTTTTGTTAGTATCTTCTTTTACTTGTTTGTTGGTTTTATTTTTCTTTGTTGAGGATGATATCCAATATGCAACCCACAGCGTCACCATCCCGGTGAATGCTTGCGAACCTGTTATTTCACCTAGCGTATATCCTTTTTCGTACGCAAATTTTACTATGGTAGATAAAAAGCCAAAGCTAATAGCCCCTAGTAATACTAGGACTCCTCCTTTAATTCTTTCATTCATTGTAGTATGGTTTTTTCAAAATACAAAACACCAAAAAAGGAATATTCGCCCTTGAGTGAATATTCCTCTTATATGGGATGTAAAGTTAATAATTAAATTTTGAATAAAAATCTATTCAACCCAAATATTCCAAGCTGCTATGGCTTGTTTTTCAAGCATCTCTGCACCATTTTTTATTGTAGCACCGTTATCTAATCCCTTTTGTAAAAAAAGTGTTACCTCAGGATTATACACCAAATCATACAGCAGATGGTCGTTGGTGATATGCTTGTATGGCAACTTAGGGCATTGGTCAATATTTGGAAATGTGCCAACTGGCGAGCAGTTGACAATTATTTTGTAATCATTAATTACAGATTTGTCAATATCGTCATATGTTATTCGTTGTTCTCCACCTGTGCGAGATACATACAAGCACTCAATATTCATACTCTCTAATGCATAAACTACCGACTTTGATGCTCCACCCGTTCCCAGCACTAGTGCTTTGGTGTGTATGTCGGGTTTGATAAGTGGTTCTATTGAGTTTCTAAAACCTATATGATCGGTATTGTGTCCTGATAATGATAATGTATTATCATCATTTCTCACAACTTTTATGGTGTTAACGGCACCTATTGCTTTTGCATCGTCCGACAGGGTGCTCAAGAAAGGTATGACGCCTTCTTTGTGAGGAATAGTAACATTCAGCCCTTTTAGATCAGTGGTGTTACTAATAATCTCTTTTATTTTTGCTATATCCTCAATTTCAAAGTTTTGATACTCTGCGTTAATACCTTCTTCTTTAAACTTATTGTTGAAATACTTTGCCGAGAAGGAATGTCCCAGAGGATATCCAATTAATCCGTACTTATCCATGAGAACTATCTAAATTGGTTTTTCTGCGATATACAGAGTGGTGATACCAAGTGTGAAGCGTCTTAGGCGAATATTGGTGAATCCATTTTTTTGTAATATAAGCATCATGTTTCTTCCTTGTGGAAATGCTTCTATTGATTCAGGCAAATATTCGTAAGCTCTTTGTTCTGTTGATAATGCTTTAGAAATAACAGGCATCGCATATTTTGTATATGTAGAATGTAGTTCTTTTATTGGAGACTTCTCGGGTGTTGTTAGCTCCACAAACATAAATACACCTCCCGGTCTTAGCACTCTCAATACCTCTTTGAATGATTTGTTTATATCTTCAAAGTTTCTTACACCAAATGCCACTGTAGCAGCATCAAATGTGTTGTCGTAGTATGAAAGTTCAGCACAGTCTTGATATTCAAAAGTAATTACATCCTGAAGCCCTTTCTGCAATACTTTTTCTCTTCCCACATTCATCATTCCTTCTGATATGTCGGTAGCCGTGATACGGTCTGGTCTCAAAACCTTTTGTGCCATTATTGCAAAGTCACCTGTGCCTGTTGCTATATCCAAAATTTGTTTTGGGTTGTATTTCTTGATGGCTCTCAGTGCTTCTTTTCTCCAGTATCCATCAATGCCTAATGATAATACACCATTCAGTAGATCATACTTTGGGGCAATCTCATTAAACATCGCAGTTACCTGTTCAGTCTTGGGCTGATCATTATCATAAGGTTTTACTTTCTCTACATCGTATTCCATGTCTATAAAAATTAGATACAGCTTTGCACACATTTATTAATGCGCAAAGCTGTATTATTATATTGCATAATATTATGCTTGTAAGTAATCAACTACATTTTTCTCAATGCGAGCTTCCAAGTCGGCTGCATTGGCTTTTACAAATTTCTCTCCTACAATCTTTTCGTATAGCTCAATATATCTTTCTGACACAGAGTTGCAATACTCCTCTGTCATTTCAGGCACTTGTTGTCCTTCTTGTCCCTGAAATCCATTTTCTATAAGCCATGCTCTCACAAATTCTTTTGAAAGTTGTTTTTGTGATTCTCCCTTTTCAAATCTCTCCTCATATTCTTCGCTATAGAAATATCTTGATGAGTCGGGTGTATGAATTTCGTCAATCAGATATATCTTTCCATCTTTCTTGCCAAATTCATATTTAGTGTCCACAAGGATTAATCCCTTTTCGGCAGCCATCTCTGTTCCACGTTTAAATAACTCTAGTGTATATTGCTCCAGTTGCTCATAGTCTTCTTTGCTCACAATGCCTTGTGCTATGATTTCTTCTCTAGAGATGTTTTCATCATGCCCAAAGTCTGCTTTTGTAGTTGGGGTAATTATTGGCGTTTCAAATTTTTGATTTTCACGTAGTCCCTCAGCCAATGGAAGACCACAAATTGATCTTGCTCCTTTTTTGTAGTCGCGCCATGCACTTCCCGTGATATATCCGCGTATCACCATTTCTACTTTAAATGGTTCGCATCTCAAGCCCACTGTAACCATTGGGTCGGGAGTAGCTTGTTTCCAGTTGGGAACAATATCAGATGTGGCATCAAGAAACTTTGCTGCAATTTGGTTCAACACCTGTCCTTTGTATGGAATACCTTCGGGCAACACCACATCAAATGCAGATATCCTATCTGTTGCTATCATCACTAGTGTGTCTTGGCCTATGCTATATACGTCACGAACTTTTCCGTGATAAACATCACTTTGATTTGGGAATTTGTAATCAGTTTTTGTAAGAGAATTATTCATTATTTCTTTTTTTGTTTGGATAATCTATATTATATGGTGTCTAAACACTGTTTATATAAAATTGTTTTGTCTGTTTGCTGTTAGCTCTCGATCTTCTTTTGCTTCGGTTTTTTCGTATGCCTCCACAATGCGTTGCACAAGTCGGTGGCGCACTATATCTTTCTTGTCAAATTCAATAGATGCTATGCCTTCAATGTTTTTCAACACGTGCATGGCATGTGTTAGTCCCGATTGCTGAGATCTGGGTAGGTCTATCTGTGTAATATCTCCCGTGATTATCATTTTTCCGTTCAGTCCCAGTCGTGTCAAAAACATTTTGATTTGCTGTTTGGTCGTGTTCTGAGCTTCATCCAAAATAATAATGGCATCATTGAGTGTTCGTCCCCTCATAAATGCCAGCGGGGCTATTTGAATTATTTTATTTTCCAGATATTCCTTTAGCTTCACCGGTGGAATCATATCTTCCAGAGCATCATAAAGAGGCTGAAGGTATGGATCGATTTTCTCTTTCATATCTCCGGGCAGAAACCCTAGTTTCTCGCCGGCTTCTACGGCAGGGCGACTAAGGATTATTTTTTTGACTTGCTTAGTTTTCAATGCTCGCACTGCCAGCGCTATGGCAGTATAAGTTTTGCCCGAACCTGCAGGCCCTATTGCAAATAGCATATCGTTTGTGTCAAAAGCTTCTGTTAGCCTCTTCTGATTATGTGTTCTGGCTCTGATGGGCTTCCCGTTCAAACCATGAATTATCAAGTCATCTTCTTTTACAATATCAGGTGCGTTTCCTTTTACTATGTTGATGATGTCTTCTTCTTTCAACACATTCATCTCGATACTATACTTTTCCAACTCATTAATCTTTTCTTCAAAGCTTGCAATTTCTTCTTCGTCTCCTATAACTTTTATCACATTGCCGCGCGCTACGATTCTAAGTTTGGGATACAAAGTTTTCAAGAGCTGTGTGTTGCTGTTGTTCACACCAAAGAAAACCACCGGGTCTATATTGTCAAGAATTATGATTCGTTCTATCATTTTCCGTTTTTTGGGAAATTAAGGGAATATTGATATGTCCTATTCTCCTCTTTTTCTATGTAATTTATAAATGCATTATTTACAACTCTGTTTCCACCGGGAGTAGGGTAGTTGCCCGAAAAGTACCAGTCGCCTTTATTGTTTGGGCAGGCTTTGTGGAGGTCTTCTATTGTTTGGAAAACAATTTTTACTTCCGACTTTATTTCCTTGCCTGTTAGCATTCGGGCTATTTTAGCTGATATCTCTTCATCTGTAAACGGGGCGTATATCTCCTTCACATGGTTCACGATTTCCTCTTTCTTCTTGCCACTCTGAGCAACACATTTTTCATATACATCTTTTATTATATGTTGCATGCCACGGTCGTTCAGTAATTCAATGGCTGCTCTAAATGCTATAAACTCGCTCATGCGAGACATGTCTATACCGTAGCAGTCGGGATATCTGATTTGTGGTGATGAGGATACTATGATTATTTTTGTAGGATCAAGCCTGTCTAATATTTTGATAATACTTTTTTTCAGAGTTGTTCCTCTTACAATACTATCATCTATTATAACAAGTTTGTCTTGTCCTCTTCTTAGTGAGCCGTATGTTATGTCGTAAACGTGAGTAGCTAATTCCTCTTTTGATTTGCCCTGAGCAATAAAGGTTCTTAGTTTTATATCTTTTATTGCCACCTTTTCAGCTCTTACTCTTTTTGATAAAATAGTTTTTGTCTCTTCTGGAGTAAGTTTGCCTTGTTTTTCCACTATCTCCATTGCTTTTTGGTGGTTAAATCGGTTTTCCAAACCTTCTAGCATTCCAAAGTATGCCACCTCAGCAGTGTTGGGGATAAATGAAAATACGGTGTTGTCAAAGTCGCCATCTATTGCATTAACAATCTCCGGCACAAGAAGTTCCCCTAGCATTTTACGTTCTCGATATATGTCGAAGTCCGAGCCGCGTGAGAAATAAACTCTTTCGAACGAACAAGGTGAGATGGTTTCTTTGGGTTCGTGAATTTGGTGTTTGCTTATCGTTCCATTCTTTTTCACTACCAAAGCTTGTCCCGGATCAAGCTCTACCACATGTTCTTTTTTTAGATTGAACGCTGTTTGTATCACAGGTCTTTCTGATGCCACAACAATTACCTCATCGTCGCAATAATAAAATGCAGACCTGATGCCCCATGGGTCGCGAATGGCAAATGAGTCGCCACATCCTATTAGTCCACATAGGGCATATCCTCCATCCCACTTCTCACTGGTGTGTTGTAGTATAAATGGTATGTCAAGGTTTTCTTCTATTATATTGCTTACTTCGTATCCTGTCTTGTCTGTCTTATCAATTTTGTCAAATTGAAACTGTACTTCTCTGTCTAGATGATGACCTAGTGATTCAAGCATCACAAAGTTGTCAGCATAATCTCGTGGATGTTGTCCCTCCGATAGTAGTTGTTCAAACATTTCATCAGTGTTGGTCATGCTGAAGTTTCCTGCCAAAGCCAAGCTTCGTGATGCCCAGTTGTTTCGTCTTAGTAGAGGGTGAACATACGTTAATGCAGTTCTGCCGCTTGTGCTATATCTAAGATGTCCCAAAAATAGCTCTGCCGCATAGGGTACAACTTTCTTTGCAAACTCTACATCATTAAGCTGTTCGGGGGTGAATTTATTGTACGATTCGTGTACCTTGTCAAATATTTCAGTGATGGCTCCAGAGCCTAATGCTCTTTCTCTGAATATATATTCATTTCCAGGTGCAGCGTCCAGTTTCACAGCTCCCAGCCCAGCACCTTCCTGGCCGCGATTGTGTTGTTTCTCCATAAGCAGATAAAGCTTGTCTAAGCCATATTGCCATGTTCCATACTTTTTGTGATAATAGTCAAGTGGCTTTAGCAATCTAATCATCGCTATACCGCACTCGTGTTTTAATACGTCACTCATCTGTGCTATAAAATTTAGAATGCAAATTTAAAGCTATTTAGAGAAGATGACGACAAATAACACACAAAAAATATAAAACAAGCATTATCAATATGATAAGTGTTGATTGTGACTGCGTTTTGCCATAGTTTAGAATACATGATAATCTTAGTCATTTGGCGTAAAAACAATATGACATAATACGCCACGAACCAGTTAAAGGGCAAATAATATATAAAACAAGACATATTCATCCTTTTGCAGATAAACCCAATCCATTGTTTTGTCATAATTGATTGAATATTGAGTATCTAATATTATAAATAAGCCATATCCGGCCAAAGAGGATATAATAAATGATCAAAAAATGCCATATTCATTTATAGAAGTAACATTCACACTCTTTTATTGGGCACTTTTGTTCCATTAATTGCTGTTCCATATCTTCATGAAGCACAAACAGTAGTCACTACTTATCAAATAACAATATTTTGGTATTAATCACTAGTGATTATTGTCTTTGTAATTTTACATGGACGACAATCACTGCAAATTGATATAATTGTAACGAATCATAACCATAAATCAGAGGTGATTTATATATGATAATCATTTCAAAACCAAAAATCTCTAAAAGTGAATTGTCATTGTAGTATGGAATAGTATATTCATAATCAAATATGCTGTCAAAAATATGTTTGATAGTATGCCCCGATATAATTATGGTGATAATTCTATATGGAAAATAATCTAATGGGTGTAATATGGTGCATTTATGATATTGAATAGTATATTTTTGAATGAATGTGGCTTTATTAAGATGTGGAAAGTTATATCTGTGAATGAATACGTATCAACTAAGGGTTTGGAAAACTAATGTTGATATTTGTACAGACGTGCCACAGTATAAGTATTTCACTATGCTTTGAAAATCAAATGAATATTATTGTGCAAAATAATTACCTTTGTGAATATTAAAACAAAACGAAGCGAAAAGATGATGAATTGGGAAAAGCTCTTCTCCTCTAAGAGATTTGGGATGGAAGATTATAATGACGACAGAAAGCATGCGCGTACAGAATATCAACGTGATTATGACAGATTGATATTCTCATCTCCATTCCGCAGATTGCAAAACAAAACACAAGTCTTCCCATTGCCGGGTAGCATTTTTGTTCACAATAGGTTGACACATAGTCTCGAAGTGGCAAGTGTTGGCCGCTCTGTTGGTGATATTGTGGGGCAAGCCCTTCGTGAAAAGTATCCATCGTCGAGCGCCCATTTTGAGGAAATTGGTTCTATTGTAGCCGTGGCATGTCTTGCGCATGATATGGGGAACCCTCCTTTTGGACATTCGGGAGAACAGGCCATTTCAACATTCTTCTCAGAAGGAGGTGGAAAGGTTTTGGGACCGCAGGTTATAGATGAGGGAGGTTGTTGGACTGATTTTACCAGCTTTGAGGGTAACGCCAATGTGATGAGGCTATTGATGCATCAGTTTTATGGAAAACGTAAAGGTGGGTTTGCTATGACCTATTCTACACTGGCATCCATAGTTAAGTATCCCTATTCTTCAATGCTAAGTGGTGGTAAAAATAAATTTGGATTTTTTGCTTCCGAGCAAGAGGAGTATTCAGTTATTGCTGATGAGCTTGGTATTCTTAAGGTGTCAGACGTACCGCTTAGGTATGCGAGATATCCGCTTGTGTATTTGGTGGAGGCTGCTGATGATATTTGCTATCAAGTAATGGATATAGAGGATGCACACAAACTACATATTATTACTACTGAAAAGGCTTTTGAGTTATTCCTAAACTTCTTTGATGAAGAGCGTAAACAGCGACGAATCAAAAATATGTCACTGCTCACCGATGTTAATGAGCAAATTGCATATTTGCGGGCAAGTGTAATAGGTTTGTTGGTCAGCGAGTGCTCTCGAGCTTTTATTGAGAATGAAGACAAAATACTTTCCGGTACTTTCGAGGGCTCTCTCATTGATAGTATAAGTGAAAAAGCAAGTAAGGCATATAAGACTTGTTCTGATTTTGCATTCGAAAATATATACTTCTCAAAAGAGGTACTAGATATTGAACTTGCAGGGTATCGTATTATTGGATTTTTGTTGGAAGCGTTCACCGAGGCTATTTTAAATCCCGAGCATGCATATTCAAAGCTTCTTTTGCAACGAATGCCAAAACAATATAAGCCACAAAGTGAAGACTTATATACACGCTTGCAATCAATTGTTGATTTTGTTTCTGGAATGACGGATGTTTATGCATTAGATTTATATCGAAAAATAACAGGAATGGGACTACCTACTATTTAAAAGGCTGATGTAATCGATATTATCAACTTATCTCTAAAGTGCTATTGTAGCTATCAAATTGAAAGATAAAAAATAATTTTAATTTTCTATTGAAATTATTTGGCGGATATAAATTTCTTTTTTATATTTGTGATGTGGTTTTTTCATAATAGTATTAGATTTAAGGTTAACTTAAAGTAGCAGGATGTCGTGAGACATTCTGCTATTTCTTTTTATGCACAAATATTCATCTGCTTCCCACATTTTACCGCTGTTATTATTTTCTTTATTAATTTACTTTTTTAACTTTGTATCAATAAAATAGTATGATTATGAAATTAAAAAGCTTATATCTGTCTATCTTTTTTGCACTTCTGCTTATTGGCTGTTCGGGCAATAGCAAAGAGCTAAATAAAGAACTAAATAAGATGGCATATAATTTAAACAAAGAAGCACCTGCTCAACTTGATGAGAACACTCTCTTTATGAGAGCAGAGGTTGATTCTGATAATACTTTCAAGTATATTTATAAAATTATAAATACTACACAGGTTATAGAGTTGATGGATGAAATGGAGGCACAAACTAAAGCTAACATTAGTGAGGCTTTCAGAATCAATCCCGATCTTAAAATTTTTACTGATAACAATGTTGTAATTGAGTATGTATATACTGATGAGGATAATGTTGTGATAAGAACAATAAAAATTACACCTGAAGACTATAAAAAACAATTATAAAACCTACAATTATGAATCGCTATTTCTACATTGATAACACCGGAAAACAGAATGGCCCGTTCACTCCCGAGGAGTTGAGAGTGGAGGCAATTAAAAGATATACTCTTGTTTGGACAAATGATATGGTAGATTGGAAGCCTGCCAATGAGGTGGAGGAGCTTCAGTCTTTATTTGCTGAAAGTGCAGGATACTATCCTCCACAAACTCCCCCTTCTCATTCTGCTACACCACCACCTGCGGAGCCTGCATATGCACCCGGAAGTAGAGTTAACATGGAACCAGTGCCCAAGACATGGTTGGTTGAATCTATTTTGGTGACCATTCTTCCTTTTATTCTTTGTGGCAGCGTGCTTAGTTTGCTGGGTATAGTTGGTATAGTTAGTGCATCTAAGGTTGAGTCACTTTATAATGCAGGCGAATATGCGTTGGCGAATGATTCCTCAAGACAAGCAAAGAGATGGACGGTTATCACCTTTTGGGTAACAATTGGTTGGGTGGCTGTTCTTGTTTTGGCATTTGTAGCAATGCTCGTATTTGGTTTTTCTGCTGCCAGCCTAGGTAGTGTGATTGGCAATTCTGTTTATTCAATTTAATTAAAAGAGATGATAGAAAATCAGTTTGATGATAATAAACCAATAGTGCCCCCACCATTGGACAGTGAGATAAATGATGATCAATATGATGAGGTACCACCGCTAAAGCCAACAAACTGGCTATGGCAGTCTGTATTAGTCACCTTGTGTTGCTTTCCTGTTTTTGGAATTATAGCACTTGTGTATGGCTTTCAGGTTAATCCAAACTACTATGCCGGAAACTACGACAGAGCCGAGCACTTTTCGCGTCGTGCTCGTTGGTGGACTATAGTAGGCCTTGTGGTAGGTGCAGTGTATTATGTGGTTACGCTTTACACGTTATCAAAAGGTAATTTGTTTGATGGGATATCACAAATTATGGGTGATGGTGTTTATAGTATATACAACTACTAATCATAATGAGTTCTTGTGAATAGAACATCTAAGATAATAATAGCCGCCTTCATTAGCATATTGCTAGTGTTGGCGACTATTTTATTTTATGTATTTGACCCTAATGAAATGGCAATATTTCCTCAATGTCCTTTTCTACTTACCACTGGGTATAAGTGTCCCGGATGTGGCACCCAACGAGCCTTACATGATCTTTTGCATCTTCGGCTATGGGAAGCCCTAAAGAATAATATGTTTATAGTATTTGCAATTCCGTATATACTATCAGGCATATATATTGAATACTTTGGAGGAAAACAACGCCACCCCAAATTTGAAAAGGCGTTGTTTGGTAAATATTCATCAATAGGTGTCTTCTTGTTTGTTATCCTATATTGGATAATCATAAATCTATAACTTCTCTTTCAAGAAATGCCCTGTGTATGATTGTTCATTTTGGGCAACCTCTTCGGGTGTTCCCATTGCTACTATATTCCCTCCTGCATTTCCTCCCTCGGGGCCTAAATCAATAATATAGTCGGCACATTTTATTACATCAATATTGTGCTCAATTATAATAACCGTGTGTCCACGTTCAATAAGTGCATTTAGTGCTTTGAGCAAAGTTTTAATATCATGAAAGTGCAGACCGGTGGTGGGTTCGTCAAAAATAAATATAGTTGGTTCGGCTTTTTCTTCTCCCAGATAATATGCAAGCTTCACTCGTTGGCTCTCACCCCCTGATAGGGTTGATGATGACTGTCCTAGCTTTATATATCCAAGCCCCACATCTTGCAATGGCTTCATTCGTTTGACTATTTTCTGTTCTGTTTTCCCTTTTTGTTTCCCAAAAAACTCAATTGCTTCATCAATAGTCATCTCTAATATGCTGTGAATATTGTGCCCCTTGTATTCAACTTCCAGAATATCTGATTTAAATCTTTTGCCGTGGCATGATTCGCATTCTAGTTGTATGTCGGCCATAAATTGCATCTCAACAGTCACCGTGCCTTCACCTTTACACTCTTCACACCTGCCACCATCAATATTGAAAGAGAAAAATGCGGGCGTAAACTTCATCTGTTTAGATAGTGGACATTCTGCAAAAAGCTTTCGTATTTCATCATATGCCTTAACGTATGTCACAGGGTTAGAACGAGATGAGCGACCAATAGGGTTTTGGTCAACAAACTCAACTGATTTTGCCAAATCTATATCACCTGATATTGAGCTAAACTCGCTATGTTCAAGTGGGGTCTCTTTGTAGTGATTTTGCAATGCATTATTTAATACATCATTAATCAGTGATGATTTTCCTGATCCACTAACACCTGTAACCACAGTCATAATATTGAGAGGAAATTTGGCACTTACATTTTTCAGATTGTTTTGTCTCACACCTTTCACCTCTATATAGTTGTTCCACTTGCGACGCATAGATGGAACTTCAATCTTTTCTTCTCCAGTCAGATATTTTACGGTGTAACTATCACTGCATTTCGTGAGCTCAGATACTGCTCCTTGATATACAACCTCTCCACCCAGACGACCAGCCAATGGCCCTATGTCAATAATATAATCGGCTGCACGAATGATATCTTCGTCATGCTCTACCACCACAACGGTATTGCCCAGTTGTTGTAATTGTCTCAATACTTTAATTAATAAATACGTATCTCTGGAGTGAAGACCAATACTTGGCTCATCCAAAATGTAAAGAGACCCTACAAGACTGCTACCCAATGATGAGGCAAGATTAATACGCTGGCTTTCACCTCCCGACAGAGAATTGGAAAGACGATTAAGCGTCAAGTACCCCAAGCCTACATCTACCAGAAAGTCAATCCTGTTATTTATTTCAATTAATAATCGCTTTGCAACAGCGCTATCAGTTTCATTTAGCTCCAGATTATTGAAGAAAGTCTTTAAATCTGTAATAGGTAACACCACAAGCTGACTTACACTCTTTCCTCCAATCTTTACATATCCTGCCTCTTTCTTTAGCCTAGTACCTCTGCATGTAGGGCATGTGGTCTTGCCACGATAACGAGCAAGCATCACTCTGTTTTGAATTTTGTACAGATTTTCCTCAAGCATCTTGAAGAAATCATTAATGCCCCAGATACCCAAGTCGTGGCGGCCATTCCATAGAATATCCCTTTCCTCGTCTGTTAAATCATAGTAAGCACGATGGATAGGAAAGTCAACTTTATGTGCATTTATTTCAAATTCCTTCCTCCATTCTCCCATCTTGGCTCCACGCCAGCATTGCACGCACTCTTCGTGCACGGTAAGACTTTTGTCGGGTATCACCAGGTTTTCGTCAATGCCCACCACTTTTCCAAAACCTTCGCATGTGGGGCATGCACCTACAGGGCTGTTAAAATTGAACATCAAATCGGTAGGCTCTTCAAAAATCATGCCATCAGCCTCAAATCGATTAGAGAAACTAAATGTTTCAATTCCGTCAGGAGTCCAAAATCTAATAATACACTCGCCATTTCCTTCAAGAAATGCAGTTTCTACGGAGTCAGAAAGTCTGTTGATTGTTGCTTTGTCGTGCGAGCAACTAAGCCTGTCGATTACAAGCAATACATCCTCAGGGTTTGGAGGATTTTCTTGTTCCATTAATTCGTCAATTCTATAGAATGTTTGGTTCAAGTCAACTCTCGAGAATCCCTCTTTCAGTAAAATATCAAGCTGTTCGGTCAGTGTTCTGTTGTTTCTCAGCTGTAAGGGTGAATATACTGCCATGCGAGTGCCCTCTCGATATTCTTTCATTTTAGCAACAACATCGCTTACGTTATGCTTTTTCACAATCTCTCCCGATATTGGAGAAATAGTTTTTCCGATTCTGGCAAACAGTAGTCTTATGTATTCATAAATCTCTGTTGATGTGCCAACGGTGGATCGCGGGTTGCGAGTATTCACCTTTTGCTCAATAGCAATTGCAGGTGGAATACCTTTTATGTAATCGCTTTCGGGTTTATTCATTCTGCCCAAAAACTGGCGTGCATAGGCCGACAGACTTTCCACATATCTTCTCTGTCCCTCTGCATATAGTGTGTCAAAGGCAAGGCTTGATTTGCCCGAGCCCGAAAGTCCTGTGATTACTGTAAATGTATTTCGTGGGATAACTACATCAATATTCTTAAGATTATTAACGCGAACCCCTTTTAGTTCTATTTGTTTTTCTTTATTCATATAATCCAAATCAATTGACAAATATAATGAGTTTGATTGCCACAAAAAAATGAGTTAAATCAATAATGCAAATTATTTTCTCTATTTTTGTAATTCCTAAATAATAAAAAGCTTTTAAGATTAGATGTATAGTTTGTTTTCAAGTTTGATGATGAATATTTCGTTACCTTTCTCGAATCCCATTTTGGTTTTTGCTACTTTGTTGCTGATAATATTCTTAGCGCCAATTCTTTTGCGCCGTCTAAATATGCCAAGTGTTATTGGCTTGATATTAGCGGGCGTATTAATTGGTCCTCACGGGCTCAACTGGATAGATAGTGCTAACGCAGGTGTAGAGATGTTTTCAACAATAGGATTGCTGTATATTATGTTTATTGTTGGACTGGAGCTCGATCTTAATGAGTTTACAAAGAACAGAAACAAAAGTATCGGCTTTGGTATATATACATTTATTATTCCCTTAGTAATAGGGTTTCCGATAGTACACTATGTTTTAGGTTATGATTTTAATACAAGCTTCCTCACAGCCAGTATGTTCTCAACACATACACTAGTCACATATCCTATAGTGAGCCGTATGGGCGTTTCGCGCAATGAGGCTGTGGCCATCACGGCAGGAGGTACTATATTTACAGATACAGCAGTTCTTATTATTTTGGCAATAATACTTTCTAATAGTGAGGGCGGATTACAATTAGGGTTCTTCTTGAAACTTTTACTATCATTGGCTCTTTTCTCAGTAGTAATGTTCTTTGTTATTCCCCGCATAGCCAAATGGTATTTTAAAAGAGCACAATACGAAAAGTATTCAAACTATATATTTGTCTTATTCATTGTTTTTCTTGCCGGTTACCTGGCAGAGATAGGAGGTATCGAGCCAATTATAGGTGCGTTTGTTGCCGGCTTGGCACTTAATAAACTGATACCTCAAACATCAGCATTGATGAATAGAATAGAATTTATAGGCAATTCTTTATTTATTCCTATTTTCTTGATTTCTGTGGGGATGTTGGTTAATGTATCGGTTGTGATGGACGGTTTTGGCACTATTTGGGTTGCTATTGTCCTCACAGTTGTTGCACTAATTGGTAAATGGCTTGCTGCATATGCCACACAGAAGACATACAAATACTCAGTAACTCAGCGTAATTTGATTTTTGGTCTTAGCAGTTCTCACGCTGCTGCTACTTTAGCTGTTATCATTGTAGGATATAAGGCAGGAATACTTGATGAATATATTTTAAATGGAACCATTATCTTAATTCTTATCACTTGCATCTGGGCATCTTTTGTAACTCAAAAGGCAGCCAAAGAAATTGTGATTGCAGAAGAGGACGAACCTCTTACTTCATCAGCTTTGGGTGAGTTTGCTCAAGAAAAAATATTAGTTCCAATTGCTAATCCATCAAATATAGGTCACCACGTAGAGCTTGCATTATTAATAAAGGATAAGAAGTCGGTCAATCCCATATCTCTTTTGGGTGTTGTTGCAAATGATGTTGAGGCCGAAAAGAATATAGTAGGTTTTAGAAAGAACCTGAAGGAGTTTGTTGAAACAGCTACTGCAGCAGAGGTTAATGTGGATATTCTTACCACTATAGATCACAATCCGGCAGATGGTATTGTACGTATGACACGAGAGACAATGACAGATATCGTTATATTAGGTTGGCCGGGAAGAGTAGGTCTTATAGATAAAATATTAGGCGAGAAGGTAGATTTGATAATTCGCAAGATGGATAAGAATCTGTGGATGTGTCACGTTGAGGATGAGCTAATCGATCATAAAAGAATAGTGGTTATATCTCCACCACTTGCCGAAAAAGAAGACGGGTTTGGATTGTGGGTGGATAAGGTTGCCAAGTTGTCATCTGAACTGACAGTACCTGTTATTCACTACGGACATCCTTCTACTCAAAAGGTTATATCTGAATATAGCAATTCAAGCAATTTTACGTTCAATCCATTTACCACTTGGGATAATCCGTTACTGAGTACAGAAGAGATAAAGAAAAATGATATGATAATTTTGATATCAGCTCACTATGGGTGTGTATCTCATATTCCATCGCTGGATAATTTGCCATATCGTTTTGCACGTCGTTTTCCAAACCATAGCAGAATTGTTGTTTACCCCAAACCATATGTTGCAACGCCTGAAGGTGGTGGCGGTGATGGCTACGTTGTTTTTCCATAGTTAAAGATTTATTTTAAAATATATGATTCGTTTATTTCGCTTTTTAATAGTGGCTTCAATGCTGCTAGTGGCAATGTCTTGCGGAACATCAAAGATGTCGGTTAGCGAGACCAATATTAAAAACCCTAAGCACGAGTTTCGTGGCGCTTGGATTCAAACTGTTTTTCAATCTCGTTATCAGCAGATGAATAGTGCTGCAATGA
>CAZSKF010000008.1:0-15303 GCA_964607405.1 uncultured Proteiniphilum sp. | reverse complement strand
TGGATTCAAACTGTTTTTCAATCTCGTTATCAGCAGATGAATAGTGCTGCAATGAAACACTACATTTCTGAAATGATGCGAAAGCTAGAGGATGCAGGAATAAATGCGGTTATTTTTCAGATTAGACCCGAAGCCGATGCATTCTATAAATCAAACCTCGAGCCTTGGAGCCGCTACCTTACCGGCCAGCAAGGAATGGCACCTGATGATGAGTCGTTCGATCCATTAGCGTATATCATTGACGAATGCCACAAGAGAGGTATTGAGCTTCATGCATGGCTCAATCCATATAGAGCCAAAGCAAGCATGGGCAATCAATTAGCCCCCAATCATATTTATTGGAAGCATCCCGAAAGATTTGTGCAATATGGCAATCAATTGTTTTTCGATCCCGGATTGCCCGAGAATAGAGGATTCATATGTGATGTTGTTCATGACATAGTATCTAGGTATGATGTTGATGCTATTCATATGGATGATTACTTCTATCCATATCCAATTGCAGGTGAGCCTTTTCCTGATGATGCCAGCTTCAACAAATATGCCTATTCACAAGGATTTGGTTCAGGACAGCGAAATGACTGGAGAAGGAATAATGTGAACTTGCTTATCAGAGAAATAAAGCAGACAATAGCCGCTACCAAACCGTGGGTTCGTTTTGGTGTAAGCCCATTTGGTATTTATAGGAATAAGAGAAATCACCCTGAGGGGAGCAATACAAATGGGCTGCAAAACTATGATGATTTATTTGCCGATATCAAGTTGTGGGTAGAAAGAGGTTGGGTTGATTATAACCTGCCACAGCTGTATTGGGAGATGGGGCATAGTGCTGCTGATTATACTACTCTGCTGAAATGGTGGAATGATAATAACTTTAAGCAACCACTTTATATAGGGCAAGATATAAAGCGAAGCACCGACCGAAATGAACTTGAAGCCAAGATTATTCAATCGCGTCAGCAACCTTACGTTGATGGGAATTGCTTTTGGTATGGATATCAAATATTGGAAAATGCAGATAATGTGACCAATATTTTGAAAACAGACTTACATAGAAATAAAGCACTTATTCCTGCCTACACCCATATGCATGATGGCAAGCCTGATAAAGTGAAGGGACTAACCGAGGTGTTTACCGAGGATATGCACTTTTTGACCTGGAATAAACATAAGGATCAGCATAATCCCGAAAATGCACAGATGTATGTTATATATAGATTTAAAAAAGGTGAGAAAGTGAACATTAATCGTTCTCAAAATATTATATCTGTAACGCGTGATAATTTCTTTGTTTTGCCTTTTGAGAGGGGTGGAAACAAATATACGTATGTTATCACAGCACTTGATGCCTTTAATAATGAAGGCAAAATTGCAAAGATTAAGGTTAAGCTTTAATCTATTCTGCAAAACTTCTTAACTTTGCACTATAATTAATTGAATATAAAAGAATGAGTCAATCCGAATGCTATCCGATGATAGCCAAAACAATGGCCGAACTAGAAGATGTTTTGGCAGCAGAGCTTACACAGCTTGGTGCCAATGACGTGGAAGTGGGCACACGAATGGTCTCTTTTACTGGTGATAAAGCTTTGATGTACAAAGCAAATATTCACTGTAGAACAGCATTAAGAATATTAAAGCCAATTCACAACTTTAAAGCAGAGAATGCCGAAGAGGTGTATGTTGCTATCAAATCTATTGATTGGGATCAATATCTTTCGCTTAATAAAACTTTTGCTATTGATTCGGTTGTATTTTCTCATATTTTCCGACACTCCAAATTTGTTTCATATAGAGTTAAAGATGCCATTGCAGACTGGTTTCAGGAGAAATATGGCAAGCGTCCTTCTGTGAGCTTGACAAATCCTGATTTAGTTTTCAATATCCATATCGCGCATAATAAATGTACATTGTCGCTTGACAGCTCTGGTGAATCTCTTCATAAAAGAGGCTACAGAATAGCGCAAACGGATGCGCCACTTAATGAGGTGCTGGCTGCTGGTATGATAATGAAATCAGGATGGAGAGGCGAGAGCAACTTTATAGATCCAATGTGTGGCTCGGGAACATTGCTTATAGAAGCCGCAATGATAGCCACGGGCACGCCTCCCGGAATTCACCGTCCGGGGTTTGGTTTTGAGAAATGGAATGATTTTGATAGTGAACTTTTTAGTGAACTGTATAATGATGATTCCACATCTCGCGAATTTGATTACAGAATAATAGGTTCTGACGTTTCGGTTAAAGCAATTGCAGCAGCAGAGCAAAACGTGAAGAACGCAGGAATGAAGAAGTATATTGATTTATCAACTAAATCTTTTCAACAATATACTGAAGCGCCACAGCCTGCCGGTGTTTTGATGACAAACCCTCCTTATGGTGAGCGTCTTAAAGTTGATGATTTGGATGATTTGTATTCAATGATTGGCGAGAGACTTAAGCATGTGTTTGTTGGTTACGATTCATATGTGCTTAGTTACAAAAAAGAACTCTTTGATAAAATTGGATTAAAGCCTTCTAAAAGATTTTTCCTGTTTAATGGTGCACTTGAGTGTGAGATGCGTCAATATGAAATTTTTGAAGGAAAACGAGTTGAGCATGATCCTGACTCCAGAGATGATTCTGCCATTAATCGTGAACGAAGATCTCAAAAGTTCTTGAGCCATGACAGAAACTCAGAAGAGGGTTATAGAAGATCTAAGAGACAGGAGGAGGGTGATCAAGATGATATACGACCCGGACGAAGAGATTATGATGACCGTCCAAGACGTGATTTTGATGGGCCTAAACGCTTTGAACGTAAGTTTGACAAGTCAGATGATAGAGGCGAGAGACGACCATTCAATCGTGATCGCTCTAACGAAAGGGGAAGTGAAAGACGTTCATTCAACCGTGACCAATCTGGTGAAAGGGGTGGCGAAAGACGACCATTCAATCGTGACCGATCTAACGAAAGAGATGGTGAGAGACGTTCCTTTAACAGAGATAAAACCTTCGATAGAGATAGGAAAAGAACGTTCAACTCAGACCGAAAACCGGGAGAATTTAAGAAAAGAGATAATTTTAAAGGTGACAGACGCAACGATAACAAATCATCAAGAAGTTAATCGGCGTTTAAATACTCTTTAAACAGTATATAAAAAGTGCACAATCCTAATTAAATAGGTTGTGCACTTTTTCTGTTTTATATGAATATACTTTCTGCTTATTCTTCAAACACTGATAACTTAACACCTTTATCATCTAATACGGCGTATGAAAAATGATTAATCCAATCGCCCAGATGAATAACATGAGTTTTGTCGTTGAGCTTAAAGTCTAACACAATGTGTCGATGACCAAATATAAAGTAATCTATGTTTGGATTTCGCTTGATTTCTTCTTTTGCAAATTGAATCAAATATTCTTTATTTTCACCCAAAAAGTCGGCTATATTACCACTGGCACGGCTATGCGCCGACCATTTATGTGCCAGACTGATAGTCCATCTGGGATGAATACCTGCAAACAAGAATCTGAGGAATTTACTGTGAAAAATTCTTCTTACAAACTTGAACGATAATGATTCATCTCCAAGACCATCGCCATGAGCTACAAATAGGTTATAGCCTTTAAGACTTATGTTTATTGGCTTTCTATGAATAATCAGGCCGCATTCGTCCTGCAAGTAATCTGTAAGCCAGATATCGTGATTGCCTATAAAGAAATGAACCTCAATTCCTGAATCAGTAATTTCTGACAGTTTGCCCAAAACGCGAGTAAACCCTCTGGGTGCCACATTTTTATATTCAAACCAATAATCGAAAATATCACCAACCAAGTAGATAGCCTCTGCATCTTTTTTAGCAATATCTAAAAAACGACATAGCTTTCTCTCTGTTTCTATTGAATTGTGATGAGATACTGAGCCCAAATGGGCATCCGACAGAAAATATATCTTTTTGTTGTCCACTACCAATTAATGGGTTACATAAATCCTAATTCCAGCAATGCCTCTTCGCTCATCATCGATTTGTCCCATGAAGGTTCAAACGTAAGCTTAAGATCAACACTATTAACTTCATCAATTGACTCTACTTTCATTTGAACATCCATTAAAATAAAGTCTGCAGCAGGACAGTTGGGTGTTGTAAATGTCATTTCGATGATTACATTGTTAGCTTCATCAATATCTATATCGTAAATCAATCCCAGGTCGTAAATATTTACCGGAATCTCAGGGTCGTAGCATGTTTTCAACATTTCTACAACCATATCTTGTAGTTTTTGTAAATCTTCGTTCATTTTATTATTGTAATTTTTAAATTATTCCATTGTCTGCAAAGCTATAATACTTTTCGCCACAAACAATGATGTGATCAAATAAGTTTATGTCCATCCATTTGGCAGCCTCTTTCAGCTTCCTTGTTATTGCAGTGTCTTGAGCACTGGGAGTGCAATTGCCTGAAG
The DNA here is from genome assembly GCA_964607405.1 of uncultured Proteiniphilum sp. Classification (GTDB taxonomy): domain Bacteria; phylum Bacteroidota; class Bacteroidia; order Bacteroidales; family Dysgonomonadaceae; genus Petrimonas. The sequence goes on along the minus strand of CAZSKF010000008.1, from coordinate 10,854 downwards.
GGTGATTGTGTCCCAATATTATTCCACTTGCATAATGGTTGATAGCCTCTCTCAAAATGAGTCGTATATCAACAACCGTTCCCGAAATACCACCTCTGCTCACTTGCATGGTTGAAACCACCTTATTGGACCTGTCCATTATCAAAGCCCATGTTTCTTCGTGGTTTAAGTCAGCCATCAGAGGGTAAAATTGTTTGTAGGCGTCATTTGAGGATGTGATTTTCTTTATTTCGGGTTTGTCTTCTTTCACATGCCTTCTTCTTCCCAGTTCCAAAGCAGCAGTTATTGTTATTGCCTTGGCAGGTCCGATGCCTCTAAAATCCTTTACCAAATCGTTAACGCTTAATCTGGCTAGTTTGTTGATATTATTATCCGAATTTAGTAGAATTCGTCTGCTTAGTTCTACTGCACTCTCTTGGTCGTTACCCGACCCTATCAGTATTGCAAGTAGTTCTGAGTCGGTTAGTGCACCAACTCCTTTCTGAATCATTTTCTCACGTGGCCTATCCTCTTCAGCCCATGTTTTTATGCTTTTGCTTCTCATAACATTTTTAAAAGTTAATCCGGAACAAAGATAAATAAAAAAAGACATTGAACCAGTCAATGTCTTTTTATAAATTTATATGAGATGTAGATGAGCTATTATTTTGCTCGCTCTACATAGTTTCCTGTACGAGTGTCGATTCTAATCTTTTCGCCTGTGTCAATGAAAAGAGGAACTCTAACCTCAGCACCTGTTTCTACTGTTGCAGGTTTAAGAGTGTTAGTAGCAGTATCTCCTTTAATTCCGGGTTCTGTGTATGTTACTTCCAGAACAACGTGAGCCGGCATTTCGGCAGTTAGTATGGTTTCGCTTTCAGCATGCATTTGCACATCAACGATATCACCTTCTTTCAAGAATTGAACTCCTTCAATTTGTTCGGCAGGGATAGGCACTTGTTCAAATGTTTCAGTGTTCATAAAGTTATATCCCATATCATCTTGATATAGATATTGGAATGGACGACGCTCGATACGCACCTCGTCAATTCTTACACCCGCATTAAAGGTTTTATCAAGAATACGACCAGTGGTTACGTTTCTTAGCTTTGTTCTAACGAATGCTGCACCTTTACCTGGTTTTACATGAAGAAATTCAACGATAAAGAAGTATTGACCTTCTAGGTCGATGCACATTCCGTTTCTAATATCTGCTGTTGTTGCCATAAATAAATGTTGTTGTTATTATCTATTGTTATAGTTATTTTCGGCAAAAGTACTTATAATCATTGGATTTGGCAAATTTAAGCTACATTAGCCCCATTGCTTCTAAAACCATTTTAACTATAAACAAAACAAAAATCACCCACATAGTGGTGGATATTTGTTTGAACTTGCCGTTGAGTGCTTTTAAAAATACAAACGATAGCATTCCAAAAACAATACCTTGTGCAATGCTAAATGCAAATGGCATCATCACAATAGTTAGAAATGCAGGAAGTGCTTCGGTCATATCGTCAAAGTTGATGCTCACAACTGATGATACCATAAATAATCCTACTAGTATAAGGGCGGGGGCAGTAGCCGAAGCCGGCACCATAAGGAAAATTGGTGCTAAAAACAGAGCAAGTAAAAACATGGTTGCCGTTGATAGTGATGTCAATCCAGTTCTTCCACCCGCTGCCACCCCTGAGGCGCTCTCCACATATGATGTAACTGTACTTGTTCCAAGTATGGCGCCAAAAGTTGTTCCAAGTGCATCGGCAAATAGAGCTTTTTTAATTTGAGGGAAATTCCCATCTTTGTCCATCAAGTCTGCTTTTTTTGCTACTCCAAGGAGTGTCCCCAGGGTATCGAACAGGTTTACAAATAAGAATGTAAATACAACAATAAGCATATCGAAGCTAAAAATGTTGTGCCATTCAAACTGCATAAACACCGGTTTTATGCTAGGTGGTAATGATAGCAAGCTACCTTCCGGAATTACTACTAGTCCCAAGATAGCAGCAAAGATGGTAGAGACTGCTATTCCTATTAAGAATGCTCCGTGCACTTTTTTATAATGCAAAACAGCCATAATAATTAGCCCCAGCATTGCGACCCATATGTGTGGATTGGACATTTCACCCAGGGTGAGCATTGTATTTTCATCTTTTATAATTAATCCAGCATTTTGCATCCCAATCAGTGTTATGAATAAACCGATTCCTACGGGTATTGCATCTTTGATGGTTTTGGGAATACTTTGAACTATTAGTTCGCGTACATTAAAGAATGTGAGTAGAATGAATATGATTCCTTCTATAAAAACAGCCGTTAGGGCCATTTGCCATGAGTAGCCCAATCCCAAAACTACGGAGAAGGCAAAGAATGTATTAAGCCCCATTCCCGGTGCTGCTGCAATAGGCAATCGTGCCACAAGTGCCATCAATAATGTACCAACAAAACTTGCAACAGCTGTAGCAGTAAATAGTGCCGAGCGGTCCATCCCGGCCGCACTTAGTATGTTGGGATTTACAATTAGTATGTAAGACATTGTTAGGAAGGTGATGATACCCGCCATTATTTCTGTTCTTACATTGGTGTTGTGTTCCTTTAATTTGAAAATCTTATTAAGCATGTCTTTAGTATAATGAGTTTAGAAGTTCCACTTAGTTGCAATGGTTGGTATGGCGTAAAACTTGCTTTCTGCAAATTTGTTTACGAAGTTGTAGCTTAGCTCCACCTCAGTGCCCAGTGCAAACTGACTTGTGATGTTATACCAAAATTGTGGCTCGCTGACAAAAACTAACTTCTTGCCCTTTGCCGTTGGTCCTTCTGAGTATTGTTTATCCTCAGTCCAAAGATCTGCAAAACCTGCCAATGAGATTTTTCCGTTTGCCAAATCTGAGTTCCATGTTAGTGTCCATTGCACATCATGGCTATTTTTGTCAAAAGCATTTAATTTATAAGCAACATATGTTCCCATAAAGAAATTGCCCAATTGAAATGGATATTGCACCCCTGCCAAGTATGAACTTGGAATTGAGAATCCAAAGTCAGTGCCTTTCACTATTCCCAAACCTCCATTATACTCAATATGTGGCATTAGGGGAAAATCTCCTATTTTAAAAGCACGTGCTATCTCTGCATAGGCAAGTCCCGGATTTTTTTTATTGAAGTTGAAGTCACAGTCTATAAACATAAATGTGCTTCCCCATTTGTCGGGCTTAAACATCTCGAATGTAGCAGTGAAATAATTCTCTTGCGATACATCGTTGCCATAAAGTGAATGACGTGTGTCGTAGTGCAATTGAAGGTTTTGTGAAAAGGCATTTGTAGATGCCAGAATAACAATTAGTGCAATGATTGTTTTACGAAACATGTTGTTGAAAATTAAAAATATGAATAAAAATTTAGAAGCTATTTAAAATAAGCGGCGAAAATAATCAAAATGATGGTAAAAGGTAAATTAATGTGTTGCTATTTTATCTTTTAGATGATATTTTTTATACTTAGCGCATAAATGTGTAATTTTGTGACTTTCAAATACTCAACTATATTTCAAAACTATGCAGGATAATAAAATGCAACCTTTAGTTATATACAATACGCTTAGTCGCTCAAAAGAATCTTTTGAACCAATCAACCCGCCATTTGTAGGCATGTATGTGTGTGGCCCCACCGTTTACAGTGATGTGCACCTTGGCAACAGCCGCACATTTATATCTTTTGATATTATATACCGCTATCTCTTACACCTTGGATATAAGGTGAGATATGTTCGTAATATCACTGATGCAGGACACTTGGAAGGAGATAATGATGAGGGGGATGACAAGTTTTCTAAGCGGGCAAAGCTGGAACAGCTTGAGCCAATGGAAATTGTGCAAAAATACACTTTAGGCTTTCATGATGTTTTGAGAACTTTCAATACCCTTCCGCCTAGTATCGAGCCAACTGCTACCGGCCATATCTTAGAGCAAATAGAGATGATAAAAGAAATTCTCAAAAATGGATATGCATATGAAGTGAATGGCACTGTATATTTTGATGTAGAGAAATATAGCAAAGAATATGACTATGGCAGCCTCACAAATCGCAAGATAGAAGATTTGCTAGAGGGAACCCGCGAGCTGAGCGGTCAAGACGAAAAACGTGGGCGTTTGGATTTTGCACTTTGGATAAAAGCAAAACCCGAAACATTGATGCAATGGCCATCACCATGGGGATGGGGTTTTCCGGGCTGGCACATTGAGTGCTCGGCTATGAGCTCTAAGTATTTGGGTGATACATTTGATATACATGGCGGAGGAATGGACTTGCAAGCCACTCACCACACTAATGAGATTGCGCAATCACAAGCTTGTAATAATGTAAGCCCGGTTAAATATTGGGTTCACACAAATATGCTTACTGTAAATGGCGTTAGAATGTCTAAAACAGCGGGCAATGGATTTTTGCCCGGCGAATTGTTTACGGGAGATCATAGCTTGCTTGAACGCGGATACTCGCCAATGACTGTTCGTTTTTTTATGTGTCAGTCTCACTATCGTAGCACTCTTGATTTTTCTAACGAGGCATTGCAAGCAGCCGAAAAAGGATATAAGAGATTGATGGAGGGCATGAGCCGTATTGATAAAATAGAGCCCTCTGAAGTATCTTCGGTCAGCATTTCAGAGCTTAGCGATAACTGCTATACGGCAATGAATGATGATTTCAATACGCCTACACTAGTGGCACACCTGTTTGAAGGTGTCAGAATTATTAACTCGGCTGTTGATAAAACTGAAACTCTGACAGCAGATGATATAGACAAATTACGAACATTAATGCATGTGTTTGTGTTTGAAGTGTTGGGTCTAACGGATGAGGCTGATGCAGGTGCCGGTAGTGATGTGATTGATGGATTGATGGATTTGATATTTGATATTCGCAAATCATCACGTGAGAACAAAGACTGGACCACTTCAGACTTAATCCGCGATCGGCTTCAAAAAGTTGGTATTCAGGTTAAAGATACTAAGGATGGAGCCGAATGGAGATTGTAGATTATATATAAAAACAGTATTATGCAAATTATAATGTCGCCCGCCAAACTTTTAGACTTTGGCGGTAGCGATAATGAAATAAAAGTATCAACACCCTTGTTTCAGAACAAAACAAGGCAGTTGATAGATGTATGTGAAAAACTATCTGCCGACGATATTGTGCAGATTATGAAAGTAAATCGTGATATAGCTAATGAAGTTTATGGATGGTTTCAATCATTCAATTCGGAGAATGCACCCAAACGTGCAGCAGCATTGGCATATAACGGTATTGCGTATAAAGGACTTAATGCACACGACTTTAGTGGTGAGGATATAGAATATGCACAGCAGCATCTCAATCTTGTTTCGGGTTTGTGGGGTATGCTTAGACCCTTTGATGAGATAAAGCCGTATAGATTGGAGATGGTTAGAAAAATTCAGCCGGAGGGATATAAAAGTCTTTATGATTTTTGGAAAGAAGAGCTTAACAAACACCTCTCTTCGAGACTAAAAAATGATGAAAAGGTTATCATCAATCTTGCTTCTAAAGAATATTCTAAGGTGGTGTTAAAGTCTTTATTGCCAAAGGATACCCGAATTATCGACATACAGTTCTTGCAACATCAAGGTGAGGACTTCAAGCAAGTAGTTGTTCACAGTAAAAAGGCCCGCGGAATGATGTCGCGTTTTATAATTAAAAACAAACTTGTGCTTGCCGAAGAGGCAAAGGCTTTCGATTATGAGGGCTACTTTTTTTATCCACAATTATCTGATGAAGATAAGTGGACTTTCGTAAGATAAAATATCACAGCTAAATATAATAATGAGCGAAAAGAGATCTCAATTTGGCTCTAAACTCGGAATGGTTGCTGCAGCGGCTGGATCGGCAGTGGGTTTGGGCAATATCTGGCGTTTTCCGAGTGAGACGGCAGATGGTGGAGGTGCAATATTTATATTGATCTACCTGTTTTGTATATTGCTATTTGGTGTCCCTGTTATGATTGCCGAATTTATAGTTGGTCGTTCATCCCGAGCTAATGCGGCAGGGGCATTTCATTCGCTTGCGCCCAACACTCAGTGGAAGTGGGTGGGCAGACTGGGAGTATTGACAGGGCTTGTAATTTTAGGCTTTTATATGGTGGTATGTGGATGGACGTTGGATTATTTTTTCCAGTCGATCACGGGAAGTATAACTAGCGTTACGGATTTTTACTCCAACTTTAATGTGCTGCTAGATAATAAACTAAAGCAGATATTGCTAATGGTGGTATTTGTTTTCCTCACAGCCTATTTTATATATGCCGGCGTGCAAAAGGGGATAGAGGCATCGGCCAAAATAATGATGCCACTCTTGTTTGTTCTCCTTATTGTGATGGCACTGCGTGCGGTAACACTAGACGGTGCTGTGGATGGTTTGATATTTTTGTTTAAACCAGATCTGACAGAAGTGAAATCTACAGTCTTTATTGATGCAATGGGACAAGCCTTTTTCTCATTATCACTTGGTATGGGATGTATGATAACATATTCTTCTTATTTTAAAAAGGATACAAGCTTACGTGCAACTGCATTGCAGGTTTCTATATTGGATACTTTGGTGGCACTTTTGGCAGGCACTATTATTTTTTCATCTGCTTTTGCGCTAACAAATAATCCTGACAATATAGTGTCTGACTTAGTGGCAGGTGGTCCCGGATTGCTTTTTATTACTATACCCGAACTATTTACTCAAATGCCGGGATCAGCTATCTGGTCGTCTGTCTTCTTTCTTTTGCTTGCCATTGCAGCCCTCACTTCTACTATATCACTGATGGAGGTGGTTACGGTGTATATGATTGAAGAATACAAAATGACTCGCAAGCGGGCGTTGCAATTTGTGGTTTTAGGAGTATTGATCTTAGGTGTTGTATCTGCTTCGTCAACATCCTTTTTCACAATGCTTGATGTTGCTTCAGCCAAGTTTATGCTTCCGATAGGAGGATTATTTATCTCTCTGTTTGTAGGATGGTATTTAGACAAAAAGATTGTTCAGGCGCAGATTACAAATAGCGGAAATATTAGAGTAGCAGTCATTTTTCTAAAGATATATAGCTTTATACTTAAGTTCTTGGCACCCGCAGCAATAATGGCTATATTTTTGTATGGCCTTCTGGGATAATATTTTTTTTGTCACAACCACATATAATTATTATTTTTGTGGAAAATATATTTACTTCTCAAATGCAATATAAAATAACTCCCCCTAAGAGGCTGAACGTTTCTATCGATTTGCCTGCATCAAAGAGTATCAGCAATAGAATTTTAATATTAAATGCACTAAGCTTGAATGAAAATCTTGTAGAAAATCTCTCAGATTGTGAGGATACTAAGGTTTTGCTTGATGCCTTTAATTCTGATTCCAATGTTTTTGATGTGCGAGCTGCAGGCACAGCTATGCGTTTTCTTACTGCTTTTTTGTCGGGAATGGAGGGCGAATGGATTTTGAAAGGAACTAAACGGATGCACGAGCGACCCATCTACCCTTTGGTTGACACTCTTCAGGCACTAGGTGCAGATATTGAGTATTTGGAGAATAAGGGGTATCCACCTCTTAAGATTAAGGGTAAGAAGCTTGATGGGGGTGAAGTTTATGTTTCGGGCAAAATTAGCTCTCAGTTTATCTCTGCCTTAATGATGGTGGCACCGATGATGAAAAATGGCTTGACAATTCATATTCAAGATGAAATAATTTCCAGACCATATATTAATCTTACTCTCAAGTTGATGGAAGAGTATGGGGCTCATATAAAATGGGAGGAAAATCAAATAAAAATAAAACCTCAAAAATATAAACCTATCAAATATAAGGTTGAGTCCGATTGGTCGGCTGCCTCATATTGGTATGAGATGGTGGCGTTGATGCCGGACTCGGAGGTGTTGTTGAGAGGGCTTTCAAAAAATAGTTATCAGGGAGATGCAAATCTGGTGAACCTTTTCTCAGATCTTGGTGTTTCTACTCAGTTTACGGATGAAGGAGCGATAATAAGAAGTGCGAAAAATCGTTCTAAGAAATTTTTTCATAATTTCATACAAGAACCCGATTTGGCACAAACATTTGCTGCTACCTGTTGTTTTCTTAAAGTACCCTTTGTGTTTTCAGGCATCCAGAGCTTGAGAATTAAAGAGACAAATAGAGTAGAGGCAATGATTACAGAGCTCAAGAAGTTGGGTTATGTTCTCACTGATAATTCTCATGAGATGTTTGAGTGGACAGGCGAAAAATGTTTTGCCGACGAAAATCCTATGATTGATACATATGAAGATCATAGAATGGCAATGTCGCTAGCTCCTGCATCTATTGTTTTGGGATCGATTATAATTAACGAACCAAATGTTGTATCCAAATCTTATCCCGATTTTTGGAAGGACTTGGAGAAAGCGGGGTTCAATGTTGAATCATTATAAATTATACAAATTATGACCAGCTTATATATACTAGTCGGTATAGTAGTGTTTTTTGCAATTGCATTAACTCTATCGAATGGTGCACAACGGAAAAAGGGAAATCATAAGGAGCGGGAGACGCTGCCTCCTGTAATCAAACTTGATTTCACATCAGACAGCCTTTGTTGTGGCGCACAGGAGGTGTGCGATGATGATACTCTAATTGCAGCCTTTGATGAGGACTTAGAGTATTTTGATGATGAAGAACTTGATCGCTACAAGTTTAGAGACTCCTCTAAGTATAGCGAAAGTGAGGCAGATGAATTTAGAGAAATATTCTACTCAATCTTGGATGAGGAGAAGCAGCGATGGATTCGTAGCCTTCAGCTTCGTGAAATTTCGGTACCCGATCAAATGAAAGATGAGATTTTGATGGTGGTATGTGATATACGTGAAGCAAAGCTTCAGCACGCTTAAATTTTATTGATTACTATTTTCACCCGTTTCATTCACTCCGGTATTTATTGCAGGGAGTGAATGAGCCGGGATAATTTTTATATAAGCATGAATATACTTGAGTTGCTCGATTATGCTTTCTTTCGCAATGCCCTTCTTGGCAGTCTTTTTGCAAGCATAGCTTGCGGAATTATTGGCACCTATGTGGTATCGCGCCGCTTGGTTTTTATAAGCGGAGGTATAACTCACGCATCGTTTGGAGGTTTGGGGATAGGCTTTTACTTTGGATTTAATCCTATTTTTTCGGCGATGATCTTTTCTGTTCTTTCTGCTTTTGGCATTCAGTGGCTTTCCGAAAGACAGGGTGTGCGCGAGGATTCGGCAATTGGTGTATTCTGGTCACTGGGAATGGCTATTGGTATTTTGTTGACCTTCCTGACTCCCGGCTATTCTCCTAACTTGTCGGAGTATCTTTTTGGTAATATCTTAACAGTTACTTCTACTGATATACTTTCGTTGGTGGTGTTGTCTGCCGTGCTCTTTATTTTTTTTGCAGCCAACTACCATTCTATTGTTTCGGTATCATTTGATACTCAATTTGCTAAAACACGTCGCATTCGTACTAAGTTTATAGAGTACTCTATGATGCTATTTACGGCTGTGACCATTGTTCTCAGCATTCGTTTAGTTGGCATAGTGCTCCTTATGTCTCTTATTACAGTTCCACAGATGACAGCTAATGTCTTTACCGTTAAGTACTCTAATCTTATATTGCTATCTATCCTTTTTAGCTTTATTGGTAGTGTGTCGGGTCTGTTTCTTTCCTATTATCTTAATGTTCCTTCCGGTGCTTTCATTATTTTTGTTCTTATTCTTATGTTTTTTATGGCCAAAGGCTATAAGATGTTGGTTAATAAGATAAGGAAGTAGGCCTTCTCTCAAATAATATTTTTTTGTGAGTATAGTATAGTTTAGGTAGATTGAGCCTGCTTTGCGTAAAAATATTATCTTTGCACTACACAAAGCAACATTCAAAATTTCTGTGATACATAGATTGCAACACTTGATAACGCTAATCCGGAATTTGTTGAAGTGTTGAATAAACTGAAGGAGATGTTTCTCAGGATTTTTAGATGTTTATTTCTGTCTTTGTGGTTAAAATGCCATCCGTAGCGGATGTTTTGTAGGCTCAAGTTTATGGTGCTCTGGATGGATATCCTAAATCGCGCGCTACCAATATCGAAATACGGTTGCATTATCTACTTCCGCAACCAAAGTATATCGTAAAACAGTTCTTTTATCTCTTTTTGAGCCCGTGGTGTATTCATCGTGGGTTTTATTATCTACTTTTCTGTACAGCAAACATCGTATAAGATTTAGATTCTTTGATTTAATACTCTAGATTAACCAATCCAATAGTTATATCCATTTTCAATACATTAATATAGATAATCCATCCTATATTTCTATTTTCAATATGTTATATAAGTTAATCCATACGGTTAATCATTATTCAATGTTCTTGAATAGCTAGTCCAAATAAATTATCTGCTATAAATATATTATATACATAAATCTAATTTGAATTTATAAGTTTAATAACTTATTTAAATGAATCCAGTTTGTTTTATATTAAAAGAAGTTATTATGTAGTATAATACAACTTGGATTGATATAAATAATGCATTATTTTAGAAAATCCAAATTGTATTTTTAAAAATAATCGATTATATACAGTAAGCTGTTCGTGAATGATGTAAAACCCATTTTGTAATACATGAAAAATATGGTTGATAATCAGTGGCGAAACATATTTTCACAATAATATAATCTTTTTATTAATCCTTGTTCACATTTGAATGCTCGAAGGTATGGATAAATATTGAATTGGGACACTATCCCGTAAAGTGTGTAAGTATTAATCAGATATCCTTAGCCTATATCTGGACCCTTTGTGCAAAAATAGTCAAAAACTGATTTAAAA
>CAZSKF010000007.1:37362-40195 GCA_964607405.1 uncultured Proteiniphilum sp. | reverse complement strand
AAATGGCTGTTGAAAAATTCTCTCCTTCATTGTATAACTCTCTGGGTATTTTCTTGCCTCTGATAGCTGTTAACTGTGCTATTCTGGGTGGCTCATTATTTATGCAACAAAGAGAATTTGCTAACGTTGGTTTGGCTACAGCCTATGGATTTGGTTCTGGTATTGGTTGGTTAATCGCTATTGTTGGTCTAGCCGCAATTAGAGAGAAACTTGAATACTCAAATGTTCCAAAACCATTGCGTGGATTGGGTATCACATTTATTGTTACTGCCCTAATGGCTATTGGATTTATGAGCTTCTCAGGAATCAATATTTAATTAACTTAGTGTATAATATAAAATAGAATATACAATGAATGTGTTGTTAATGAGTGCAGGCAACTTAACTATACTTACCAGCGTAATCGTCTTCTTGTTGATTATTTTGGTGTTGGTTGTCGTTATTTTGGTGGCAAAGGCTAAACTAATGCCATCAGGAAATGTAAAGGTTACAATAAACAACGAGAAGGAGCTTGATGTGTCTATGGGTGGTACTCTGCTTAATACACTTCAAGAGAATAATATCTATTTGTCATCAGCATGTGGCGGTCAAGGTACATGCGGTGAGTGTAGATGTCGTGTAACAGAAGGTGGAGGCGAAATTCTTCAAACAGAAATTGGTCACTTTACTCGTAAAGAGCAACAAGATAATTGGCGCTTGAGTTGTCAGGTAAAAGTGAAAGAAGATATGCAGGTGAAAGTTCCAGAATCTGTATTTGGTGTGAAAGAGTGGGAGTGCGAAGTGGTTTCAAACCGCAACGTGGCTTCATTTATCAAAGAATTTAAAGTGCGTTTGCCTAAAGGACAACGTCTTGATTTCGAGCCAGGTTCATATGCACAGATTAAAGTTCCAGCATTTGGTGAGATTCCATTCTCTTCATTCGAAATTGATGATAAATTTAAACCAGAGTGGGATAAATTTAAAATGTGGGATTTGGTTGTGAAAAACAACGAAGACACTATCCGTGCTTACTCAATGGCTAACTATCCTGCAGAGGGGGATGATATTATAACTCTGAACGTGCGTGTGGCTACACCTCCGTTTGACAGAGCTAAAGGTACTTGGGCTAATATTAACCCTGGTATAGTATCATCTTATATTTTCAACCTGAAACCAGGAGATAAAGTAATGATGTCAGGTCCTTACGGTGAGTTCCACCCAATTTATAATAGTGATCGTGAAATGCTATGGGTTGGTGGTGGTGCCGGTATGGCTCCATTGCGTGCTCAGGTGATGCACCTTACTAAAACACTTCAGGTTACAGATCGTAAGATGTCATACTTCTATGGCGCTAGAGCTTTGCAAGAGGCTTTCTACCTTGAAGACTTCTATCAGTTGGAGAGAGACTTCCCTAACTTCTCATTCCACTTGGCTTTAGACCGTCCGGATCCTGAGGCAGATGCAAAAGGAGTTAAATACACTGCTGGCTTCGTTCATCAGGTTATTCATGATACATACTTACAAAATCATGATGCTCCTGAAGATATCGAGTACTACATGTGTGGTCCCGGCCCAATGGCTGCTGCTGTGCAAACGATGCTTGATGATCTAGGTGTGGCAAGAGAAATGATAATGTTTGATGACTTTGGATAATCAATAGTCTCACATTAAAACTATAAATTAAAAGCTGTTGGCATTGATTTGTCAGCAGCTTTTTTTTATACCCTTTGTATGCTAATAATCACATAGATATATTCAATCGTTTATACCAATATCTAATTGTTTTTGCAATTGTCTCATATATTATGACACATTGATAGGTTTTTCTTTGATATTTTGCTACTTTTGCACTCAGAAACTATCAAGCGGTCAATATGATTGTATATTAAGATTTTAAGACTGCTATTAGACACTTTTTTAATGAGAAATAATATTTTCAGTAAACTTACCCCAAAGCAACCAAAGTTCTATCCGTTGCTATCAGGGCTATCCGATGTAATAGTAGAGATTTCGGATTTAATGATTGAGTTTTTAACAAACTACAAGCCTGAAACTTCAGAAGAGTACTACAAACGAATCAAAGAAGTAGAAAGAAAAGGAGATAAATTAGCTAATCAGATATTTAATGAACTGAACAACTCCTTTATCACTCCATTTGACAGAGAAGACATTAATGAACTGTCTAATATGCTTGATGATGTGAACGATTACATCAATAGCGCAGCAAAACGTATTTATCTCTATAAACCTGAATCGATGCCCGCTGCTGCTCTTGAATTGGCAGAGTGTATTAGAGATAGTGCTTTGTTGATAGAGAAATCTGTAGATGAATTAAGCGGATTAAAAACCAATGTAAAGAACATCAAAACGTATTGCGACGGACTACATTCGTTGGAGAATAAAGCTGATGATATTTACGAGCACTTTTTAATTAATTTATTTCAGAACGAAACTAACGCCGTAGAGATAATAAAAGTAAAAGAAATTGTTGCCGAACTTGAAAAAGCTACAGATGTGGCAGAGAGTGTTGGCAAAATCATCAAGAAAATTATAGTTAAGTATGCGTAGCCTATGGCACGTATATTAATTACTGCATTCATTTTGTTATGATATTATTAATTAGCGTAATTGTTCTCGCTCTTGTTTTTGATTTTATAAATGGTTTTCATGATGCGGCAAACTCCATAGCCACAGTTGTCACAACCAAGGTTTTAGGTCCCCTTCAAGCTGTTATATGGGCTGCATTCTTTAACTTCGTTGCTTTTTTTATTGCCAAGTTCGTTATTGGCGGTTTTGGTATTGCCGACACAGTATCCAAAACTGTGATAGAAGAGTTTGTGACTCTGCCAATAGT
>CAZSKF010000007.1:34997-37262 GCA_964607405.1 uncultured Proteiniphilum sp. | reverse complement strand
TTCTTCAGCCTTGCTTAGCATTGGACATGGACTTAATGACTCTCAAAAGGTGATGGGTATTATAGCTGCCGCAATGATAGCTTACACTACTTCAAACTCTGATGTGCCTGCCTGGCTTCATTTGGATTCTATTAATAATATACCAGACTGGGTTCCTTTGTCGTGTTTCACCGTAATTGCTTCGGGTACCCTTAGTGGTGGGTGGAAAATAATAAAAACAATGGGAACAGGGATAACAAAAGTTACACCACTTGAAGGACTGGCTTCTCAAACGGCCAGTGCGTTAACTCTATTCTTTGTGGAAGTATATAAAGTACCTGTTAGTACAACCCACGTTATCACAGGATCTATAATGGGAGCAGGAGCCGTGAAGCGTTTATCTGCTGTTCGTTGGGGAGTAAGCAAGAAATTGGTAACTGCCTGGGTGCTAACTATTCCCGTTAGTGCATTGTTGGCAATTATTATTTATTATCTTGTCGGAATATGGTTATACTAAATGATATCCTTCACATCCAATTCTATATCCCCTATATTTAGCATAGCATTTATCAGATAAGCCTTATCATATTTGTGCAAATCGTCTGGTGAAATAACAGCTTCGCTAATAGAATGATTGTCTAATAACTGCTGACGCTTTGTACCATTAAGCAGGTATGATTGTGGTGTGAATAATCCATCCTTATTACTGAAAACAATGTTACTAAAAGTGGTATCGGTGATCATTCCACCTTTCACAATTAATACTTCATCACAATCGTCTTTATATTGAAGCAATGAATTAAGAGACTCCCGGTCAGCAAATTTGTGAGAATAGTCTATGTCAGATTCAACCAGCTTTAAAGATTTTATATTTCGTGGGGTATAATCGTAAAATGCAATATTAATAATATCAGTATTGTATGTTATGCTGCACCTCACCAGTTTGTCGTGAAGCTCAATGGGCATTAATGATACTAAGTCGGGCAATTCAGGAGCCTGCATATTATAATGACCGGCTGTGGCATCCATCCGTCTAATGTGCACATCAATATTCTGAACTACAGACTTGTTGATGCAGATTGTTTCTAAAAACATAACTCGTGATAATTAAAATGGTAAATAAACCTTCTCCAATACCTCCTGATATTCATTCTCGCACAAACTGTTGAGCGTGATTCCCCCTCCACTTCTAAAGTAGAGTTTATCCTTCTCTTGCTCTATAAATCTGATAAGCACACCACAGTCTATATTCTTGCCATCAAAATATCCAAAAACTCCTGTGTAATATCCCCTTGGCTCACGTTCAGAATTGCTGATGATATGGAGTGCCTTATCTCTGGGATGTCCCGCAATGGATCCGCCTGGTAATAGACAACTAATATGAGTACCAATATTCTCAAAGAAGTCTATAGGCAAGTCTCCTTGCACCTCAGAACTAACTTGCAAGAGCTTTCCTTTGTGATTAGTGATCTCGTCTATGTATCTAAATTTTGTGGTACGCACGTTTGACGCTATCCTGCTCAAGTCTTTCTCTATCAGAGATACGGCGGTAGAATGCTCTTTGATTTCCTTTTCGTTATCAATAATCAACTGTCTTGCATTTGGAGTGCCCGCATTGATGGTTCCCTTCATTGGATATGAATACATTTTGCCGTCGTGAGTGCGCACAAATGTTTCGGGTGAAAAGCAAACAAACTTATTGGGAATTAATATCTTGTATTTCGAGTTGCTATGTTCGAATATTTCATTGATAGACAAAGAAGTCTCTATAGGAGTTTTGATAGTCAGATTGATTAAGTCAACACCACCTGTAGTCATTTCATCAATAGCCTTATCAAACTTTTTTTTGTAATCTTCAATACCGATAGGAAAATAATCAAATTTATATTCACCCAGAGGGTTGTGATGTGCAGGTATATTTCCTGTGCCGTTTATCTCAAATAATATATAATCCTGCTCCAGAGGGTTAGAAATGAAAAACCCTTCCGACAGTTCGAAGTTGATACCAAATAAGAATGGCGTTTTAGAACTGCCCGCCCTATTCATTTTATTGACTATAGTGCTAAACTTGTCAAACATATAATTTATTGATTATTTAAGTACTGTTTAAATACTATTTGAACTCTGTTTAATTGATGTTTGCAAACTGCCTGCGTTTGCCAACAATCTCATTTAAAATAATTCCGCTGACTATTAACGCCAGTCCCATATAAGTTGTTGGGTAAATAGTTTCGCTAAGCACAAAGTGAATTATAAAAAGCGAAATGAATGGCGACAAATAGCATA
>CAZSKF010000007.1:29408-34897 GCA_964607405.1 uncultured Proteiniphilum sp. | reverse complement strand
ATACCACCAGTGCCAACAGATATAAGCACTACACCGCCAAAAGATATCAACATGCCAATATATTTAAACGCAGGAATTCTTTGACGTGTGAATACTGCAAGCATGATTGTGAGCAGGGTAGGCCAAAAATAATTAATAGGTTGTGCTATCTGTGCAGGCAATAAATCGTAAGACCTAAACAACACAATATAATATAGTGCAGGATTGAGTAGTCCGCTAAATGCAAATCCAGTCCACCTCTTTGCCGACATACCCTTGAGTAAATGCCATTTACCCTGTGCCGTAACAATTATTGCAAACATCATCATTGCAACGAATGCCGAAACTAATATTAGTTCAAAGTAATTATAATGTTGTAATCCTATTTTGAAAGCCGAAGCCACTGTTGACCAGCTTGCTATGGCTATTGATACGTAGAGAATGGACTTGTTCTTTATACTCATGTGGTTTATGACTTCTGCTATTTGCTGCTCAGATTAAGACCTACTATCGAGATAACTAAAGTGCATATAAAAAAGATACGCCAAAAGGAAGTTGACTCCCCCAGAAAGATAATCCCGGCTAACACAGTAAATACAGCCCCGATACCTCCCCATACAGCATATCCCGTGCCCACCTCTATTGCGTTGGGTCCGCTGATGGCTTTATACAACAAAAACATGCTGATGCCAACGCTTATCACAAATGAAAAAAACCAAAGAACAGCTGTTTTGCCACTGCTTGAAGACATTCTCTCCAAACTAAATGCAAATGCTGTCTCGAACAATCCTCCAACAATTAAAAATATCCAGTTTATCATAATATAAATACTAATTTGATGATACAAAGATGATGTTTTTTTATAGAATGACAAAGTGCTATATTGCTATTGCTCTCTTTTTGTATCTTTTAATGATAGAGATGTTGGGTTGTAATTCATTTATAACTACTTTTACGGTTGATTTCTTAAAAAGATAATTAATGATGAAACTTTTTGCAAAAATATTAATGACGCTTATAGCGTTTACACTTTTTTCTAATGTTGCCATTTCTCAAAACAACATCATCGATGAGATAGCATGGGTGGTTGGCGATGAGGCAATTCTTAAGTCGGAAGTAGAAGAGTATAGGAAAGACCTGCAGATGCAAAATCAAAGAATACAAGGCGATCCATATTGTTTTATTCCCGAACAACTAGCAGTTAGAAAACTATTTCTAGATCAGGCCAAGCTTGACAGTATTGAAGTAAATGATGCCAATGTTAATCAAATGGTAGAATACCAGCTAAATGAATACATCGGCTCAGTAGGTTCTACAGAAAAGCTTGAAGAATATTGGGGAAAAAGCATGCGTAAGATTCGTGAGGACCTTCGTGTTCAATTTAGAGAGCAAGAATTGATTGATGGTGTTCAAAGAAAACACTTTTATGAGATATCTCTAACTCCTTCCGAGATTAGAAAGTTTTACAACAGCATACCGCAAGACAGCCTACCATTTATTCCTACCATGCTTGAGGTGCAGATAATAACTGTAGAACCTGAAACTCCTTTGGCAGAAATAGATGTTGTGAAAAATAGATTGCGCGATTATACTGAGCAAATAAATTCAGGTGAGAGAACCTTCTCCACATTGGCTTTGATTCACTCAGAAGATGGATCGGCAGTGAAAGGTGGAGAGCTTGGCTTTATGAACAGATCGGCACTAGTGCCGGAGTTTGCCAATGTGGCTTTTGCACTAACCGACCCAACTAAAGTGTCTAATATTGTTGAATCTGAATATGGATTTCATATAATTCAATTAATAGAACGACGCGGAGATATGGCAAACTTCAGACATATCTTGTTGAAACCAAAAGTCCCGCAAGCTCAGATTGATAAGGCATTGGTGAGATTAGACTCAATCAGAAACGGAATTATTGACAAAAAACTAACGTTTGATGATGCAGCTTTGTATCTGTCGGCAGATAAAGATACCCGAAACAATAGAGGTATAATGGTTAATAATTCGCCACAATCGCACAACAGAGGAACTCCAAGATTTCAATTGAGTGAGCTAAACCAGGATATAGCCCGTGTGGTGGGTGAAATGGAAGTAGGAGAACTTTCAAAACCTTTTGCTATGACTAATGACAAAGAGCGCAAGGTTACAGCAATTGTGAAAGTTACCAACAGAATAGAAGGCCACACAGCCAATATGAGCAGCGACTACCAAATCATAAAAGAAATGGCCGAGAATGCTCGCCGACAAGAACTTATGGATGAATGGCTGCAAAACAAAATTGAAAACACCTTTGTGAGAATCGATCCCGAGTGGAGAGGTTGTGACTTCAAATACAAAGGCTGGGTGAAATAGATAACATATAACTTTATAGAGAAAACTAATGAGAGAAAAAAGATATTCTCGCTATATACGTGAAAGCATGCTTGTTGTGAGTGTGCTTTCTGTGCTTTTTATATCGGTCAAGGCAATGCAACCGCCACCCCAAAACCAAAATCCCAACGTTAAGATTATAGAGTTGAAGCAGGCAGGAGAGCTAGTGAAAAGAGCTCACACAGAAGCCAAGGTCTTTTTGGATAGTGTGATATTTTATCATGAAGGTGCATATATGTATTGCGACAGTGCCTATTTGTTTGACGAAACAAACACCTTTGAGGCCTTTAGCAACGTAGTAATAGAGCAGGGAGATACATTATTTATATACGGCGATTATCTTCATTATGATGGTTACACCCGTTTGGCACGTCTGCGCGATAATATAAGAATGGAAGACAACCAGGCCACATTGTTTACCGATAGTTTGAACTACGACCGAGTGGCAAATCTTGGTTACTACTTTGATGGAGGCATGCTAGTGGATGAGGACAATGAGTTGACCTCTTTTTGGGGTCAATACGATCCTGAAAGCAAAGACGCGTTGTTTAGCAATACAGTGAAACTGATAAATGAGAACTTCACAATATACTCTGACACCCTAAAATATAATACAGAAACCAAGGTGGCAGATATTCTTGGCCCTTCCACCATAGTATCAGACAGCGGATACATCGAAACCAGCCACGGGTGGTACAACACCGAAACAGAAGATGCCAAACTATTCAACAGATCCAGAATATATAGTAGCGATACCACCAAAGTATTGGTTGGCGATACAATTCTCTATAACCGATTCTCGGGTATAGCCGATGTATATGGCAATATGTATATGGAAGATTTTGTTCAGAAAGCCATACTTTATGGCAACTTCGGAACATACAATGAAAAAACAGAATATGGCATGGCCACAGATTCTGCATACGTAATAGACTACTCGCAGAGTGATAGCCTGTTTTTGCATGGTGATACCCTACAGATGTTTACCGACTCAATCTACAAAGACATCAAAGCATTCTATAATGTTAGATTTTTCAGAGACGACATGCAGGGTGTGAGCGACTCATTAAGCTTTGTGCAGCGAGATTCTACGCTTTATCTTTTAGGAAATCCGGTGCTGTGGAATGATGAGAATCAGGTGTTGGGCGAAAGAATAGATATACATTTTAACGACTCAACCATTGATATGGCTCATGTAAGAGAATATGCACTTGCAATACAGTCTCGCGAAAAGGATGGACAATACAACCAAATTAGTGGCAGAGACATGAAGATATATTTTGATAAAGGCGAACTGAGACACCTACTGGTTGACGGAAATGCCGAATCCCTCTATTATCTAGTAGAAGGGGACAGCATCGGGTCCATAATAGGGCTTAATAAAACCGAAAGTGCATACTTGTCTATGGATTTCAGAAATAATGAACTGGAAAAACTAAAGCTATGGTCGGCCACGCAAGCCGTCACCACACCACTTAGCCTTTTGCAGGCAGGCGAATCCACACTCAAGGGCTTTATGTGGCTTGATTATCTGCGCCCAAAGCACAAGATGGATATTTTTAGGCGAAACGAACGCACCGGAGCCGATAGCGATGTGAAAGCACCAAGAAGATTTAAGCGAGAATAGCTATTTTGAATATTATCTCCTTTTCATTACATTTGTATTAATAACAAAAATAGCATCATGGGTATATTCTTTTTTTATAACAATAGAAAGCCTCGTAAATTTAGGCATAAAACCATTTTGTTTGATCCAAACGAGGAATCACGCAAAGAGGAAATGGAAAAAAGAATCCGCAGGATTCAACAGGAAGTAGCACGTGAAGAGGGTCGCGAGATAGAGATAGAAGAGATAAAAGAAAAAACTGATTTTGGTAAAGAGTTTATTTCTCAAACAAAGTATCTGAAGCGTCGCAAAGAGCGTGATGATAACGAAGAAAAACCCTTCTTTGCAAACAACACCACAATCGTACTGGTATTGGCCGCTCTTATTGTGCTTTTCTATCTTCTGTTCTTGAGATAGATAATCCATCTTTCCTACTGTCATATCAATATTGTATTTACTTACACTTTCATGTGCATGTTTAATCGTCCGATTGAGCATACACATGCCTACACTTATATTATCTAAACATTATACTTCAAAATAATAGTATGTCTGACATAATTAATTTATTACCCAATTCAATAGCAAATCAAATAGCAGCCGGCGAGGTTATCCAGCGTCCGGCATCAGTTGTGAAAGAATTGGTTGAAAACTCTCTTGACGCCGGTGCCACACATATCCAAGTAATAATTAAAGATGCCGGCAGAACACTTGTGCAGATTGTGGATGATGGCAAGGGCATGAGCGAAACTGATGCACGAATGGCATTTGAGAGACATGCTACATCAAAAATTAAAAAAGCGGACGACCTTTTTGCGCTCCACACACGTGGATTTAGAGGAGAGGCACTTGCTTCCATTGCCGCCATTGCGCATGTAGAGCTCAAAACAAGGCAAGCTGATGATGAAGTAGGCACTATAGTGAAAATAGCCGGCTCGGAGGTGGAAAGTCAAGCACCCACATCATCACCGGTGGGAACAAGCATAGCAGTCAAGAATATATTTTATAATGTGCCGGCGCGACGCAAGTTTCTAAAATCAAACGAAACAGAGCGCCGCAATATACTAATAGAGCTAGAGCGCATTGCGATGGTAAACCCCGATGTTGAGTTCACCCTGTTTGAAAATGATGTTCAAACAATGCACCTGCCTGCCGGCAATCTGCGCCAAAGAATAGTGCAAGTGGAAGGCAAAAACTTCAACCAGCAGCTAATAGAGATTGAAGAAACCACCACAATGGTAAAAGTGTATGGATATATCTGTATGCCACAATATGCCAGAAAGGGCAGGGCACGCCAATTCTTTTTTGCAAACAACAGATACATTCGTCACCCATATTTTCATAAAGCAGTTACCACGGCCTACGAAAAACTGATTGCTGCAAACGAAAGCCCCAACTACTTTATCTATTTTGAGGTTGACCCCAATGCCATAGACGTAAACATACATCCCACCAAAACGGAAGTGAAGTTTGAAAACGAATCGGCAATATGGCAAATACTACTTGTCACAATTAAAGAATCACTCGGCAAGTT
>CAZSKF010000007.1:0-29308 GCA_964607405.1 uncultured Proteiniphilum sp. | reverse complement strand
AGGCAGGGCGTGTCACAACGAGTTCTGTTTCCCGAAATGCTAGAGCTGTCGCAAATAGAAGCATCAGCATTTAATGAAATTAGTGAAGACTTGGAGTCCCTGGGTTTTGAATTTTCAAATCTGGGCAGCAACACATTTGCCATTCAAGGTGTTCCGTCAGAACTAAGCAATGTAAACTTTGTGGAGCTAGTCAAATCAATGGTTGACAAAAGTATCGAAACGGGAGCCGACGTCAAAGAAAAGGTATATGAAACCCTGGCATCGTCAATGGCAAGTTATGCCGCCATACCCCGAGGCAAAGCCCTGTCGGAAGAAGAAATGGTGCTAATGGTCAATCAGCTGTTTGCCTGCCGCACCCCCAATCACACCCCCGATGGTCGCTCCATCATTGCCATGCTTGCCGATGATGAGCTAGAGAAGAAACTAAAATAAACAATACAAATTCCCCCTTAGTTATGAACTACGCATATTGTGGTAATAGCGGACTATTATTGCCCAGGATTTCTCTTGGCCTGTGGCACAATTTTGGATTTATAAATGACTTTGCCGAAGCCGAAAAGATGATAATACATGCCTATGATAATGGAGTTTTTCATTTTGACTTGGCAAATAACTATGGACCACCTCCCGGATCGGCCGAAACCAACTTTGGGAAGATACTGAAAAGCAATTTATCGGCACATCGCGATAAAATAATAGTCTCATCCAAAGCCGGACACCTAATGTGGAACGGACCTTATGGCGACGGATCATCCCGCAAGCACATCATGGCCAGCATAGATCAAAGCCTACTGCGCACCGGATTAGAATATTTTGATATATTTTATTCTCACAGATATGATTCGAACACACCAATCGAAGAAACAATGCAAGCACTAGTGGACATAGTGAAGCAGGGAAAAGCCCTATACATAGGCTTGTCAAAATACCCTCCCGCTGAGGCCGAAAAAGCAATTGCATATCTGAACCGCAAGGATGTGCCATGCTTAATATTTCAAGATAGATATAGTATGCTAAACCGCCAGCCCGAAAAAGAAATACTGCCCTTGATGAAAAAAAACGGCATTGGCTTTATAGGCTTTTCGCCACTGGCCCAAGGTATGCTCACAGACAAGTATATTGATGGAATACCCGTGGAGAGCCGCGCCGCCGATAAAACAGGCTTCCTAAAGAAAGAACAGATAACGGTGGAGGTGACACACAAGGTGAAACAACTAAGCGAGCTGGCAAAAGAGCGCGGGCAAACAATGGCCGAGCTGGCCCTCTCTTGGGCATTGCGCCACGATAGCGTCACATCACTAATCGTGGGTGCACGCAATCTTGATCAGCTAAAGGCAAATATCAACTCTCTGCACAATCCCACTTTTGCCGAAGAAGAGTTATCCATTATCGATAATATATTAAACAGCCAACAGGTTTAAAAACTAGAACATTATAATATAACATCAATGAAACGAATTAATATATACATAGTGATATTGTTTTCACTACTCGCCATCTCTTGCGCCAAAGAAGATTCGCCCTACACGGTGCCATTTGCCAAAGTAAATTTTGAAATTGATATAAATGGAGCCGATTCAGACCTGCGTCCTTTTACCTACAAGGTATTTACCAAACCCCGCGCAGCGCATGAAGCTGTGGGATATGGCGGATTGCTCATTTTTATGTCTGCCGAAGGAAAGATTTATGCCTACGACTTGGCTTGCCCCTATGAAGATGATAAAAATATTTTGGTGCAACCACAAACCAATGGCAAGGCAACTTGCAAAAAGTGCCAAAGTTCTTTTATAACAATGTATGGCCTGGGCACTCCCGAAATTGGGATGGGACCATCAAAAGAATCACTTCAAAAATATAATGTGAGACCCAATCCACAGCGTTCTGGAGTGTTTTTTATAACAAATTGAACAAAAAGTTGATTTTTTCTTCATTTTATTTTGGAGAATCAAAAAAGTTGCCTACCTTTGCACACGCAAAACGAAAGATAAGCGGTCTTTACAAAGTTTGCAACAATGCGGAAATAGCTCAGTTGGTAGAGCACAACCTTGCCAAGGTTGGGGTCGCGAGTTCGAGTCTCGTTTTCCGCTCAAAGATTTCACAAAGCGTTATAAGATTTGTTTCTTATAACGCTTTTTTTGTATCCCTACCTTATTTAGCCTTTCGATACAAGAGCATACCAAATAATCAATACTCCCCATCCGCTCATCTATATTCATTTCTCGTCATTGCGCAGGTATTAGGCAGTGAATAATATTATTTGTTTTGCCAATCAGGCATCCAAACCTTCGGGTGTGTTTCCTCCTTGCCCAATCATGATGCGATGCGCCATTTCCCAAAAGTTTTATTTATCATAAAATGGTTGCCGAAGCCAATTCTTACAAACATGCTGATAAAAAATGACTGCCCGGGCGACAAAAAGAACTTTGTATTTACAATAAAGGAGCGTGAATAGTGTAATAACACTATTATATTTTAAACAAAATGAGGCTGGAGTGAAAAATGTAAAGTTGTATTTTTACCTCTCACGTGTGAATAATGCATTTACACTTTTACATTTTTCGGAAAATGATGACGGAACGACAAATATAAATTTGTATTTCTGCCTTATGGGCGTGAATAATGCAATAACACTTTTGTATTTTACGATTAAAATGATTGGATTATTAAAAATATGATTGTTATCAACCTTTCAGTCAGCTTGTTATCAAAATGTATTTTTGGTTTTATCGCTTTGTGGATGTGCTTGTGTGGGTGCAAAATCACTTTTTGGCAATAATGGCACAGGAATGCCAAATACAAATACATTAATATCTTGTATAGATGGTTTGTTAATCACAAAATGATTATATTTGTATCAGCCTTCAGCTAGTCTGAAAGCCGCATGAAATAAAGCAATAGCAATCAAATAATTTTTTTGAAATACACTATCATGTACAATATCGAACAGGCAAGAAAAATAAAACAGATACCCTTTAGTTGGTCGCGCAAACTGAGCAATGTTGAGTTCACCACTCTATCTAACACAATGTATGAGGCTGTGACCCGATTGTTGGGCGATTATAGCCCCTTTGACGGCTCCATTGCCAGTCTGGGAGACAGTAATGCAGAATTGCAACGCCTGCGCCCTGTAGTCACTACCCATCACAATACAAAACTGATTAACGAATGGCACGCCCTTCGCAAAAAGATATTGTCATATATCATAGTAACCAGTAGCGATATGAGTCGTTTTCAGATTTACAGGGGGGAGAATCATGATCAGTATGGTTTTCTTCACAACTGGATACGGGGCTACGGCAAGCGACTATACGACCTGGGCATTTGCAAACTGACCAGCATAATGGTGCTTATGGAGAATGATTATAAGACCGAGGATAGATTCAGGGAGGCTATAGATAGCTGTTTCAAGCGCGAGTTTGCCGATATGATTGCTTTGAATAATCAGATAATGGATGCGCAGGTGGTTCGCTCTATTCAATTGACGCAGGCACAGCCCCAGCGTGGCTATGTGGAGGTGCGCAAGGATGTGGTGATTAGCTGGCAGTTTTTTATTTCAAAGTTGGTTTATCAGCTTCGTAAGGGCAAGGATGTGGAGAGGCTTACGGTGCTCTATAACTTGTTGTGGAGATTGGTAACCGATAGTAGAGCTATTGTGAAAATGCGCGAAACAAGGCGTGCCAATAATCAAATGGATGCCGCCAATATTGCGATAGTGGATGCAGAACCCAATTTGCAGCCTGTGGTTGGGCCTGAAATAGGAGATAATGATATGCCCGAGGTGCCTCACTCTGAGGAGGCCATAAATAATGATAGTGTGAAGGTTGCCAAACAGGTATATCAGCCAACTAAAGTGATGGTAGGGGATAATGCACGCATGCCGGCAGTGGCATCAGTTGGCAATGAGGCTGAAGAATATAGCCAACGGACAAAAAAAGAGCCCGACACACCGCCTAATCAAATTAATATTTTGATAAAACGGTGGGACGGGCTTAGGTGGCACTAACTCCTGTTTATTGGTGCTCGGGTCTTAGCAAGTCGTTAACGGTTTTCACCGGATTGAACGTGCTCACCGGCACTTCCACAAATATAGTAACCCAGTCGCTCATTGCTCCGTTCCACAGTCCGGGTAGCTCTAGCGCCTGAAGAGGCTTTCCGTTTTGCGATTTCTGAGAAATGAATCCTGTATTCTTATCCACATATCGTGGCAGGTCAAACTTGTTGTTTTTGTAGCATTTCACGCCACATACCAAGTCCACGGGATTAAAGTGAGATCCATTTTCGAAAGCATCCATTGCCACTTTGTCATTTTTGTCAATTTGCGAGCTTTCTAATATTTGCAGCGAAGTGGTTCCGTCGGCATTAGCCACTATAAAAGGACCACCTCCGGGTTCGCCCAGATTCTTAACCATGCCACATACTCTAAATGGGCGGTCAAGCTTGGCAATAAGATACTCTTTTAGTTCTTCGTCGTTGGCAAAATTCTCATTGGCGGGGGTGATACACAAATCTTTTTTGGTAAATTCTAGTATCTCTGCCATTTTGTCACTGACAATTTGTCCGCTTGTCAGTTCCACAAGATAATTATGCGCTTTTTTCTGAAATGACACTAATATTCCGGCAAGCAGCTTTTTGTAATCGGCCTCTTCCTCTTTTAGTCGGTCGGGAATCACATTATCTATATTCTTAATAAATATAATGTCAGAATCGATATCGTTAAGATTCTCAATTAGAGCACCATGTCCACCCGGACGGAACAGCAGACTGCCATTTTCGTCTCTGAATGGTTCGTTGTTTTGGTCGGCTGCAATTGTGTCAGTGCTAGGTTTCTGAACGCTGTATGACACCTTAAACTTGGCATTCAGCTTGTGTTCGTAGCTTAGGCGGCGCGCTGCCACCAGTAGTTCAAACAAATCTTTGTGCTCTTCAGATACGGTGAAGTGAAGATTTACCTCTCCGTTTTTATCCTTGGCATAAAGCGTTCCTTCTGTCATATGCTCGCCCACAGGGGTTCTGTTGCCCTCTTTGTAGTGATGAAACAGTAGCAAACCTTTTGGCATGTTGCCATAGTTGAGCCCCTCTTCCGACAGCAATCCTTCTATCACTGCCTTGTAGTTTCCTTCGTTCATAAGCTCTTTTGCCGATTTGCCAAATATCTTTCGGCAGGTTTCGCTTAGCGTGTCATAAAATGCAAAGTGTGTGATGTTGTCGAAAAACTTTTTCTCGAAATCCGTTGTGGGCGCGTCATAGGCGGCATCTAAAAACGAATATAGGTCTTTAAACATTCTGCTGGCTGCGCCCGATGATGGCACAAATTTGGTCACTTGCTTGTCAGTATTGAGATATTCCTGCCAAATTTTCAGGTATTCTTCTTTGTCAGCCTCCGATACTGACAAAATGCCTCTCTGTGTGGATGCAGCTCCAATTATCTTCAAAAAGGGGAATCCTTTTTTAAAATGTGATAGCTGAGTTGCGATTTGTTGCTCCGAAATGCCTTTTTCCTGAAGCAATAGTAGGTCTTCTTGGGTAAACATTGCGCTGTTGAGTTTTATAGATTAATGAATAAATGTCATATGATTTATATGTAAAACATCTCAAAGGTAATAAAAACTTTAAATATACATTAAAAAAGTCTTTTAAAATGCAGACATTTTGTCAGTTTATGCCAAAGTTGAAATTTTTGGCACAAGATTTGATATTACATTAGTGAGAGAATTAAATTAGAAATTAAACAAATAAAAAATCATATTTAAATTATGGGAAAAATTATAGGAATTGACTTAGGAACCACAAACTCTTGTGTTTCTGTTATGGAGGGTAATGAACCAGTTGTTATACCTAACAACGAAGGAAAACGTACTACTCCATCAATTGTGGCATTTGTTGATAACGGCGAAAGAAAAGTAGGTGATCCTGCAAAGCGTCAAGCTATCACAAATCCAAAACATACTATTTCATCTATCAAAACCTTCATGGGCGAAACCTTTGATCAGGTTTCTAAAGAGGTGGGCCGTGTGCCATACGAAGTGGTGAAAGGCGACAACAACACACCGCGTGTTGATATCGATGGTCAGCTTTACTCTCCACAAGAGATCTCTGCAGTGATACTTCAAAAAATGAAAAAAACTGCTGAAGATTATCTTGGACAAGAGGTTAAAGAGGCAGTAATTACTGTTCCGGCATACTTTAGCGATGCACAACGTCAGGCCACAAAAGAGGCTGGCGAAATTGCAGGTCTTAATGTTCGCCGTATTGTGAACGAGCCTACAGCTGCTTCACTTGCTTATGGTTTGGACAAAGCACACAAAGATATGAAGATTGCCGTGTTCGACCTTGGTGGTGGTACATTTGATATCTCTATCCTAGAGCTTGGTGATGGCGTATTTGAAGTAAAATCAACAAATGGTGATACTCACCTTGGTGGTGACGACTTTGACCATGCTATTATCGACTGGTTGGCAGAAGAGTTCTTGAAAGATGAGGGCCTAGACTTGCGTCAAGACCCAATGGCATTGCAAAGATTGAAAGAGGCTGCCGAGAAAGCAAAAATTGAGCTTTCAAGTGCATCTTCTACAGAAATCAACTTGCCATACATTATGCCGGTCAACGGAATTCCAAAACACTTGGTGAAAACATTGTCACGTGCCAAATTTGAGCAATTGACAGACAATCTAATTCAAAACGTGGTAGCTCCTTGTCAAACTGCACTTAAAGATGCCGGCATGACTATCTCGGATATTGATGAGGTAATCCTTGTGGGTGGATCAACTCGTATTCCTGCAGTTCAGCAAATTGTTGAAAAAATATTTGGCAAAGCTCCCAACAAAGGTGTAAACCCTGACGAGGTAGTGGCTCTAGGTGCTGCTATTCAAGGTGGAGTTTTGACAGGTGAGGTGCAAGACGTATTGTTGCTTGATGTTACTCCTCTATCATTAGGAATTGAAACAATGGGTGGCGTGATGACAAAATTGATTGATGCCAACACCACAATCCCTACCAAAAAGAGCGAAACATTCTCAACAGCATCAGACAATCAGCCTTCGGTTCAGATTAATGTGTTGCAAGGTGAACGCTCAATGGCTCGCGATAACAAACAAATTGGAGTCTTCAATCTTGACGGTATTCCACCGGCACCACGCGGCATGCCACAAATTGAGGTTACATTTGATATCGACTCAAACGGTATCTTAAGCGTATCGGCCAAAGACAAAGCAACAGGTAAGGAACAAAAAATCCGTATCGAAGCATCTTCAGGCTTGAGCGATGAAGAAATCAACCGCATGAAAGAAGAAGCTGCCGCAAATGCTGAGGCTGACAAGAAAGAGAAAGAGCGTATCGACAAAATTAATCAGGCAGATTCAACCATCTTCCAAACTGAAAAGCAGTTGAAAGAATTTGGTGACAAGATACCTGCCGACAAGAAAGCTCCTATCGAAAGTGCTTTAGAGAAACTAAAAGAGGCTCACAAAGCACAAAACGTTGATGATATCACCACTTATCTTGATGAGCTAAACACAGCATTCCAGGCTGCATCTCAAGATATGTATAATGCTCAAAATGCTCAGGCTGGTGGTGACCCCACAGGCGGTGCAGGCTTTGGCGGTCAACAACAAGATCAGGGCAGCAACAATCAGGATGATGTTACTGATGTTGACTTTGAAGAGGTGAAGTAATAGTTGCAACAGACAACGATAATTAAATATTTTAAAACCGCTGTAAATAATTTATTTACGGCGGTTTTTGTTTTTTAGAGTGTGGATGAGTGTTGTTAGGTGTTGCATATTTTATTAAAGTCACTATAATATAAAAAGCGAAAAGTAGTCAATACAACAACACCCTGATGAAAACTTATATAAAAGCAGATAATAGTCTTTGTTGGCTTAAAGATGTTCATTATACTTGTGTGCTCATTCCTGCTGAACATTGAAATTTATTGAACACGAGATGTATGAAATACAACTATTGACTTTACGAAATAGTCAATTGATACCCCTCACCTTTTATCGTATAAATCTGTACCTGTTCATCCTTGTTCAATAGTTTTCTTAATTTGGAAATGGTATTCTGAATGCTTGGGCATATTTCGAAAGCATGCTTTTCACCCCATATCTCTGTTGCAAATAATTCAATAGATACAGGTCTATTTTTATTTTTCCACAATATTACTAGGAGGTTTTTCTCCAAAGGTTGAAGTTTTCCAAGTAAGACACCCTCGTAAAATAATTGCCTTGTGTCTGATCTGAGCAAGTAATTGCCTATAGGAGTATCCTTTGTTACGCTACGTTTATTTGCAAATCGTTTAATATAGACATCCAATTCCTTAATATCAAAAGGTTTTTTTAGATAGTGTACACCACCGGCAACAATTCCTTCGGTGAGATAATCAATATCATGATGAGATGAGACAAACAGGATTGGAATTTCCGGATATATCGCAATTAACTCCTTTGCCTTTTTTATACCGTTTTCTTCACCAATTTCCACATCCAACACAATAATTGAAGGCGAAAAAACTCTTATAGCCTCCTCTATCCCAGCCAATGAGGTTTGAAAATGTACTTTATACCCTAAGCGGGTAAGCATTTTACCGTGTATTTGACCGAACTCCAGGTCATCGTCCACCATTATTATTTTAATTGACTCCATAATTTCTTTTTTACTGTATGTCAGGAAGCATAATTGTGAAAATAGTTCCACTCCCTTCTTCACTTTCTACTTTGATTTTTCCGCCATGTGCTTTTATAATCAGTCTTACTGTAGATAGCCCAATGCCGTGTCCTTTTACCGCTAATTGTTGTGAGGATCTGTAGTAATCTCGAAAGATTCTACGTTGTTCCATTTTAGGAATACCCTGTCCATTGTCGGTAATATTGATCAGCCAATTATCTTTTTCCTTTCTGGCGGTTATTAAAATAACGGGGCTATTGTCTGAATATTTTACAGCATTGTCCAATAAGTTATGCAGACAACTATCGAAATAAAACGGATCCACATAAATGGTTTTTGCATCCGGAGCAATGTTGAATGTGGTTGTAATTTTCTTATCCTTGTACACTACCTGCAACTCATCTGCTATTTCACGACAATGTTCCGCCAAGTCATAAGTTTCATATTGTAGTGCCGCACTTTTCTTTTCCTTCAACCCCACTTCCGAAAGCATTCGCTCAATATTGTCCGACAGTCGTTTTATACGCAATTTACCTTCGGTTAAAAAACTGTTTTCTTCTTCCATTTCAAAGAGGCCAAGCATTGAGTAGATATATGACAGTGGTGACTTCAGATCGTGTACAATACCCCTCACTCGCTTTTCTTGTGACTGTAGTTTGTTTATCTGTTGTTGTAATTGAAACAAGAATACAAAAAGGATCAATGCAACGGCCACGACTGCTATAGCGGAAAGTATTACAAGCATTGTCATCTGTTGTGTGGCTGTGGTCGGCTTAAAGATAAAGTGAGAGACAAACTGGTAATTGCCGCTTGTGCCTAATGGGATGGTGGCATATACCCCTTTTGTGGTGTCGTTTAGTTGTTGCGCAGCATTCACACCAAAGTATAGCGAATCTGTGGTTCTGTCTTTTTCCTTCATTTTAAATGAATAGGCCGAAAGTTCGGAAATATATGGAAAGTTGTCTTGGAATAAAGAGTCTATCTTATATAGGTCTAGAGTATCCCTTATTAATAATTTTTCGGCCATGGCTGCTTCTAAAAATCGAGCTAGAGAGGCTTCTTCTTTATAGCTTTTTGTATCATAGCTGCCATAAGATTTTGTATTAGCAGATATTGTATCCGGTTGGACTCTTTCTAATGTGATACTAGGAGATTGTGGGTTTATGTTATATAGGTCAAATGTTTGTTTTGTTGCTTGAAACTTCACAATATCGTTGATAGACGTATGGATCTCATCTTTAAATCGGCTTTTATCGCGTTCTGCAACTTGTATAATCCAGATTGTCTGTGAAACAATCAGTAGAACTAATACTATTAAGGCTGATATGGCAAAACGTTTTTTCATCTGTACAATTATAAAGCTGTCATCATGCAAATATAACTGTTTTTTATTTAAAAACTAAAGTTTCCCGTTTTGATTCAAATTAAAAGTAAACTTTGAAGTCAGACTATTTTATGATTAGGTAAAGATGTTTAGTTTGATTAGAAAATATGAGGTATCAGTTAGAAATCGGCTAATATAAAGTTAATATATTTGTCGCAAAATAATTATTTATTAATCTGATAAAAAAGGAGATGAAACAGAAAGAACTTGCACGTAGCGATTTTCAATTAATTCCACAAAATATTTTAGCCTCACTTAAGGGAGGGGGTGAAGAGGATGGAACAATTGTCTACATTGACGGAATACCTTATAAGATTAAAACGAACAGGGATGGGACTACTGTATATATTCCAATAAACTTATAGAAGTTCGATTGTGAGTTTTTAGTTAACAAAGGTGATTGACAATATTAAAAAACATCGATCAATGGGAGATAATATCTTTACAACATTTCTGGATTTATTAGAAGTGAAATATACGGATTCATTTTCTCGTCAATATTTCAACGAACATCCACATAAGTACAATCTATTTGGATTATCCTCCATGTTGTCTGATTACGGAATTGAAAACGTAGGAGTGAAAATTTCGGATAGGAAAAAAATCTGCACAATAGAACCACCTTTTATCGCCCATACCGGGAATGACTTTGCTGTTGTTGAAAAAATAGGTAACGATAATATTCGGTTTATTGAAGGAAATAAAAGGATAGAAATTCAATTGTCTGAATTCTTTAAGATGTGGACCGGATATACCCTGATTGCAGAACCTGACAAGACTTCAAAAGAACCGGATTATGAAGTACATTTCCGGAAAGAGTTATTCCATAAACTGCGGAAAATAGCCACTTTATCTATTCTCATTCTTTTATTTGCCTTTGCTTTTATTTCCAATAAAAATCACCTTCATTCCGGAGTGGTATTGCTTTTGGCAATCAACTCCATTGGTGTTTACATCGGATATTTATTGGTTTTAAAGCAATTGCATATTCAAAGTAATTATGCCGATAAACTATGTTCACTGTTCAAATATAATGATTGTAACAATATCCTTGAATCGGATGCGGCAAAGTTTTTTGGAGTGATCGGCTGGAGTGAGGTTGGACTTGGATATTTTATCTCGAATGTAATCATCCTTTGTTTTCTACCATCACTTATACCAAGTTTGCTCCTTATTAATATCTTCTGTCTGCCCTACAGTTTTTGGAGTATTTGGTATCAAAAATTCAAAGCAAAACAATGGTGTCCTTTATGTTTAGTGGTAATGCTGTTGTTATGGAGCATATTCATTACAGGTGTGGGCTTTAGATATTTTAATCTTTCCGCGGTCAATCCCTGGGAGCTAATAACAACCGGCTGTATATACGTAATTGCTATTTTAATCATTAATATGATTATCCCGGTGTTAGCCCGAAGTTTGAATATGGAAAATAGCCAATATGAGATAAACAGTATAAAAGCGGATGAGGATGTTTTTAGAACTTTGCTAATGAAACAACCCCGTTATGAAGTGTCTAAAAAGACGTCTCAAATTTTATTAGGGGATTCACATGCCAATTTATTGATAACGGTTTTCTCTAATCCCCATTGCAATCCTTGTTCCAAAATGCACGGACGAGTCAATGAATTACTGAAAAAGAACAAGGATGTTTGTGTACAATATATCTTTTCCTCTTTCAGCAAAGAATTGGAGATATCCAATAAATACCTTATTGGTGCTTATTTTCAAAAAAATGGTGGTGTTCAGAATATTTATGACCAATGGTTTGATAAAGGCAAATTCAATAAAGAGAAATTCTTTGATCAATATCCGGTAGATACCAATATGCTGGAAGTAATCAGAGAATTTGATTTACATGAACAATGGAAAGAACGGTCGGGATTAAGGGCAACACCAACAATATTGGTAAATGGCTATAAACTTCCTGATAACTTTAAGATTGAGGATATGCATTATTTTACCCATATTGAAATATAAGCAAGCGTAGTTAAAGTACAGCATAATTACGCTGGCAGTATTAATCGCTGTACAAAATAAAAAATCATGTATTATGAGAAAAATTAATTTTGCAAGAGCACATCAGGTGCTTACAGAGAAAGAAATGAAGAATGTGTTGGGTGGAAGTGGTAACAGTGACTGTTCATCTAATAAATGTGGAGCTAAGATCTGTTGTGATCCTCAGTGGAATTGGTGTGTAAACGGCTATTGTCAACGCAGACCATAACTAACACTTTAATAGTGAGGGCACTGAGCCCTTGCTTTTTGATTCTCTCATCTAAATAAATATTGTTTGAAATCTTAAATATTAAACAATGAAAATAATCAGCGTATTATATCTCATCCTGTTTTGGTGTCTAATTAATTCTTGCGAGAAAAATAGAGAAAATTCTAATTTCAAGATAGACGGTATTATCAATGTTGAATCAGGTAAAATATATCTCAACTTTTACCCGGATTTCATACCGAATGAAACAAGCGAAATGACAGCAGAAATTAAAAACGGGAGATTTTCTTTCTCAGGGTATATTCCGGAATCACAAGGGGTGTTTGTCACCCTTGATAGTAATTATATATCATCGGATTTTATAATTGATAAAGGTGTGCAGACTATTGTTATAGATACAGACTCTATTCGAAAAGTACCTGTGGTTAAAAACAAGACTATGATGAAAGAATATCCAAACTACATCGCGTTTTATAAAGAGGTTAATACAAGAAAGGATTTATTTGATCAAAAAATAGATAGCTTGTATAAAATCTATAATTATGACTTACCTGACTCAATAAGATTTATTTTGGATAAAGAACAGAAAGCTATCCATAATGCGAGTGACAGCACATTATTAAAATACACAGAAAAGAATCCAAGCTCTAAAATTGCATTTTGGGTACTTACCAGATTAATGAACTGGGGGTATGAGCCTATATTTGATTCTATTTATAATAACTTTTCGGAAGTATTGAGGAAAGGGTATGCAGGCGAAATTTTAGGCGAAAAGATACAAAATGGCAGACAGCTTTCTGTAGGTCAGATGTTCCCTAGTTTTAATTGTAAAAATGCAAATGAAGAAAAATTTTCATCTCGCCTTTTTCATGAAAATAGATTTACATTGGTCGATTTTTGGTATAGTAGATGTGCCCCATGTCTGGCACAGTTTAGTAGTATGAGAGATTTGTATAAACAATACAGTGGTAGCGGGTTTGAAATAATCGGAATATCCATTGATCAAATTAGAGATAAAAAGCAATGGGAAGATATAATTGTTAAGGAAAAACTTGTTTGGAAACAATATTGGGACAGAGATGGAACAGAGTCCCGAAGATTTTCCATAAATGCTTTCCCCACTAATTTATTAATTGATAGTACAGGAAAAATAATAGATAAAAATATTTCTATGGAAGCATTAAGTGAATTGTTAAGTTCCCATAGTACTTCAATGAATTATTAAAAAGGAATACAAATATTTTGTGTACAATATATCTTTTCTCGTTCAACGTGGAGTTAGAAATATCGAACAAATATTGTATTGAATCTTCTCTTCAAAAAGTGGTGAATCCAAAAACTATTTATGTTCAATGAATCGAAATCGGAAAACTCAATAAAAAATTCTTTACAAGATATTATGTGATTACGGATACTCTGGCAGTGATGACTGATGGAAAGAACAGTTAGGATTGAGAGTAACACAACATTTTGATGGATGGGTGTAAGTTGCCGGATAATTCAAGATTGAGGATATGCATTATTTTACCCATATTGAAGTATAGATTGACGTAATTATAGTACAGCATAGATATATAAGTTGTTAGTCTTATCATCGGATTAAGCATAAATATGAGAAATAAATAATATGATGTTAGTTATCACCTGCCTTTCTTTGACTTATTTTGATTGAAATGAAAAAGCAATTTATATCATATATTCAACTTGACGGCATGGACTGCGGTCCCACTTGTCTGCGTATGATTGCCAGGCACTACGGAAAGCATTACAGCCTCCAGACTCTGCGCGAACGGTCATTTATTACGCGCGAGGGAGTGTCTATGTTGGGAATAAGTGATGCTGCCGAACATATTGGTTTTCGTACATCGGGAGTAATGATTTCATTCGAACAACTGCTGGAAGAAGTACCTCTACCTTGTATCGTACACTGGAAACAGAACCATTTTGTAGTCGTTTATGATATCAAAAAAGGAAAAAGAACTGGTCACCAGATTTATGTCGCTGATCCTGCTTTGGGGTTGGCTACCTACAATGAAGCCGACTTCAAGAAATGCTGGCTGAGCACTAAAAGGGAAGACAAAGACACGGGAGCAGCCCTGCTCCTTCAACCTGGCCCCGAATTTTTTGACCATGACGATGAAAAAGTAAACAAGAACCGAAGCCTCCGCTATTTCCTGCGCTACCTTACTCCTTATAAGAGCCAACTGATACAGCTGGTACTGGGTATGGTGGTGATAAGTATCCTACAATTGGTTTTTCCTTTCCTTACGCAGTCGTTAGTGGATATCGGTATCCGTGACGGGAACCTTAGCTTTATCACGCTCATCCTGATAGCACAGTTGGTCATCTTTGTCGCTCGCCTGTCGGTGGAGTTTATCCGCAGCTGGATATTGCTACACATAAACACCCGGATAAATATCGCTCTTATTTCTGATTTCCTTGCCAAGCTGATGAAGCTTCCCCTTCGCTATTTCGATACCAAGATGACCGGTGATATCATGCAGCGCATAGGTGACCATGGGCGTATAGAGTCGTTTCTTACGGGTAATTCCATCAATACGCTTTTTTCCTTTGTCAACTTCTTTATATTTTCTTTCGTATTAGCCTATTACAACCTTGCCATCCTTGGTGTCTTCTTTGTCGGAAACGCACTCTATGTTGTATGGATATTGTTCTTTATGAAGTATCGGCGTGAACTTGACCACAAGCGGTTTGCCCAGTCGGCCGGAGAACAGAGCAACCTCATCCAGTTGATTACCGGCATGCAGGAGATCAAGCTCAACAACAGCGAAAAGCAAAAGCGGTGGCAGTGGGAACGCATCCAAGTAAAGTTGTTCAAGATAAGTATCAAAGGAATGGCGTTAGAGCAGTTGCAACAGGTCGGCTCGGTGTTTTTCAGCCAAACCACCAATATCATCGTTTCCTTTATCGCTGCCAAGGCGGTGGTGGACGGGCAGATGACCCTGGGGATGATGATGGCTCTCACCTATATTATCGGACAGCTTTCCTCTCCAGTAGAGCAGTTTATCGGTTTTGCCCGTTCGTTCCAAGATGCGCAGATCAGCCTTGAGCGATTGAATGAAGTGCACGGGAAAGAAGACGAGGAGGAAAAGATTGCCGGTAAACTGACGGTCTTACCCGACCGTCGCGATATTACCATCGAAAACCTCTCATTTAGCTATGACGGAGCTGACCGCGACTATGTGTTGGAAAATATCAACCTGACCATACCACAGAAAAAGGTCACAGCCATTGTGGGGGCCAGCGGCAGCGGAAAAACCACGCTGATAAAACTGCTGCTGGGATTTTATGAACCCAACAGGGGAACCGTCAAGGTGGGGGAAACCCCCTTGAATATTGTCAATCCGCACCTTTGGCGTAGCAAATCAGGCTCGGTGATGCAGGACGGCTTTATCTTTTCTGAAACCATTGCAAAGAACATTGCCGTGGGAGACGACCATGTGGACATGAAGAAACTGCGCCATGCCGTAGCTGTGGCTAATATCCGTGATTTTATCGATTCACTCCCTTTGGGCTATAATACTAAAATCGGGATGGAAGGGAACGGTATTAGTCAAGGGCAGCGGCAGCGGATTCTGATAGCACGGGCCGTCTACAAGGATCCCGAATTCATTTTCCTTGATGAAGCCACTAACGCGTTGGATGCCAATAATGAAAAGGAAATCATGAAGCATCTCCATGGGTTTTACAAGGGAAAAACAGTCGTGGTGGTCGCACATCGGTTAAGCACCGTCCGTGACGCAGACAGAATTGTAGTGCTGGATAAAGGAAGGGTTACAGAAGAAGGAACCCATGAAGAACTTACGTCTTTACGGGGTAAGTATTATGAACTAGTGAAAAATCAGTTGGAACTTGGAAGTTGATATGTTATTGACAAATTACCATTATGGATAATAATAGCAATTATAATACTGGCATACCGGAACTGGATTCTTTGTTGAATGAGAAGTTTATGCAGACGAGTGAGCTCCGTAGCGAGGAGGTGCAGGAAATCATGAGCCGAATACCGCACTGGATACTTCGCAGGGGGATTACACTGCTGTTCGCCATTGTCCTGTTATTGCTTGCCGGCAGTTGGTTTTTTAAGTATCCGGATGTGATACAGGCTGCTATAACGGTGACCTCGCAGGAACCTCCTGCCAGTGTGGTTGCCCGTTCAACCGGAAAGATTGATGAAATCTACGTAGGCAATGACCAGAAAGTGTTACGTGGAGAAACTTTGGCCGTAATCCAGAATCCAGCCAATCCTGCTGATATGCTGTTCCTGTTGAAGAGCATGGAAGGATGGAGAACCTCCGGCTATAATCTGGATAAAACACCGGAGCTGTTTCCATCTCAATCCGTCAGCCTGGGTGAGATACAGACTGCCTATGCGGTGTTCCTGAATAGCCTAAATGATTACCGAAACTATATGGAATTAAATTACTATCCTCAGAAGATTGGCTCACAGAAAGAACAGTTGATAACACAAAAGGAGTATTACAACCGTATTGTGGAACAAAATCTGGTAGTAAGGGAGCAGTACCATATATCCCAAAGTATTTTCAAACGGGATTCGCTTCTGTTTGCGCGGAGTGTGATTTCTGAGAATGAATATGAAGTATCGAAAAACAGTTTTCTGCAGAGCAAACAGGCTTATCTTTCCTTTAATGCCTCGTTAAAACAATCGGAATTACAATTGATGCAAGGAGAAGAGAGCCTGCTCGACCTTCTACAGCAGGCTTCTGAACTGGAAAGTAAATACCGCCTATCACTGCATAATTCCACAGAGGCTTTGAATGCCCAGATCAGGGCATGGGAACATGATTTTCTTATGGTTAGTCCGATTACTGGAATCGTAAATCAAATGGGAGTATGGAGTAACAATCAGAATGTGAATGTTGGAGAAACGGTCTTCACAATAGTCCCCACTGGTCAGGATAAACCCAAGGGTAAAGCGATGCTCCCGGTTCAGGGTGCGGGAAAAGTTAAAACCGGCCAGCGGGTGAATATCCGTATCAACAATTTTCCGGATCAGGAATTTGGCTATTTGATAGGGGAGATAATGAGTATTTCCAGTGTGCCCACCGCTGAAGGTTTCTACGTGGTGGAAGTAAATTTTCCCGAAGGTATGAAGACCAATTACGGCAAGATACTCCCCCTTTCCCGACAGTTGCAGGGGATGGCGGATATCATCACAGAAGATTTACGATTAATCGAACGGTTCTTAATGCCGGTAAAGAAAATAATAAATGAACGCTTATAGTATTAAAATGGCTGATAATCGGTACGTTATCTTTTGCAGATAAATGGTATAAGAAATTCATTATAAAATAATGCTATTATGAGGTTTAAACATAAAATTGCTTTTATCATCGTGTATTTTGGAGAATTCCCGTGGTTTTTCAAATATTTTTTACATTCCAGTACTTATAATCCTTCAATTGATTTTATCATATTTACGGATAACGCACCTGAGTCTGTTCCATCCGGAAATATCAAATTCATTCATTATTCTATTGAGCAATTCAATAAAGACGCCGGCAGAGCCCTTGGTATGGATATTCAAATTAAGAAGGGTTATAAATTATGTGATTTCAAACCTGCTTATGGTTATATTTTTTCATCGTTAATTGAAAATTATGATTTCTGGGGTTACTGTGACATAGATTTGATATTTGGAAATATCCGAAATTTTATTTCTTCCCGAATTCTTGATCGCTATGATATAATTAGTGCCAGGCATGATTACCTCACCGGTTGTTTTACTCTGTATAGAAATCATAGTTACTATAATACCCTGTTCATGCAAAGTAAGGATTATATCAAGGTCTTTAAAGACCAGAGAAATTTCTTTTTTGATGAGACAAATTACGCTTTTGAAGAATTTGCAAAAGGTGTGCATTACAGCCTGATAAAGACCGAAGTAGAGAGTATGACGCATGTTGTAAAACGCTTGTGTGAAGAGAAAAGGTTAAAAGCGTTATTTGAATTCCAGATTGTCGAAGGCTATGCCGGAAATATGTTATGGGATAAAGGTACATTAATCTACAGGAAAGAGTTTGAAGTTATGCTTTATCACATGGTGAGGTTCAAACAAAAATATTCGGAATCATTGGATAGTGAAAACATCATCCCTGATAAATTCCGTATAGGCAAAGAGAAAATATATTGGAGATAATATGACCAATCATGAATGAATAAATATAAGATACTTATGGAAGATAAAATTTCTTTCTGTATAACCTGCATGAACCGTCTGCACCATATTCAACAGACGTTGCCAAAAAATATTGAAGATAATAATTTGGATGATAGAGTAGAATTTGTCCTGCTGGATTACAATTCATCCGACGGTTTGGAGAGATGGATAAAAGAGTATATGACTGAATATATAGATTGTGGGATCTTGTCATTTTATAGAACCTTAACCCCTAAATTGTATCACAGGAGCCATAGCAGGAATATAGCCTTCAGATTAGCAAAAGGAAATATCGTCTGTAATTTGGATGCGGATAATTTTTTAGGAAATGGTTTTGCTGCTGAAATGTTGAATGAGTTTTCAATCAACAATAATATTTTTCACACAAGCGACCTTACTTCAACCGATGCCTATGGTAGAATCGTTCTTTTAAAGAAAGATTTTATTGAAATCGGTGGATATAATGAAGATTTAGAGGGGTATGGGCATGAGGATGTAGATCTTTTTCATAGACTTGTTAAAAAAGGAGTAAGACAAAAGATTTTTCATGATAGAAATTATTACAATGCAATCTCCCATTCAAAAGAAGAACGTATCAGTAATGAAGTCATGTATAAGAAGCTTCATTCTGTGTATCTACACTATATAAATCCAAATAGGACTGAGATGCTGTTTCTATTTAAAGACGGATTTTTTGAAAAAAGGACCATAATCGATAATATAGCTGGTAACTACCCCTATGAATCAAATCCAGATCACTTGGAGAATACCAGCAAAATCAGATTGGAGAATGATTTTGAAAAAGGAGAATGGTTTGAATTGGGAAAGGAAGCCTTGTTGAAGTTTAATAGAGGTCAAGTCAGATTTAACCTTAATGATCACAAGATAAGTATAAGCAGTCAAGATTATTACAAAGTATCAGACCAAAGTTTTATGCATTCTATTATTCTGCTATTAACCATGATACAGAATGAAAAAAAATCAATAGACACCATAAACCAAAATATCACAGTCAATCCTGATGGTTTTGGCAAATGTGTACTCTACAAGAATTTCAACTATCAAGAAAAAATATTTTTAAGATGAAATACATGGAAAATATGCAGGCATTAAATTGGCATTTTTTGTCCATATATTATGCAAAGAGTGAGTGGCATTATTTATTGCGGAAGATCAAGGCAATAAGGGAGGTTGTAAAGGACGATATTCCTTATTTCATTATTTATTTTTCCAGTGAAAAAGGAGAAAATATAAAACTGGCTTTTTCAACATTAAAGAATGACTATAAAACTGAGTTGTCCATACACGGCTCTTTATCCTCATTTATAAAACAGAATCCGACATATTGTGAAACAGTCACTCAATTTGGAGAAGTTCTTTGGTGTAATTATACAAATAACAGTTTAGTCTGGGACAATTTTAGGATAAACCTTCTTTCATCGGTAGATTTACAATTTGAAGCGCTAACATCCCAACTTGCATTAAAACTTTTAGAAAATGATTTTTCTGATGACAATTTTTTTTCAATTGCTTTATTGCTTAACATGAAGGCATTGAAGGTGTATGGAAATACAAACAAATTGCAATTACTCCGAGAAACTATTTATTACCTTTCGTCTCATTTT
The DNA here is from genome assembly GCA_964607405.1 of uncultured Proteiniphilum sp. Classification (GTDB taxonomy): domain Bacteria; phylum Bacteroidota; class Bacteroidia; order Bacteroidales; family Dysgonomonadaceae; genus Petrimonas. Next base: position 9,209 of record CAZSKF010000007.1, on the reverse strand, counting down.
AACCAATTTGTCGATAATGATTTTCTGACAGATAACCTGATGTCACAATTTGAGCTAAACTTGTCAGAAGTCTTTGAGATTATGGATCTTTATTGGAGCGAAAGTTTAGATGCCGATAGTTTGTTAATCTCAGATTGGATAAAGTTCATTAATTTATCATTCGAAGGGGAAGATTTTCATTATTATCCTATTTGTGCCAGTATCTTTAAAATCTTAGGAATCGAATCTGTTAAAGGTGCGTTCTTGTTACAGTTGCTCGAAAAATGGTTTTTATTGTCATCAGACGATGTGAAATAGGGACAAGCTAATTTTTTAATCAGATAATTTTGTTAAGAATGATTAGAAGATATGAGTTGTCGGTTAGAAGTCTTTCTAAAGAATTCTGTTATATTTGGCAAAGCTAAAAGGCCTTCCCTCGCCAGGAAAGCAAAACAACAAATAGTCTCAAAAAATGAAGTTTCACTAAAACGAGAAAAGGCGATACAAAGATACCAGTAATTAATGGCAATTTTCACTTCTAACGTTTTAGAAAATAGAAAATGCCTCCATATTCGCGAAGAAGAGTAACAATATGGAAAATATGGCAGAGGTTCAAACTGTAAAAAAGGGAACGTAATTAATGTCTAACTTTTCCATTCAATGAAATATAGAATGGAATAAAAACACAAAATAAAATGAAGAATATTAATATTTTATTGAAAGGTGCAGCAAAGTTGAACAAACAAGAGATGAAGAATGTAAAAGGTGGAGTTTCAAGAGAGGAGTATTGTGCGACTCTACGTGATATTATTCACTCTCGAGAAGAAAGTGGTGAAGATCTATCTCCTGGTGAAGAGGCAGGTGCTGGGTATGGATGGAATGTAGCTAACTGCGGAGAATTTTTCAACGACGTTAGTTTTTAAATTAGATTAATTTATTAAGTACTGAAAAGTATATACTTTTCAGTACTTTTATAGTCTTTAAAGATAAATGTATGAAACATTTCATCCTAACCCTGCTACTACTCTGCACCATTCTAAACTCTTTCTCTCAAGAAGAGCAATTTGGCTGGGAGCCTATAGACTCTACAATACTGGTGTGTCAATACGATTATTTTAGTCGCTCCATTCTTACCCCACGCGATAGAGATGATATGCGATTAGAAATAGGGCATAACTTATCTAAGTTTTACAGCCAAAAGACAATAGACCATAAGATTCTTACCTTAACACCTGAAGGGCGTAAAATAAACGTTGAGAAAATGAACGATGTTTTTAGACGCCATGCCCAAGCAGCAGCTCAAGGAAAGTCCGAAGCAGAAAAACTTGCAATAATGAATGAAATGCCAAAGTTGAAATCTGAGTGTGTTATATATAAAAACTATCCCAAAGGAGAAATGTATGTACAAGATGTTACTGGAAGCACTCGTTCCGGTTATTACACCGATGATTATACTCCTCAGGATTGGCAAATAGAGCCGGATACGATGACTTACTTAGGCTATCATTGCCAAAAAGCTACTTGTACTTGGCGCGGACGTGATTATATAGCTTGGTTTACTCCCGAGATACCTGTAAACGATGGACCTATGAAGTTCTTTGGACTGCCGGGGCTTATAGTTAAAGTGGCAGATACGGACAATGCATACAGCTATGAATTGAAGGGAATAGAAAAAATAAACAAACCTATTTATTTCAATACGAAGACTTTTAGAAATGACAATCCTGAGTATGAGCCAACTACAAGATGTGAAATCTTGAAACAGCAGTCAAGAAGCTACAGAAACATGATTCGTGGTCTAAAGCGAGACGCAAGAAGATTAGGTGGATCAGCTGATGAATTAGATGAAAATATGTACGATGTGCAAGAACTAGATTGTAAATAATAGGTACTATTATGAACAGAATTGCTTTGTTTATTCTTTTTTCTCTGTTTTATACAGTAGGAACATATGCTCAAATAACACTTTCGGGACAAATAACCGACAAGGAAGATGGCACACCTTTAGTCTATGTTATGGTAACGCTGAAAGACAAGAGCAGCGGAGTTATTCTTGGCTATTCGCAAACAGCTGCCGATGGAAGCTTTACCATTCAAACAAATATTGAAACTGTAAAGAAATCATCTCTTCACTTTTCGCTAATGGGCTATAAAGAAGAGGTGCGTAGTTTGAGTGAAACAGAAATGCAGACTTTCAACATAGCTATGGAGATGAGTGAAGTACAGCTAAAAGAGGTGGTTATTAAATCTAAAAAGATTTGGGAGCAAGGCGATACGATTGTTTATAATGTGTCTAATTTTGCAACAGAACAAGACCGCTCTATTGGGGATGTATTAAAAAAGATGCCCGGCTTTGATGTGCAAAAAGATGGCAGGATTTTCTATAATGGAAAGTCAATCAATAAATTCTATATAGAAGGGCGCGACATGTTAGAGGGGCGCTACGGAATAGCTACAAATGCCGTTCCTCAACGAGAAGTAGGGCGAGTGGAAGTGATGGAAAACCATCAGCCGGTGAGGGCTTTAGAAGGTTTTTCTTTTTCAGATCGGGCTGCGGTGAACCTAAAGATGAAAGATAAATCGAAAGCCAAGTGGATTGCAACCATCGATGGAGGTACCGGAGTTTCAGAGTCGCCACAAGAAATGTTGTGGGATGGTCAACTCTTTGCTATGATGATAAAATCGGATCTACAAAATATCAACACAGCTAAAAGCAATAATATTGGGGAGAACTATGACGGAGAAATGCGAGACTTTTCGTCTTCATCTAATATGAGTGGCAACACTTTTTTTAGAGTAGGTGCTGCACGGATAGCCGATTTAGAAAAAGAGCGAACAATGTTTAACCGTTCTCACTTTGTTTCCTCAAGTAGCCTTTGGGGGCTGAGCAAAGATACAGAGTTGAAAACTCAAATCCATTATCTCAATCATCACGAAACGTCTCGTTCGTTATTGGCTACTACCTATTACTTGCCGGATGGAACCAAACTTATTGAAGAGGAGGATAAATCTCTCTTCAACTCAAATCACCTAGCGGGTGTTATCAGCTTTGAAATCAACAGCAAATCAGTCTATCTTAAAAACATACTCAAAACAGATTTAAAATGGGCAAATACAGATGTGATAACTCAAGGTACATTTGCCAACAATCAGTTTGCCAAAACCCCGGTTTACAGAGTTCAAAATGCATTGAAATGGGTGAAACGATTGAAATCAAAAGCATTTACGCTGATAAGTATCAATGAACTGCAATCGGAGCCACATCTTTTAACCGTTGAGCGCGACGGAATGCGTTATGCACAGCAGGCAGATTTAAGAAGAATCTATACTCACGAAGAAACCTCCTTTGGATGGAGTGTAAACCGTTTTGTGTTTTCTTTAAAAGCAGGTATAAAAGCTGAGTACAGAGAGTTAGACAGTGAGCTTTCCGGACTTTCAAACCTGCCCGGGCTATTGACAAACAACGAAAACAACACCTACTTCAACACCTTTGCAGGACCCGAACTGATCTATAGCTTAGGAAAATGGCGAACAAGTTTAAATATTCCTCTCAATTACTACCACTATCGTTTTACTAAAGAGGAACAATCAATTAATGATTTGCTATTATCTCCATCGCTGGGAGTTTATTGGAAGTTATCAAAAAATATAGAGTTCTATACTACCGGCACATTGGGCGAAAAGCCTTATATGTTTAACAATCGCTATCAGGGGCTTATCCTCAGCAACTATCGAACATTGCAGCAGGGCACATACGAATATGCGGCTAGCAATCAGAAGATAATATCGGGAGGGTTCAGCTATAAAAACACCATGCAGGGATTGTTCAGCTCTCTTCATGTAAGTCGTATTTGGAACACAGACCCCTACAGGAATATTCAGCAATTTGTGAGTGACGATTTTCGCATTTATTCTTTTACCAAACAGGAAACCAAATCCAACTCATGGCTTGGCAATGCCTCATTGAGTGCCAGCTTAGATTTTATTCGCGGAATGGCAGGAGTAGATGTGCAGTACTTCAAAACCAACTCTCTGTTAATTGCAGAGAAACAAACCATGCCTTACAGCACAGAGATGTTTAATATAATGTTTAGTACCAATGGACAGCTCTTTTCGTGGATGAACTGGAATTATAATGTTGCACTCAATCTTTATACGCTTTCAATAGCTGGAATGGACAACAACACCTTGCATGGATGGCAACATAATATCGCTTTCAATATTGTTCCTACAAAAAAATGGACGGTGGAGCTTTCGGGAGAGTATTATAAAAATGAGATAACTCCAAAGACATATAAAGATCTTGTGATGGCTAATGTTAAATCAACATTTAAAGTAAGTAACAGGGTGGACCTTTCATTACAAATGAGAAACCTGCTGAATCATCAGCAATATGCCTATACTGTTTACAATAACTTAAGCTCAATAAAGCAGGAACACGGTATTCGTGGCAGGGAGTTTTTAATTGGGTTCTCGTGGAGGTAAAGGTCATTGGATGTCTTTGACATAAACGGGTTCGCGAAGAAGAGTAACAATATGGAAAATAAGGCAGAGGTTCAAACTGTAAAAAGGGAGCATAATTAATGTCTAACTTTTCCATTCAAGGAAATATAGAATGGAATAAAAACACAAAATAAAATGAAGAATATTAATGTTTTATTGAAAGGTGCAGCAAAGTTGAACAAACAAGAGATGAAGAATGTAAAAGGAGGGGTTTCAAGAGAGCAATATTGTGCTGAATTAGCTGAAAACTTCCAAAATAATGCGGATTCTTGGGATGCTGGAACGATTGAAGGTTGGTGGCATTGGAGTAATTCTTAATTATACCTTGATATGAAATACATTCTTAAAATTATTAGTTATATTATTTTTTCCGCTGTTATTTCTACTCATTATTGTAATAGTCAGGAAATATCTCAATATAAATGTGCTTATAAGTTTGATTTTTTGAAGGACACGATTGCCATGAAGCACTTTAGGCAGGAAATATATATATTGCAAATCGGAGAGAAAATAACGAAAGGTTTTACTTATCAGAAGTTCTATATTGATTCACTTAAAACCCACGCTCCCCATATATATAAAGAATTATTCAAAGCATCTGTTGAAGAAAGTTTTGAATTAATGAGAAAAACCGGTGACATTTCCCATGTACAAAATAATGCATTTACAGTTGGCGGTTTTACTTCAGATTTATACAAAGATTATGAGAAAAATGAAATTAGGATAAAGGATAATATAAGTTCATATTCATTTGTTTTTACAGATGAGTTAAGACCTCAAAATTGGGAAATATTAAACGATACCTCCACTATTTTAGGTTATGCATCTCAAAAAGCAGTTTGTCATTATAGAGGAAGGGATTGGATAGCATGGTTTACTCCCGAGATTCCCCTAGGAGAAGGTCCATGGAAATTTTATGGGCTACCCGGCTTAATTACTAAAATATACGACGCCAAAAATCATTATGTTTTTGAGTTGATAGGTTTTCAAAAAAAAGAAGAGATAATAGACACCAATATTCCAAGGACTACTCAAAAGATAGACCGCAAGGAATTTATAAGAGCTAAAATGGGGGAAAAAGGAGCAAGAATAGTAGAAGGTGATATGGCGCAAGTCGGTCTCTTTTCAAACAGCAATTCTCAAGATAAACAATATGATTATATTGAGTTAGACTACAAGGAATGATTTGAGTCCATTCATCTAAAATAAATTTATTGCAAAAGACAGCAAAGTTGAGTAGGCGAGAAACGAAGCGTATGAAAGGATATAGGATACTAATCAGGATAAATCAAATTCCACGGATCAAATCAAAAGTTAAATGAAGAATGCAAATGGAGGAATTATGAAAAAAATAGGATTCTTTTTTATATGTATATTTTTACTGTGTTTTGTTTTAAATGTTTACGGACAAAGCCTGCATATCTCGGGAACCACAACCGATGGTGTTTCGCATGAACCCATAGCTGGCGTGCTTGTAACTATTCGTCCGACCGGAGAAAACAAAATCGTGAAGTTTGCACAAACATCGCCACAAGGGAAATTCGAGTTACAGCTTGCACAGTTTCCCGAAAATCATGTCTTGCATTTCTCCATGATGGGATTTGCCCCCCAAACCATCTCGCTAAAAACTGGACAGACAGTATATGATGTGCAACTTGTAGAGCAAGCCACGGAACTGAAAGAAGTCATAGTGAAAGCGCCAGGCATCCATCAGCGTGGCGACACAATCACATACGTTGTTTCCAGCTTCGCCGATGCACAGGATAAGTCTCTCGCCGATGTGCTAAAAAAAATGCCTGGAATAGAAGTGGAAAAAAATGGAGTCATCAAATATAATGGTGTATTTATCAATAAATTCTATATCGAGGGTAAGGATATGTTGGGTGGTCGATATGGTATCGCTACTAACAATATTCATCAACAAGATGTGGGTAGCGTAGAGGTTATGGAAAACCACCAACCCATAAAAGCATTGGAAGATATTTCGTTTTCGCAAAACCCGGGAATAAATATCCGTCTCAAGGAAGATGCCAAAGCCCGTTGGGTAGGAACCATGAAAGCGGGAGTAGGTTTTGAACCTTTTCTATGGAATACTGAATTAACACTGATGCGCTTTAAAAAATCATCGCAAACGTTGAACACCTATAAATCCAATAATATAGGGAATGACTTAATACGTGAGACAATGTCTTTTGCCATTGACGAGGTTATTGCACAATTCAGTAAAAATTACGTTCTGGACGAGTATCTTTCGGTCTCACCCACCGATTTGCGTGAAATTGATGGGAGTCGTAGTCGTTTTAATAATACTCATCTAGTCACCACCAATAACCTGTGGTCGTTGGGAAAGAACTTCGACCTAACTTCTCAGGTAACATACACAAATCATCGCCAAACATGGGAAAGCAGCACTGTTACTTCTTTTTTTCTACCTGATTCCACCATCGTTACCGAACTAGCGGAACATGCCTCCGGTAAGGAAAATCGCCTGTCGGGCGACTTAACACTTGCGGCAAATACTCCGAGCTATTATTTCAAAAATAAACTGCTAGCAGATTTGCGTTGGAAAGATATCGATATGCACATAACGGGAACCTTTCCAAACAAACAAATAGCTTCCATTCCGTATCGAAAGGTTTCCAACGACTTTGAGATTCTCAAACGCTCAGGAAGAAAAGCCTACACGCTAAATTCGTATAATCTTTATCAGACAAAACCACAACATTTGACAGTAATCAGGGAAAACAACCATCAGCAACAAACTGTCCAATCATCAGCTTTTTACACGAACACTAACACATCGTTTTCGTTTTTCTTGAATCCTGTCACCGTTTCAATGAAGATGGGAGCCATTGGTGTTGTTCGTTCTCTGGAAACTTTGCTCACAGGTGTTGACGATTCGCTCGGTAAGCTAAATAATAATTTGGCAATGCGTTATATGAACTTATATGTGTCTCCCGAAATGGAATTTAAGAAAAGTGGCTTTGAAGCTAAGCTCGATGTGCCCATTTCATTCGTTCCGTATCGTTATACGGACAGAATGACCGACAAAAAACAGAATAATGATAAACTATTCTTTTCACCGCGATTATATATGCGTTACCATTTCACGTCGCGCTTATCTGCATCGCTATCGGGCAGGTATGCCCAGAGTCCATTGCAGGAGCAATCCTTTTATGAAGGTCTTATTTTGAACAACTACCGCAACATATCGCGCGGATTTATTGATTATAAGTTGGGGGACAGTAAAACCGTAAGTGTGAACATGAACTACCGAAGTCCACTAAAAGCTATTTTTGCGAATGCTGCCATAACACGGTCATGGAATTATGTGCCACGCATTTCCAACCGTTACTTTCTGGATGAATACTTGTTAAATACCTATATTCCCCAGGATAATTGTTCTGATATGTGGATGGGGTATGGTACCGTTAGCAAAGGTGTGGATGCTCTAAATGGTATTATCTCTGTGCGTTCATCTTATTCCGCTTTTAACGGTTCGTTGTTTCAGAATGAAAAAGAATCACTATATTCATCTGACAGTTGGAAAATTGCACCCAAACTCACAAGTCGTATTTCTAAATGGGGTAATGTGGCATACGAAGTTGCTTTTTCACAGAATTGGCAAAAAATTAAGGATACTGATATGCGAACTTCATATAAGAACTTATCCCAGATACTTTCGTGTAATATCACACCAAACAGAAAGTGGTATTTACAACTCACTGGGGAACATTATTGTAACGAAATAATGAAAAATGTTTACAAACATCTACTGGTTGCAGATGCCGAGTTTACATACAGCTTTCAAAACGGTTGGGAATTTAATTTGTCACTAAAGAATATTTTTAATCAAAATGTATATGCATATACCTATTATGATAATTTGACAAGTGTCAATAGGGAATTTAGGATCCGTACACGAAATGTGATGACAAGTCTGTTTTTTAGGTTCTAAGGATTTACAAATGCTCAGGCTGGTGGCGACCCCACAGGCGGTGCAGGCTTTGGCGGTCAACAACAAGATCAGGGTAGCAACAATCAGGATGATGTTACTGATGTTGACTTTGAAGAGGTGAAGTAATAGATATCACTATCTATATATAATAGCAAAAGGGGACAAACCACGTGGTTTATCCCCTTTTTTGATGTTAGCTTATTCTTCTGCTTTTACTTGATAATCTTATCACCCATTGGAAGGACAGTTTTTCCTGCCAAATCGTTGATGATAATTCCGGCCATCATGTACCATGCTGCAAAAGCACAGATAATAAGATCTATGGCCGCTAATGCTTTTAGTTGAGGGAAATAGAAATGCTCAAGCACCAGGAGGATAAATCCTGCAAGCAATGTGGCAAATGTAAACGACATAGCTTTGTGCACACGCAAAGATGCAACAAACATAATTGCTGTATAAAGCGTCCATCCCAAAAGATAGAAACCTAAATCTTCGGTGGCGGATGGATAAATGCCATAGTGGTTGAATAGTTTTATTATACTCAATCCAATCCAAAACGCTCCATACGATACAAAAGCGCTATAGCCAAAGTTGTTGCCCATCTTTTGTTCCTGAAAGCCGGCAATCATTTGTGCCAATCCTCCAAAGATAATGCCCATAGCAATTACAGGACCCCACTCAAGAAGTCCAAGATTGTGTAATTGAAGCAGGAATGTAGTCATTCCAAAGCCCGCTAATCCTACTACTGCGGGATTTCCATTTTTCATTT
>CAZSKF010000006.1:0-40495 GCA_964607405.1 uncultured Proteiniphilum sp. | reverse complement strand
GCACCACGGTCGTGACCATCCTGACCCATTTTCGCAACCATAATACGTGGTTGACGACCTTCTTTCTTAGCAAATTCTTCTGTTAACTGACGCGCTTTAGCTAAGTACGCATCATCTCCTGATTCTGATGAATACACTCCTGAAATTGTTCTGATTACTGCACTATAACGACCCACAATTTTTTCGCAAGCATCGGATATTTCGCCCAATGAAGCACGTACCCTTGCTGCTTCCACAGATAGTTCAAGAAGATTACCTTCTCCCGTTTCCACACACTTAGTAATAGCTGCCAAAGCATTTTGAACAGCCTCTTCGTCACGGTTAGCTCTTAGTTCGGCAAGACGTTCTACTTGTTGTTTGCGAACCTCAGTATTGTCAACCTCAAGAATATCAATTGGATCTTCTTTTTCAAGACGATTACTATTTACACCAATAATTTTTTGAGAACCAGAGTCAATACGAGCTTGTGTTCTAGCAGCTGCCTCTTCAATTCTCATTTTTGGAACACCCGTCTCAATAGCTTTAGCCATACCACCAAGCTCTTCCACCTCTTCAATCAATGCCCAAGCCTTGTCAACAAGCTCTTGAGTTAATGACTCAACGTAGTAAGAACCGGCCCATGGGTCAACTTGACGAGTAATTTGAGTTTCCTCTTGAATATAAATCTGAGTATTACGTGCAATACGTGCCGAGAAATCAGTAGGCAAAGCAATAGCCTCATCAAGAGCATTAGTGTGCAATGATTGAGTGTGACCCAAAGCAGCAGCCATTGCCTCAATTACGGTACGGCCAACGTTGTTGAAAGGATCTTGCTCAGTAAGCGACCATCCTGATGTTTGCGAGTGAGTACGCAAAGCCATCGATTTTGGATTTTTAGCACCAAAGCTCTTAACAATTTTAGCCCATAGTAAACGTGCTGCACGCATCTTGGCAATCTCCATAAAGTGGTTCATACCAATAGCCCAGAAGAATGAAAGACGTGGAGCAAATGCATCAATATCGATTCCAGCATCCACACCCGCACGAAGGTACTCAATACCATCAGCCAAAGTGTAAGCAAGCTCAATATCTGCAGTAGCACCAGCCTCTTGCATGTGATATCCTGAGATAGAGATAGAGTTAAACTTAGGCATCTTTTGAGATGTATATTCAAATATATCTGCAATAATCTGCATTGAGAATTTAGGAGGATAAATGTATGTATTACGCACCATAAATTCTTTTAGGATATCATTCTGAATAGTTCCGGCCATTTCGTGGAGCTCTGCACCTTGCTCTTGTGCTGCCACAATGTAGAAAGCAAGAATAGGAAGAACCGCACCATTCATAGTCATAGATACCGACATTTTATTTAATGGAATACCATCAAATAAAATTTTCATATCCTCAACCGAACAGATAGATACACCCGCTTTACCTACGTCGCCCACCACACGCTCATTGTCGGCGTCATATCCGCGGTGAGTAGGAAGGTCAAACGCTACAGACAAACCTTTTTGTCCTGAAGCAAGGTTACGGCGATAAAATGCGTTAGACTCTTCGGCAGTAGAGAATCCTGCATACTGACGAATGGTCCATGGACGCATTACATACATAGTGGAATAAGGTCCGCGCAAATATGGCGCCACACCTGCTGCATATCCCAAATGCTCCATTCCCTCTAAGTCCTCTTGAGTATAAACAGGCTTAACGGGGATTTGCTCGGGGGTTAGCCAATCGGCTTTTATTTTATTTTCATCAACCCACTCATCCACATTAGGAGATGAATATTTAGCTGATTTGATATCAATATTTTCGAAATTAGGTTTCATATTTTATGATTTTTCTAACACTGAATTCTTTAAATTGAATCCTATTGTTTGATTGTTTTTAAAATTAAAAGAGTCTTTTAAATATAAGGAGCTATAAAATTAGCCGCAGAAAATAATAAGCTAAAGACTAGCACTAGCTTGGCCGTATATGTATCCAGAAATCTGATAATTGCAAGATTTTCTATCGATGCCTGCTTCATTAGTTTGATATTTTTGAGTGCCATAGGTATGGTAATCAAAACAGCAAACACAAGCGGATGCAGTACGTGAAATAATACAATAAATGCAACCAGCATATATGAAATCAAAAGCAGTGTTTGATAAAACACCTGCGAGCCCTCAAGCCCCAGATTCATAGCCTGAGTTTTGATTTTTGCTTCTTTATCCTGAAGCATATCGCGGGTATTATTTGCATGCAAAATTGCTACAATTAGCAAACCAATTGGCGAAGCCACCAGTAGCGACCACCAATCAATCATACCTGTCATCACATAAACCAATCCAAGCACGGGCAGTAGAGCAAAACTTAAAAAGATGACCACATCTCCCAAAGCCACATATTTAAACTTATAATAGAGCGTTGCGCTAATTATGCCAAACAAACCGATATATAATAGAGGCAACCCTGTTTGTAGAAACAAGTATGCACCAATCAGAATACCGATCAGCAATACCACATATCCATATATAAGTATTGTTTTGGGTTTAAATATCTTGTGCACCAAAACACGAAATGGTCCCATTTTCTCGAGTTGATCCACACCGCTCATATAATCCTGATAGTCGCCTATCAAATTACCGGCCATGTGAAAAATTATAACTCCAAAAAAACCAATAATGCCATTCACCCAATTCACGTCTGTTACTACACCTGTTTTAAACATATAAAAAACATATGAAATAGCAATCAGAGCGGGCGATCCTGATGCAGGAAACGACCAGGGATGAGCTGCAATTATCCAATATTTTAGTTTAGGCATGCTTGAATATTATCTTCTCAAAAAAAAATTATAGCTATCTATATTCTGAATTTATCCCAAAAGTTTATTGTTGAACTCTTTAAGCGTTTCATAAACATTTGTGCGAACATTGATAAAGTGCTCAATGCCCTGTGCTTTCAGGTCGTCCATACAAGCCGGAGCACCTGCCACCACAAAATGTTCTTTGCCACCCTTAATCAAATCATAAGCCTTTGGCGCCAATTCTGCATACTCATCATCGCTTGAGCATATCACAATAATATCAGCACCTACTTTGCGAGCTGCCTCCACACCTTCATCCACTGTTTGGAATCCGTTATTATCAATTACCTGATAACCGGCACATGCAAAGAAGTTACTTGAGAATTGAGAGCGTGCAAGACGCATTGCAAGATTTCCGATGGTGAGCATAAATACTTTTGGAGTTTTTCCACTCTTTTCAGTAGCCAATCGCAATTCGTTGAACTGCTCAGCAAGACGCACAATCTTTAATGGTTTCAAAGCTGTTTCGCCATCTCCGCAACCACATGAAAGTTTTATCGGATTATTAATTTTTGAATCCATTTGCTCATTAAAGTTTGGATACTGGTTAGTACCAAGCAATATCTCGCGACGGTTTGCCATAGCATTAAAGCGAGTATTTGCTGATGCTTCAACTGCATCTTGCACCACACCCTCTTTAAGAGCATTGTAGAAACCTTCTTTATCGATATCTAAGAACAATTTCCAAGCCTGCTCGGCCAATGAAACGGTTAGCGATTCGATATAATATGAACCTGATGAAGGGTCTGTTACTTTATCAAAGTGCGACTCTTCTTTTAGTAGCAATTGTTGGTTTACAGCAATACGCTCTGCAAATTCAGTTGGAGTCTCAAACGCCTCATCAAAAGGACGTACAGTAAGCGAATTCACAGCACCAATTGTTGCCGACATAGCCTCAGTTTGCGAACGAAGCATATTTACATATGGATCGTATAGCGATTGATTGAAGCGAGATGTGATTGCATGAACATGCATTTTGGCTGCACAACGGCAAGTGCCATCATCAGCTTTATTGCTGCAATCGTGAGGGCATGGAGGCTTGTATGCATCTACAATTTCGGCCCACAACCATCTGCCTGCTCTAAATTTGGCAATCTCCATAAAATAGTTTGAACCAACACCCAGGTCAAACTTGATTTTTTTTGCAACCATTGCAGGAGCCAATCCTTTTTCGATTAGTGCACCAAGCAATTGATTTGCATAAGCAAGGCTAAAGCCTAATTCTTGAAAACTGTAAGCACCGGCATCATTAAATACATTACCTGTAATAGTAATACATCTGTAGCGAGGAAGTGCAGCAGTGATGTTTACAATCTCTACTGCCTGATCAATCCATGCAGGCACATCGATTCCCTTTTTAAGAATCAGTCTGAAAGGATCATAACCAATAGAACCATGACACTCAAGCAGATTCAAATCTTTAGACTTGATGTAAGTAACAACATGCTCAGCTAATGTTTTAATCTTAGAAATACATGTGTTGAAGTTGAGTTCTACTTTATCAGGCGAAATACCATCCAAAAGCACCTCTAGGTTTTCAACCGAAAGGTTATTCTTCGGCAAGTAAAAACCAAATGAGTTTACTCCTTTAGCCAACAAAGACTTAGCCTTTTTATTAGCTTCGGCATAATCACTTACAGTAATATCCTGACGTACATACCACACGTTGTCTTTTCGTGTGCTGCGCACATAAGGAAATTGTCCTGGCAGATAGTCTTTAGTTAATAACCCCTCGATATCATCTGCACGATAAAAAGGATTTACATTAAAACCTTCGTTTGTTCTCCAAACTAGTCTTTTCTGAAAGTCGGCACCTTTTAGGTCTTTGTTAACCACTTCCATCCACTCTTCAGTGGTAACTACCGGAAAATCAGTGAAAAGCTTCTCTTTCTGATTATTCATAATTAAATTAATTGATATTTATTTTTTTTGGGTTAATGTCGTATCTTTAAATAGTTTGCAAAAGAGTGTAACCCTAACATATTAATACAATAGAAAGGCACACCCTTCGTTCAAAATGACTACAAAAATACTATAAATAGTTTAGCTATAAAAGTTTTAAGGGTTCAATGTAAGTTCTTGTTAGATTATTCTTTAACCCACTCCTTAAGAATATTAAATAGTAAAAACCATATGTGAAATTGCCATGTTTTATTTTAACATTCACACCCATTTATCTCAAAATATAAATTTATATTTATAATAAAATGGTCATTTATCATCAAATATAATTTTACATTTTTAGTTCCAGGGCCATTTATTGCAAAATACAATTTTACATTCAGCGTTTCGGCATCATTTTGGGCAAAATATAAATATATATTCACAATAAAATGACAGAAAAGCAACAATTTAAGTTAAATATTTCAACAACCAGCTCCATAGAGTGACAATTACAGCTTTAAAAAGTGATAAAAAGCACACTTTTATCCCTAATGTAAAATTACATTTTTAGTTCCAGAGTCATTGTTCTAAAAATGTAATTTTACATTAGGACAGAATTTGTCAGTAACATTAAAATATTTCACAGTAAGCACCCAAAAACATGGTTAAATAATACATATTAAAATCACTTTTTGAAGACATTCCACAATATGGAGCCACAATCAAGTTAACACAATTCACAGTCACAAATAAGCAAAAACAAACAAACACTAAAACAACATAGAAACACACTCTACTTCTTAACAATCGCAAACAATACAGGCACAAAAAAATCCACTAGCTCACAAACAGATAAAATAATCTATTTGCCAACTAGTGGATAAAAACATGTACTTGCGTGCTATTTTCCTAAAAAGCTACCAAGTATATCATCAACAATATTACCATCCTTATTTTTGTCAAGCAATCCGGTTACCATTCCCATAAGACCACCACCGGTTGTTTTTTTGCCACCTGTAGCCCCGGCACTTCCCAAAAGACCGCCAAGCAAATCACCCAAGCCTCCGGCCGAAGTTTTACTTTGCTTCTTTTCTTTTCCAATATATGCCATCACTATAGGAGCCAGCATAGACAATAGCGGGCCCACCTTCTGAAGACTTAATCCCGATTTTGCAGCAACGCCTTTTTCTATAGCACTTTTGTTAGCCCCAAAAATATGATCAAGAATACCATTCCCATCTTGCTGAATTTGCGAAGATTGATTTTGAAGCATACTGCCTATATTGTCAAGCAGTGAGCCATCGTGTTTAGACTCCAACGCTTTGTTTAAACTTTCGGCACCTTGCGAAGTTTGAGAGTTTTTAGTCAACCCTGCCAAAATTGCAGGCACAGCCACACCAATTGCTGATGATGCCTCAGTCTTAGTCATGCCAAGCTGAGACGACACACTATTGATAACATTTTGCCCAAGAGCACTACCTAATAAATCTGCTAAATTCATGATTGTAAAATATTTTATTGGTTTCAACAAAGATATAAAACTAAGCCAAACTGTATATATAATATTCTTTTAAATAAAGGAAGTGTAGAATATTGCCACAAAAGAGGATGAAAATGGTTACTTTTGTACCTGCAATACTGTTAAAGGATAAACTTTTATTATCGCATAATGGTTTATACTCCAACCGCACATTGCAATAATATATTAATAATTAGAGATATAGAACATACAAATGAAGCAATATAAAGACCTGCTACAGCAGGTGATGACCGAAGGAGCAAAAAAAGAAGACAGAACCGGAACCGGAACCATCAGCATATTTGGACACCAAAGCAGATATAAAATGAGTGAGGGTTTTC
Source organism: uncultured Proteiniphilum sp. (assembly GCA_964607405.1). Taxonomy (GTDB): domain Bacteria; phylum Bacteroidota; class Bacteroidia; order Bacteroidales; family Dysgonomonadaceae; genus Petrimonas. The sequence goes on along the minus strand of CAZSKF010000006.1, from coordinate 33,918 downwards.
CTGTGCTGACAACCAAAAAACTTCATCTAAAGTCAATCATTCATGAGCTATTGTGGTTTCTGAATGGAGATACAAATATTAAATATTTGAACGACAATGGCGTTCGCATATGGAACGAATGGGCTGACGAAGATGGAGACTTGGGACATATATACGGATATCAGTGGCGCTCGTGGCCCAACTACAATGGAGGGCATATTGATCAAATAAAGGAAGTTGTGGATACAATCAAAAATAACCCCGACTCGCGACGCATTATCGTAAGCTCGTGGAACGTAGCCGACATCCCCAATATGAAATTACCACCCTGCCACGCATTATTTCAGTTTTATGTAGCAGATGGCAAACTGAGCTTGCAGCTATATCAGCGCAGTGCAGATATCTTTTTGGGAGTTCCGTTTAATATCGCCTCATATGCACTATTATTAAAAATGATGGCACAGGTCACAGGCCTTCAGGAAGGAGATTTTATTCACACACTGGGTGATGCACATATTTACTCCAACCACATAGAGCAAGTGAAGCTGCAACTGAGCAGAGAAACCAGAACACTGCCCCAAATGAAAATAAACCCAGATGTAAAAGATATATTCAGCTTCAAGTTTGAAGACTTTGAGCTAGTGGGCTATGACCCCCACCCCCACATCAAGGGAGAAGTATCGGTTTAATCAATTTTCAAACACTATTTAAACACTAATTAAACAACACACAAAAAGATGAGCAAAGGAAATTATAACATTGGTGCAGTGGTGGTGATTGACCAAAACAATGCTATTGGCAACAAAGGCAACCTGCTGTGTCATTTGCCCAACGATCTGAAGCATTTTAAGGAAATCACCACGGGCAATACAATCATTATGGGGCGCAACACATACGAGTCGCTTCCCAAGGGAGCATTGCCAAATAGAACTAACATAGTTATCTCGTCAAGTAGTCCCGATAATTTTCCGGGTTGCATCACGGTGCAATCTGTGGATGAAGCTCTGAGCAAATGCGATCCCGATAAAGAGATATTTATAATAGGTGGAGGTATATTATTTGACAGCACCATTAATATAACCAACAACCTATATTTGACGCGTATTCATCACTCCTTTGAAGAGGCCGACACGTATTTCCCCGAAATCAACTTAAACGATTGGACGCTTGTGGAAGAAGAACACCACACAGCCGACGAACGGCACAAGTATAACTATTCATTTCTGAAATATGTGAGAAGGCAATCGTAACTTTTATAAAAACACCAACAATCAAACCATAATATCATCATGAGAAAGCTTTTTATTTTATTTTTTATATCTTGTTATCTTGTGCCTCTCACAGCACAAGATACATCGGCGTTGCGTCAAAATCTTGGAAAAGCATTAACATCCATTTATCGCACAGAGCTTGGAAGCGGCAAGGTAACAGTTGACAGTATTGCCCGCAACGATAAAAAGAAAACAATAGAATTTCATACCAATCTATCACTTTCATATTTGCCAATGAGTGAAAACATGGTATTGACCATCTATGATAGTGTTCGCCATTATCTGCCTAATAATATAAAGAAGTATCGATTGGCTATTTTCTCAGACAAACAGGAAATTAGTGCATTAATACCTAATCACCACAGAATAAAACAAAAAGACAAATCGCGCATTATAGCCCATAAAGTCAAAAGCCCACTTACCACCAATATTTCTGCACCAATGGGCAGCTTAAAAAAAGGAATGCAGAACAACCATATTGCGATGTGGCAAAGCCACGGATGGTATTACGAACAAAAACTTGGCAGATGGGAATGGCAAAGAGCACGTATATTTCAAACGGTTGAAGACTTATATACTCAGAGCTATGTTGTCCCATTTTTAGTTCCCATGCTAGAGAATGCTGGTGCAAATGTATTATTACCCAGAGAGAGGGATTATAATATACACGAAGTATTGGTGGACAACGACGCACAACAATATAAAGAAACTGAAGGAAAGGAGAAATGGCAAACTGCTTCTAAACCAGGGTTTGCAAATCCAAAGGAGTTTTACGTTGACGGTGAAAACCCCTTTACTATGGGCACAGCAAGAGAAACCAAAACCATTAGAAAAGGAGACTTAAGCCTTGCACAATGGAACATTGAAGTGCCTCAGAAATCAACATACGCCGTTTATGTTTCATACCAAAGCCATAAAAACAGTGCTGATGATGCCCACTACACCGTTTATCATAATGGAGGCAAAACAGAGTTTTTGGTGAACCAACAAATGGGAGGTGGCACCTGGATATTCTTAGGCAACTTTGAGTTTGACAACAAAGCGGAGCACAAAGTTGTACTATCAAACAAGAGCAGTCACAATGGAAGATTAATTTCGGCCGACGCTATAAAAGTGGGTGGAGGAATTGGCAATATAGCACGTATGCCACTTGCCGATGGGTTTGAAAAAGAAAATGTAAAAAGCTCGGAAACAAACACTGACAATAAAAAAGCAACTACAAATATTAAATATATACCCGAAGTAAGTGCCAGACCACGCTATACCGAGGGTGCACGCTATTGGATGCAATGGGCAGGCATTCCGGATTCGGTGTATAACCAAACAGAAGGAAAGAATGATTACACTGACGATTATTCATCTCGCGGACATTGGGTAAACTATCTTGCCGGTGGTTCATCGGTGTTGCCAAACAAACAGGGGCTTAACATCCCCATTGATCTTGCATTTGCATTTCACACTGATGCAGGCACCACGCTAAATGATAGTATTATTGGCACACTAGGTATATATATGACACATCATAATGATGAACTGTTTGAAAACAACAAGTCACGATGGGCATCTCGTGATTTGTCAGAACTAATCATGGATGAAATTGTATCAGACATACGCTTGAAATACGAACCAAACTGGACACGACGCGCCCTGTGGAACAGATCATATGCAGAGGCTAGAATACCCAACGTGCCCACAATGTTGCTTGAACTATTATCGCATCAAAACTTTGCAGACATGAGATATGGATTGGAACCTGAGTTTAGATTCACCGTAAGCCGTTCTATATATAAGGGTATGCTCAAGTTTTTGGCATCACAATATAATAGAGACTATGTGGTGCAACCACTGCCGGTAAAAGATTTCAGCACAAAGTTTGTGAGTGAAACAAAAGTACAGTTACAATGGCAGCCAACTACTGACCCTACAGAACCAACAGCCAACCCCACACAATATATAGTTTATACCCGAATTGATGACGGAGGATTTGACAATGGCATAATGGTTAGGGGAAACATGTGCGAACTAGATATTGATAAAGACAAGCTATATAGCTTCAAAATAGTAGCTGCAAATGAAGGCGGCATGAGCTTTCCATCAGAAATTCTTTCTGTGATGAGAAAATCAAACGAAAAGGGAGTAGCCCTTATCGTCAATGGATTTACCCGCACATCTGCACCCCACAGCTTTGTAGCATCCGACAGTATTGCAGGCTTTTATGGTGACGAAGATAATGGTGTTCCCTATTTATCAGAGCACCACTTTATTGGACCAATGCGCGAGTTTAGGCGTAGCATTCCCTGGATGGATGATGACGCATCTGGCTTTGGAGATAGCAGTGCCGAGTTTGAAACAACTGCTATTGCAGGCAATAGCTTCGACTATCCGTCAGTACACGGAAAAGCATTTGCCGAAGCTGGTTATTCGTTCATTTCGTGCACCTCAAGCACAATAGACAAAGGGGCAATTGAAATGAATGATTACATGTTTGTTGATTGGATTTTGGGAAAACAGCGAGAAACCACAATAGCAAGAGGGGCAATGCACACAAAACATAAAACATTCACTAAAGCACAACAAAACGCAATAACCAGCTATTGCAATAATGGTGGCAATATAATAATTAGCGGTGCATTTGTGGGAACAGACCTGTGGGATAATAAAAATGCGGATAATGACGACCGTATATGGGCTCAGGATATTTTAAAATATAAATGGCGCAACAATCGCGGAGCTGTTTCAGGAAAAATCAAAGCTGTGCCCTCGCCTTTTGAAGCAATCACCGGCCACTACAATTATTATCACAAGCTGAACAGCAAAGGATACGTTGTAGAAAATCCTGATGCAATAGAACCCGCAGACGAAAACTCACACACAATATTTAGATATTCGGAAAACAACCTTAGTGCAGGCACGCTTTATAGAGGTGATGACTATAGCACTTGTATTTTGGGTTTTCCAATAGAATCTATTACTGACAACAATAAAATAAACACATTGATTAAAGCAATTACAGAATCAATGCAATAATTATTATTATAAAAAAAGATAATGCATATCTATCTTTTTCAGATAGATATGCTTATATTTGTAGGATATACAATTTAAACCTATTTTGAAAAATGAAAACAATTAATGCCTTTATTCTTTTCACAGAACCACAACTGGCTCAAAAAACCGTTGAGGAGCTTAAACAATCAGAGTTGATTAATAATATTTATTTGCTCTCAACAAGAAATGATCAAGACGCAATTGATGGCACTCAGCTGGTACAAATAGATTCTATACAAAGTACGGAAACAATAAAAAAAATAGCAGAACTGTCCGATAGCGATTACACTTTGATTTATCAAAAGTCAACAATATTACGCTTAGGATATTTTGCACTAGAGCGCGCTATTAATATAGCTAACGATTCGAAAGCGGGGTTGATTTATTCTGATTATTACGCCATAACAGATGGCAATAAAAGCGCACATCCTGTAATTGATTATCAGGAAGGAAGCCTTAGAGATGATTTTAATTTTGGATCACTATTAATATATAATTCTCAAGCACTAAAAGAGGCTGCAAGTAGAATGAGCAACGACAACTATAAGTATGCCGGAATATATGACTTGCGACTAAAGGTTTCTCAAAACTACCCTATCGTACGTATCAATGAATTTTTATACTCGGAAGTAGAAGAAGACACACGTGCATCGGGACAAAAGATTTTTGACTACGTTGACCCAAAAAACAGAGCTGTGCAAATAGAAATGGAAAAGGCCTGCACACAACATCTGAAAGATGTGGGTGCATATCTGGAGCCAAAATTTGATAAAATAGAGTTCAACGAAAATAATTTTGAGTGTGAAGCATCAGTGATAATTCCCGTACGCAACAGAATAAAAACTATTAAAGATGCAATAGAGTCTGTATTGAAACAGGAGACATCCTTTAAATTTAATCTGATAGTAGTTGATAATCATTCTACAGACGGAACCACAGAAGCCATCGAGTCATTTGGACACGACAGCAGACTAGTTCACATCATTCCCGACCGGGATGATTTAGGAATTGGCGGATGCTGGAATATGGGAGTGCATAGCGATAAGTGTGGCAAATTTGCCGTTCAGCTAGATAGTGATGATGTGTATAGCGGACCTGACACTCTACAAAAAATCATAGATGCATTTTACGAACAGAACTGCGCTATGGTGGTGGGTACATATCAGATGACCAACTTTGATATGGAAGAAATTCCTCCCGGCATTATAGACCATCGCGAATGGACACCTGACAATGGACGCAATAATGCACTTAGAATAAATGGACTGGGTGCTCCTCGTGCTTTCTACACACCCGTATTGCGCAAAGTAAAAGTGCCCAACACAAGCTATGGCGAAGACTATGCTTTGGGATTAAATATATCCAGAAACTATCAAATAGGTCGAGTTTATGACATACTATATCTGTGTCGCCGCTGGGAAGACAATTCAGATGCCGCCCTTGACATAGTGAAAATGAATGGCCACAACACCTATAAAGATAGGATAAGAACATGGGAGCTTCAGGCCAGAAAGAATAAAAACAAATAAGCGAATTATCAAAAGGCAAATATTATGTATTTTGCCTTGATTGAGCTTGCCTAAGTTTATAAATACGATGATAAATAATACAACGAAAGAGCCATTAATTAAGGTTGGTATATTACTTGAACAATCGGAAATAGAATTTCAATTGCACAACCAATTTATGGCCAATAATTCAGAAATAGTTTCTTCAGGAAAATATAACGCAAAAGTAGTGGACGGCAAAATCTTATTCAATGGCAATCTATATGATGCCATTGAATTTTCCGGTCCAAATTCGTCTGAATCTGAATTTACCATTGAAAATGTAATAATAGGAGTAAATTTTCATTGGGAGAGAAAAGAAAATCAGCGCTTTGCGGGCAACTTGAAACTAATAATCGAGAACAACAGACTCACTGCTATAAATATATTACCACTTGAGATTTATCTGGCAAGTGTTATTTCTTCCGAAATGAGTGCTACCAGCTCCTTGGAGCTATTAAAGGCTCACGCTGTTATTTCACGCAGTTGGTTAATGGCACAGATAGATAAGAATAAAAAAATAATCAGCAACGAATACAAAACTCATTTTGAAAGTGATGACGCAACCATACGCTGGTATGACCGTGAAGATCATGACAACTTTGATGTATGTGCCGACGATCACTGTCAACGATATCAGGGAATAACCCGTCAAACAACAGACACAGTACAAGAGGTGATAGACATGACCAGAGGTGAGGTGCTTGAATATGATGATGAAATATGCGACGCCCGATTCTCTAAATGCTGCGGAGGCATGATGGAAACCTTTGAGAATGTATGGGAGCCTGTTGTGCATCCATATCTGCAAGGAAAACCTGATATCCTACAGGATAATATATCAGCACCCAACCTAACAGACGAAATTGAGGCTGAAACATGGATTAGATCGTCGCCTAAAGCATTTTGTAACACCAACAACAAAGAAGTGCTGAAGCAGGTATTGAATGATTATGATCAGGAGACAGCTGATTTTTTCAGATGGAGAGTTGAATATACTCAGAAGGAGCTTTCTGAGCTAATCAAAGAACGTTCTGGCAGGGATTATGGCGATATTATAGATCTTTTGCCGGTAGAGAGAGGCACATCGGGAAGACTCATTAAGATGGTAATAGTTGGAACTAAGCAGCAGAGAGTAATAGGGAAAGAGCTGGAGATAAGACGCACTTTATCAAAATCTCACCTTTATAGCTCAGCTTTTGTTGTGGACACAGAAGATAAAAATGAATTTGGTATCCCAAACAAGTTTATTCTCTCTGGTGCCGGTTGGGGACATGGCGTGGGGCTTTGTCAAATAGGTGCTGCCAAAATGGCGGCTAAGGGATATGACTATACAACAATATTAAATCACTACTTCCCTAATACAGAAATTGCAATCAAATATTAAAATCAAATCACTATGAATAATAATGCTATAAAAAGAAAAAGCCCTTGGGCCTGGATTCCCACACTATATTTTGCACAAGGAATTCCGTATGTGGTGGTTATGACCGTAGCAGTGATAATGTACAAAAGGTTTGGACTATCTAATACGCAAATAGCCCTTTATACCAGTTGGCTGTATCTGCCATGGGTAATAAAGCCATTTTGGAGTCCGTTTGTAGATATTCTAAAAACAAAAAGATGGTGGATTGTAACAATGCAACTACTAATCGGGGCAGGAATGGCCGGAGTAGCACTAACACTACCTACCCCATTTTACCTAAAAGCCTCACTGGCCTTTTTCTGGTTATTAGCTTTTAGTTCGGCTACACACGACATTGCTGCCGATGGTTTTTATATGCATGCGCTTGACGATTCAGATCAGTCTTTCTTTGTTGGTATTCGCAGTACATTTTATCGCTTGGCAATGATAACGGGTCAGGGATTACTTATAATACTGGCAGGTTTTTTTGAAAAGAGAACAGACAATATACCTCTATCATGGAGCATAACATTTTTCATTTTAGCAGGATTATTCATTGCATTTTGGTTATACCATCAATTTATATTGCCACATCCAAAATCGGATCATGGAAAGAAAACTGAAACATTTGCAGATGTAGCCAGTGAATTTGGGAAAACTTTCTCATCCTTCTTCACAAAAAAAGGAATTGGAATAGCAATTGCATTTATGCTGATATACCGACTTGCCGAAGCGATGCTGGTGAAGCTGTCTCAACCATTTTTATTAGACGCACGCGATATTGGCGGATTGGGACTTGAAACCGGAGAAGTTGGTTTGGTATATGGAACAGTTGGCGTTATTGCACTAACCATTGGTGGAATTGTAGGAGGGGTTGTTGCTTCACAAAAGGGGCTAAAATACTGGATATGGCCAATGGCACTATCTATCACTCTTCCTAATGCGGCATACCTTGTACTGGCATGGTTGCAACCCGAAAGCTTTTTGTGGATTAATATTGCTGTTGCAATTGAGCAGCTTGGTTATGGATTTGGATTCACCGCTTATATGCTTTTCTTAATATACTTCTCGGAGGGTGAACACAAAACGGCGCACTATTCTATTTGCACAGGATTTATGGCATTGGGAATGATGCTCCCGGGCATGGCTGCAGGATGGCTACAAGAACAAATGGGCTATGTGAACTTCTTCATATTAGTAATGATTGCAACAATACCTACTCTGTTAATCGTTCCATTTTTGAAGATTGACAAAGATTTTGGGAAGAAAAAGAAAGAATAAAATGATAATAACTACACTGGTTGACAACTCATCTCATAACGAAGAACTATTAAAAGAGCATGGTCTGTCTGTATATATAGAACACAATGGAACAAACATTCTGTTTGATACGGGACTAACGAATAAATTTAGTATGAATGCCGCTAAGCTAGATATAAATCTTCGTGATGTGGATATTGCAATCATCTCACACGGTCATTATGACCACTTGGGCGGACTTATTGATTTTTTATCGCTTAATGATAAGGCAAAAGTATATTTAAAGAGAGAAATATTCGACACCCAATATGTTTCAATTAAAGATGGCAATATTCTTGACAGAGGATACCCTGATGAATTGATTGACTATAAGGATAGATTTATATTTCTAGACGATGATGTAACTAGGGATGAGGATATAGTATTGATAAAGAATATTGACAATACTTATCCTCTTCCAAAAGGCAACAAGCTGCTTTATACCACAAATGATGGAGAAATGGAGAGAGATGATTTTGATCATGAATTACTGTTTGCCATTGAACATGATAATGAACTGATAATGTTTAGCGGCTGTGCTCATAATGGCATAATCAATATGATAGGAACTCTCAAAAAGTTTTTTCCTGACAAGAATATTAAAATGATTCATGGGGGCTTTCATTTGATTGAGAGCCAATTCACAGTAACTGAAACCGAGGATGAGATTAAAGAAATTGCAACATTAATGACAAAGTATGCACCTAAGGCGATGATATATACAGGGCATTGTACTAGTAAAAACTCACTGGAACAATTAAAAAGCTATCTGGGTTCCTGTATAGAACCTTTCTATACAGGACACAGAATAGAAATATAACAAATCAGCTGATTAAGCTGCCTCGCTCTCCATCTTTAACTACCGTAAGTGTCATGGGAATTCTCTCTTTCAGCTCTTCTACGTGTGAGATGATTCCTACAATCTTATTCTCCTTATTTAGGTTGAGTAGAGTTTCGAAAACAATATTAACCGAGTCTAGGTCTTGCGTTCCAAAGCCCTCATCTATAAAAAAGAAGTTTCTATCAGCTTTGGCATTACTCTGAACACTCTCGGCCAGAGCTAGGGCTAACGAAAGTGAGACCTGAAACGACTGACCACCGGAAAGTGTTTTCACACTACGTGTTCGGCCTTCATTTAAATAGTCAACTATTTCAAATTCATTATTTTCATTTATTTGTAATCTCAACTGATTGCGTGTCATTCGGCGGAAACGCTCATTTGCGTGGTCACACAATTGAGACAAATATATTGAAGATACATATTGCACAAAACCTTGGCCTCTAAATAAATTATACATCACATTTAGATTTTCTAATCGTTTGTCCAAATTCTCATGCTCTACTAATAGTAATTGCTTTTCTTTATATTTTTTATTTAGAGTATCCAATTCCACTTTTAGCTCAACTACTTTTTTGTTACAGCTATCTAATCTCTCTTTAGACATTTTCCACTCTTCTTCATGCTTGGCAAATTGAGTATCATCAAAAGACTGAGAACAAAGTTTTTCTTCAAGGGTGTTGATTCTATCTTTGATTAAGCTGTATTGAAGATTGAACTGTTGAATTGTATTTCTAATTTTCTCCACATCAAGCTTCTCAGCTAATATAACCTGCACATCATTTAGATTAACATATCCCTCGGAAACCAACTGAGCGTTAATCTGCTTATCAAGTATCTCTAATTCTTTTGATGTTTCACTTTTTTGCTTCTCCAAACTATCCAATTCTGCTTTTCTTCTCTCTGCTCTTTTATCTAACTCAGCTATGTTATTATTAAGCTGAGTAAAATCATTTTCCGTTTTGTCATTCTGAATCTTTAGCTCCAAACAAAGATTACTAATATGGTTGGCAGTATAATTAATATACTCATTAATATTAAGCACTTCTATATGAGACGTATTGGACTCTATCTTGATATGTAATGTATTCTCTTCGTTTTTGATATCTTCTAATAGCTTTTCGAATTTATCCACGTTCTGGCGCTGCGTTGATTCTTCTTTTCGCAACTTGGCAAGAAGAGAATTAGTTTCATTAATCTTAGTTTCTAATTCAAATGATTGTTTCTTTTTATCATCAAATGCACTTCTGTCATCAGGCTTGAACCCTTTCCAGGCAAAGACTGATTTGTGATTGTCAAATATCTCTTTTGCTGAATTTAAATCTTTATAGGCACTATCCAGTTGAGTCTGTATTTGCTTCTTTTTATCAAACAGACGTACTGCGTCATAATAGCCTGTTTGCAAATTATTGCGCTCTAATGATATTTTATTCAACTCATCTGCCACCATTACCAAATGCTGAGACACGTCTTCTATATTTGCAATATTTGGATGTTCAGTAGAACCACACAACGGACAAGCTGAACCATCATGCAGAGATTTGGTGTAATCGGTAAGCTTTTGTTGTAGTTCAAGATTTGATCTTTGTTGATTTAAATTTATTTCTCGCTCATTTAGTTCTTTTACAGCATTTTGATATTTAGCCTCAAAGCCATCAGCGTCAATTTTCTTTTCCTGAATCTCTTTTAGCAATACCTTTAAATCCTCTTCTCTTTCTGAAACAGTCTTTTGGTGTTGCGCAATCATCCTGATATTGCTTTCGTGCTGATTATACCAGCCCTCAATATCTACCAACAGCTTTGAGTCATATCTTTGAGTAGTCAAGAGAGCTACGTTTTCTTCTTGCTGTTTTATATTATTGACAATATGATTAAATACTTCCTGTGCCTCCCTAACCACCTGATCGCCTTTAATCAATCTCTGCTTTAAAGTATTGATTTGAAGTCTATAATCAGCTATTTGAGCTATTAATTTCAAATCAGTCTCTTCCTTTCGTTTTTGTGGAAGAGCATTATATTGGGGAATTATCTCATTTAATTCTTTCTTCTGTTGTTGAAGCTTTTGCTCAAGTTGATTGTGTTCTTTAAGTGACAGTTCATAATCTTGATTCAAACCGTCTAGACGTTTGCTCTCTCGATTATAATCAGCAATTAATTTATCAAACTTTGAAAGCAAACGCTCATATGTTTGTAGTTGCTTTTGCCTTGATTCAAAGATTGGCACTTGTTTTTGCATTTCAGCAAACTGCTCTTTATTTTTCTGAAGGTTTGTATAATCCTCTTTTAAACCTTTCCAAAGCTGATACTTTTCATCAAGAAGTTGATGCTCTTTTATTACTGTTGTCAGTTGCGTATCAAGTTGTTTGAATTGTTCATTTTTAATATCAATATCATCTTGATTCACAAATTCATATTCCATAAGCCTACCCGATATCTGATCGTGTTGACTCTTGGCAGATGATCTTAAGGTTGTTACTTTGTCTTGCAGATCAAATCGCTGTAATTGAAAGATTTCTTTCATCATATTAGTTCTATCTGTAGGACCTAATTCAAGAAACTCTTTAAACTGACCTTGGGGAATTATAATAGTACGAATAAAATTTTTATAGCTCAACCCTATAATTTCTTCAGCGTTGGAATGTTCAAGTGGAATCCAAGCCCCGTCATTATTGTGATAAAACTGAACGACAGGAGTTCTTATAACATCAAAATTTTTGCTATTTCTTTTTATTTCTCTTGTTGCCCGAAACTTTTTATTTTCATAATTCATAAAGTCAAATTCGACATACATTCTGTCAGACTTCAAATTCATCATATTGTAGTTTCGTCTATCATTGCTGCTTAGTCGTGTGGTTTGACCATAAAGAGCAAATGTGATAGCTTCAAGAATTGAAGACTTGCCCGACCCCACTCCACCCAAAATACCAAACAATCCACCACTGGTGAGTTCAGTAAAATCTATGGTTTGGCGTTCTTGATAAGAGTATATACCCTCTATAGTAAGCTTTATTGGTATCATTTAAGTTAGTTATTTAATATCTCGTTAAACAAATTCATTAGCTCTTCATTGGGCTCCTGTCCTGAGTTTTTGGACTTGAAGTAATCCTTAAAAACTGAATCAATAGTCTGGTTTAAGTCAATAGTACGCTCAATACCATTAATTGATTTTTCATTTTTAATCTTTGGTATTAAATGAATTATACCATCATGTGACTGATATATTCGTCTTCTGTCATCTGCCTTGAGGTATTCGTCCATTGAAATGGTCATCTCTACCAGGACATTAGGATTACTATTTAGCCAATCAACTACATCGTCCACATTATCAAATGACTTTCGTACTAATTGTCTGCCACTATGAAGAGGAATCTGTGTGACATTTGCATCAACACCGGGCTCTACATCAACTATTGCCACATACTTTTGCTGTCCTGCCTCTGAAAAGGAATATGATAATGGCGAGCCACTATATAATACAGGCTGGTGTGTGCCAACATTATTATATCTATGCAAGTGTCCTAAAGCCACATATTGTATTTGTTGGGGAATGGAATCTGAATATATTAAGTCAGCAGTTCCTACATTTATTGGTTTTTCTCCCTCTGATTCTTCGGGAACTTCTACACCACGTTTCAGCAGAAACAGATGGGATGTAAGTATATTAACTCCTTTATCATCACAATATTTTTCTGCCAGTTGTTCCCATTTGCTGCCCAGGCTTTCTTGCAAAGATCGTTGTTTATCCTCTCCGAAATACTCCTTTAGTCGTACTTCATTAGCAAACGCAGTATGAAGCAAACGAACAGTATATGAATACTTGGGAAGTGATATTTCAATAAAGCCTTCGTTGCTATTAATCACTTTATATCCATTGTCGGTTTCAAATAAAGGTATCCTGTCTGTAGGTTTACCAATAAAGATGATTCCATTTTCACGCGCCAGAACATCAGCCACATTCACCCTATCAGGAGAGTCATGATTTCCGGCAATTGCAACAACAGGCACACTTCCATTGCGCGTAAGCTTTTTAAGTGTTTTATAAAGTAATTCGGTAGAGCCAACAGGGGGATTAAAAGCATCGAATAAGTCGCCTGCAACAATCACCATATCTACAGATTGCTCTTTTGCTATTTGACAAATTTCGTTCAAAACTTCTATTTGTTCCTCATGGCGACTAAAAAAATCAAGACGTTTACCCAAATGCCAGTCAGCAGTATGTAGTATTCGCATAGCTATATTAGTTTATATTTAAATTGAATACAAACTTAATAATTATTTGTGATTTAATTAAGCCATGTCCACTTGTGCCATATCTTTTCTAATGGTCCTTGTTTGTTTTTGCTCAACCAATACTTTGATAATAGAAGTTGAAATATGAAAACAATTATCGCAATCATCAAACTATAAAAACATCCACAATAAGGAGCAAGGTATAACCCAATCGGCAAAAAGATAGATGCTCCAATTATTGATTGTGCTATATAATTTGTGAGGCTCATCTTTCCATAGAATTTAAAACCTGACAATAATTTTTGTACACTCAAGTTGTCATAAACTAACACAAACGAAGATATAAGAAGGAATGTAAATGATAAGTTTTTCCACGATTCCAGTATATTTAAAACAATCTGTAACCCATTTATATTTTGGTTTGAAGCTACTTTTATAATTAAATAAAGAACAATGAACACCGATAATGACCACATTATTGTTCGTTTCCAGAAACTCATATTTTGAGGATTAGGAACAAAGTACTGCTTCCGTCCAATATAAAAGCCCATAAGGAATAATCCGGCAAACTGCATCAGCGTACCAGAATAAATTGATGATAAAACGGTTACCTTAACACCATACGTAGCATTTAGCCAAAGAAACTCAAGGACATTTCCATTTTTTGCATTTTCAACAAGCACATTATGCATTGCTGGATAGTCAATATCAGGCATAGTATGTAACGGATTGAACTGAGACAATACAACATGCATCCAACCAACCGGCTGCAGCAAAAGTAGCAGCGAAAGAATTAATACAGCCTTATCTGTCCAATTGCGACTAATAAACAATACAGGAGATACTATTACAAATAGAATCAACACATCGCCGGCAGGAAAGAATGCAGAATTAAATATTGCAAATACAGCAAGTAATATCATCCTCCACATAAATCGCGGTCCAAAGTCCTTGCCAATTTTTTTCTGATTATTGTGCTGAATAAAAAATGAGAAACCAAAAAGAATCGTGAAAATAGCATATGTTTTTCCTAAAAAGACTATCTGCACTAGCTTGAATGAAATTTGATCTAGCAAACCTATGACATAACTTGCCTCATGCGGGAATTCAGGAAAATGGAAATGGTCGATACTATGAACTAGCAAAATACCCAAAATTGCGAATCCTCGCAAAGCATCCACCACTTCAATTCTTTTGGTTTTAGGTTGAAATGTCTTCATATCTGGTTCTGGTTTAAGTTAATACGCACATTACAAATATAAACATTTGTATTAGACTAACCCATTAATATCTATATTATTTAAACTATCACTACTTTTATGTGAATTATTATTTAGTCTCTTCTTATTTATTGCCGCTTACTATAAGATTTTAAAATAATGATGTATATTTGCATACTAGTAATAAGTTGACAATCAAAATTATAAATCTATGCAAAGAACAAAATTCATACTCGCTCTTTTTACCTGCATTCTTCTTCCATATAACATGAATGCACAAAACATAAAAATAAAAACTGGTATTGAGGTTTTAAAAGAAACTAAATTCAAAAACCTACAAGGAAAGAAAGTTGGCCTCATCACCAACCCAACCGGGGTTGACAACAATCTAAGGTCCACAATTGATATTCTACATGAGGCTCCCGGGGTGCAACTAGTGGCGCTTTATGGTCCCGAACATGGTGTGAGAGGTGATGTACATGCCGGTGATAAAATTGAAACATTTACCGACCCCAACACAGGGGTCACTGTATTCTCACTATATGGTGCTACACGCAAGCCTACTAAAGAAATGCTTGAGGGAGTTGACGTTTTGGTCTATGACATTCAAGATATAGGCTGCAGATCTTATACATATATATCTACAATGTATTTGGCAATGCAGGCTGCATCAGAAAATGATATAGAATTTATGGTTCTGGATCGTCCAAATCCTCTTGGTGGATACAAAGTGGAAGGAAACTTGGCTGAAGATGGTTTTATTTCGTTCGTTAGTCAATTAAAAATTCCATATGTATATGGGTTAACTTGTGGCGAATTGGCAAATATGATAAATAATGAGGGTATGCTGGATAAGCCATGTAAGCTATCTGTGGTGAAAATGAAGAAGTGGCGCCGCAAAATGAATTATGAAGACACGGGATTACCTTGGGTTCCGACATCACCTCATATTCCTTTTGCTCATTCAGCTTATTTCTATCCTGTTTCAGGCATATTGGGCGAACTTGGATATATGTCGATTGGAGTTGGATATACTCTACCTTTTGAGATGTTTGCGGCTGAATGGATAAATGCTGAGGACATGTCCAGAGAACTTAACAAAAAGAAACTGGCAGGAATCACTTTCCGCCCAATTCACCTTAAGCCATACTACTCTGTTGGACAAGGCAATAATTATCAAGGTGTGCAAGTATATATACGAGATTTCTCAAAAGCACGACTTTCTGACATTCAGTTTCATGTAATGGAAGTAGCTGCTAGGTTGTATCCGGACCACAAAATATTTGACAATGCATCGGAAAACAGATTTGATATGTTTGATAAAGTAAGCGGAAGTGATTATATAAGAAAAGAGTTTTCAAAGAATCATAGATTCACTGACATTCAGGGATATTGGACCAAAGATGAGGAAATGTTTAAGAGAAAATCCAAACCATATTACCTTTACAAATAAGAAATTCAATCGTTTATAATATGAGTACTCATAAGCAAAGTAGTAGATTATTATCTCTGGACATTTTACGTGGTATTACCATTGCGGGTATGATTATGGTTAACAATCCAGGATCGTGGAGCTATGTTTATGCTCCGTTAGGTCATGCTTCATGGCATGGACTAACTCCTACCGACTTAGTTTTTCCATTCTTCATGTTCATTATGGGTGTATCCACTTTTATGTCTCTACGCAAATATAAGTTCACACTCACCAAAGAAAGCTTTAATAAGGTGGCGTATCGTACATTTATGATGTTTGCAATTGGTCTTGCATTGGGATGGTTCGGAATGCTTTGTAGGGGATTATCCGCAGGGGAAGGGTTCATTGTTGCCGCAACGAGCCATTTCGATACAATACGTTTCATGGGCGTTTTCCAACGATTAGCAATAGCCTATGGTTTTTCGGCCTTAATTGCTTTAATTGCCAAGCCAAAAGATATTGTTTGGATAATATTTGTGTTATTATTTGGATATTCCTTAGTTCTAATATTTGGAAACGGATTCGAAAGGTCTGAAAACAATATTGTATCTATAGTTGACAGGGCGATACTTGGAGTTAAGCATATGTATAAGGATATTGACGCCAATGGTAACAGAATAGCATTTGATCCCGAAGGGTTACTTAGCAGTATTCCGTCCATAGCACATGTATTGATAGGATTCTTATTTGGCAAACTTATTATAGATAATAAAGACAATAATAAGCGAGTGGAAAAAATATTAATTTGGGGAACTGTATTAGCATTTTCAGGACTATTACTACAATACGGCGCTCCTATTAATAAAAAGATATGGAGCCCAACATATGTGTTGACTACTACTGGGTTTGCTGCTCAATTACTGGGATTATTGATTTGGATTATTGATATAAATAAAAAAGAAAAGTGGAGCAGATTTTTCCATGCATTCGGAGTTAATCCCCTATTCGTTTTTGTATTAGCAGGTATAATGGCGAATATAGTGGCAAATTTGAAAGTTACACATAACGGAGAATCTATTATTTTGAAAAACTATATTTATAGTATATTAATTCAACCATGGGCAGGCAATTATTTTGGTTCACTTGTGTATGCATTAATATTTGTATCAATATGTTGGCTGTTTGGATACATACTTTATAAAAAGAATATTTACATAAAAATATAATTCAAGTACTATTAACTGATGAAAAAGATATTAATTGCTGATAGCGGTGCCACCAAAACTGATTGGTGTGTGTTGGAAAATGGAACTGTGTTGCATCAATTTCAAACAAAGGGTATTAGTCCTATTTTTCAATCTGAAGAAGAAATAGAAAATGAAATAAAAAAAGAGGTCTTTCCCTTAACAAAAGAGTTCACTATTGATGCAGTCAGATTCTACGGTTCAGGCTGCATCCCTGAGAAGATAGCAGGAATGCAAAGAGCCATCGGAAAATCTTTTGTCAATTCAGACATTAAGGTGTTTAGCGATTTAATAGCTGCCGCTCATGCATTATGTGGAAATGAAAGCGGAATAGCTTGTATATTGGGTACAGGTAGTAATTCATGCGAATGGGATGGCAACGCTGTTGTTAATCAGGTATCACCTCTTGGATTCATACTAGGGGACGAAGGCAGTGGTGCTAATCTTGGCAAGCTTTTAGTTGGCGACATTCTCAAAAATCAACTGACTGAAGAATTAAAAGAAAAATTCTTGATGCAAAACAATCTTACACCTGCTGAGATAATTGACAGAGTTTACAGGCAGCCATTTCCCAGCAGATTCTTAGCTAGTTTGTCTCCATTTGTTTTACAAAATATTGAAGATGAAACAGTGATGAATATAGCTAAGCGAAGCTTTCAGAGCTTTTTTGAACGAAACATTTTGCAATACAATTATAAAAGAGAAAGTGTAAACTTTGTAGGGTCTATAGCATGGTATTATGATAAAATAATTCGTAATATAGCAGATCAAAAAGGGATTAAAATTGGCATTATTGAAAAATCACCAATGCCTGGATTAATAAAATATTACTCATAAAAAGAAACAATATAATATGACTTTTATAAAAGTAACAGAACAGTCATCTCTATACGATGATTTGGACAAAAAATCAATTCATGAACTGCTTACGGAGATAAATGATGAAGATCAAAAAGTTGCCATGGCAGTGCAAAAGACTATTCCTGAAATAGAAAAACTTGTTACAGGAATTGTAAAACGAATGAAAAAAGGTGGTCGTTTATTTTATCTTGGAGCAGGAACAAGTGGTAGGCTTGGTGTTCTTGATGCTTCGGAGATTCCGCCCACGTATGGTATGCCTCCAACATATGTTATAGGCTTAATTGCAGGTGGTGATCATGCATTGCGAAATCCTGTGGAAGATGCTGAAGATAATGAAGATATTTCATGGCAAGAACTATTGAACCATAATATAAACGAGAATGATGTTGTAGTTGGTATTGCGGCATCAGGAACGACACCATATGTTATTGGAGCTTTGCGCAAGGCTCGTCAAAATGGAATTCTAACCGGAGCTATTAGCTGTAATCCAAATTCACCCGTGGCAGCAGAAGCCGAAATTAAGATTGAGGCTATAGTTGGGCCAGAATATGTAACCGGAAGCACCCGAATGAAATCTGGTACAGCACAAAAAATGGTTTTGAATATGATTACTACTTCCACTATGATAAAGCTGGGCAGAGTAAAAGGAAACCGAATGGTTAATATGCAGCTGACAAATCAAAAACTGGTTGACCGAGGTACGCGAATGATTATTGAGGAATTAAATCTTCCCTATGATCAAGCTAAGAACCTATTATTACTGCATGGCAGTGTGAAAGAAGCGGTGGATAGCTACCATAAAGATCACTAAAATGCTTTAGATACGTTATTGTCCTTTCTCAAAAGATTTCCAAAGGTTGTCGTTAGGAACTGGTGCCACTACGCTAATTCTATCCTTTGAGACAGGATGAACAAAAGATATACTACGAGCATGAAGTGAAATACCCCCATCAAGATTTGATCTTTCAGCACCATACTTTAAGTCGCCCTTGATGGGGCATCCTATTTTTGACAGCTGTGAGCGTATTTGATGATGACGACCGGTTTCTAGATCTATCTCAAGTAAAAAATAATTTTCAGACTTGGCTACAATTTTATAATGTAGAATAGACTTTTTAGTTCCTTTCTTCTCAAAATCATATGCAGCAGACTTATTTGTACGCTCATTTTTAATAAGATAGTGAATAAGAGTATCCTCTGCTTTTTGAGGTGCATTTTTGACCAATGCCCAATAAGTTTTAGTGACATCATCATTTCTAAACATCTCATTAAGACGAGTTAGTGCCTTACTTGTTTTTGCAAACATTACAATACCACTTGTGGGACGGTCAAGCCTGTGGGTAACTCCTAGATAAACATTGCCAGGCTTATTGTATTTTACTTTTATATAATCTTTTACTATATCTGACAATGGTTTATCACCAGTTTTATCACCCTGCACTATTTCGCCAACATCTTTATTGACTATGATTATATGATTGTCTTCGTAAAGTACTGTCATAACTTAATAATGAGAGAGAACAGTTATATACCGTTTCTCTCTCACTTTCTATTTATTAATTTTCTTCTATAAATTACATATTCATACCACCGCAAACATTGATAACCTGCCCGGTCACGTAAGCAGACATATCAGATGCAAGGAACAAAGTGGCATTTGCTACATCTTCAGCTTCTCCTGCACGACGTAGTGGAATTTGTTTTGCCCATTCTGTGCGAACTTCTTCTGAAAGAGACTCAGTCATATCTGTTGCAATGAAGCCCGGAGTAATAGTATTTACTCTAATCCCTCTCGAACCTAGCTCTTTTGCCATAGATTTTGCTAAACCAATCATACCAGCTTTCGATGCTGCGTAGTTTCCTTGTCCGGCATTGCCCGAAACACCTACAACTGAACCCATATTAATGATACTACCAGATTTTTGACGCATCATAACGGGTGTAACTGCATGAATAAAGTTGAAAGCAGACTTCAGGTTTACATTGATTACTGAATCCCATTGCTCTTCACTCATACGCATCATTAATCCATCTTTGGTGATACCGGCATTATTAACCAATATATCAATACGTCCAAACTCTTCTTTCACGGCTTCCACCACTCTGTGCGCATCGTCAAAGCTTGAAGCGTCCGAAACATAGCGTTTGCCTTTAACTCCCAAAGCAGAAATCTCATCCGCAACCTTTTGACCTGCCTCATCTTCACGTGAGTTAGTGATAGCTACATTGGCTCCTTGTTCGGCCAATTTTAGAGCAATAGCCCTACCTATTCCTCTAGAAGCACCCGTAACGAGTGCTGTTTTACCTTCTAATAGTTTCATATTTATTATTTATTATTCAAACCTTTAAAAATAAGATTGTGCACTACTTCCCTATCCTCTTGGTTATCATACCTCAGGTTGAGAACACCTCTAATTGAGGGTACCTCTAAACCTTTGAGTGCGTAATGCAGTATTTCAGCTGTTTTAGATTTATTTATTACATCAAAGACGCCTTCTTCACAGCCTGTTGTCAATATACTTTCAAGATATTTTATTTCTATTTTATCAAATTCCTTGCGAACATTTTCTACAAGCCAAATGTCTCTAAAGAAGTTTGCACGAAGCGTTCCGTTACGTGTTACTACTTCTTTAATAACTCTAAGACGAGCAAATGTGAATAACATAAGCTTTTCATCAGCAGGCAAATCTCGCTTAGTTACTTCTTCGAGGGCTTTATGCATAGCACCAAGTTCAGAACTGATTACAGCATTATATATCTCTCCTTTATTTTTAAAATAGGTATATATTGTTCTTCTGCCGTATTCTGATAAATCAGCAATTTCATTAATGGTGGTATTCTCAAAACCCTTTTTGGCAAACAGCTGCCGAGCCACTTCTATTATATTTCTTTTTGTTTTAGGTGTTGATGCGGTCATAAAAAGTGCACAGTTGTTATATATTTGTGCAAATATAAATATAATGTTTCAAAATTCGATAATAAATTCATTTAGATATGCCGTTAGCCTTACACCACCACAGCTTAGTCACTTAATTGCAACAAAAAAATGAAATAGAGTTTTAGTATTTTCACATAAGATTATATACAAAATAAGAATCTTGGATGTTAGTAATGAAACAAACAAATTAGCATCTATAACCAGCAAGGCAATGAAGAGTATCAACCTCTCTTTCTATAACTAAATACTGCCCATGAATTGAGAACAATTGCAAAGAGGACCAACATTGATAAAGGCCTTACAATATCAGGCAAGCTACTTCCTTTAAGATAAACCAATCGCATAATTTGCATAAAATAGGTCAAAGGATTACTATATGCAATCAATTGTGCCCATTTTGGCATTGATGCAATGGGCGTAAAAAGACCACTAAGCAAAATAATTATAAGGATAAAAAACATCATCAGAAACATCGATTGTTGAAGAGTTTCAGAATAGTTGGACACAATAATACCCATACCTGAAATACCTACAATAAATACAATTGCTGTAACGTAGAGAGGCAAAAAGCCACCTAAGGGTAATAACCCATAAATTAACCAAGTAGCAATAAACGATATAGTAATTATTAAGATACCAATAATCCAATAAGGAATCAGCTTTGCCAGAATAAAACTAAATTTACTTATAGGTGTAGTGTTTATTTGCTGAATAGTTCCAGTTTCTTTTTCTAAAACAATATTTAAAGACGGAAGAATACCCGTTATAAGGGTAACTAATAACACTATAAATGCTGGGAGCATATAAGTTTTGTAATCCAGTAATTGATTATAACGATAATTGGGAACTATTTCTATTTGAGGAGCAAATGATAATGACAATTCGGGTATCAACTCATATCTGATTTGAGTTGAGAAATCATTTATTATTTGTGTTAAGTAATTAGATCCCATCAATCCTTGTGTGCTGTTAACGGCATTAGCAGCTACAAACAATTTAGAGGCACCATACTTTATTATATCATTATCAAACGTAGCCGGAATTTCTAATATTATATCTGCTTTCTTTTCTTCTATATTCTTTATTGCTTCCTGATAATTATTAGGACTATTGCTAAGTATAAAATACTTGGAAGCTGATATCTTTTCTGTTAATCTAATGGAATATGTACTACGGCTATTATCTACAATATCTATCTTGATATTTTTAACTTCAAAATTTACAGCCCAAGGAAGCATTATTAATACTAAAAGTGGATATATTAATATCAATACAGGGATTATGGGATTACGAAAAGACTGTTTAAATTCTTTTTCAATCAGGAAGCCTAGTTTTCTCATTCCAGTCTCTTTTTTATATTTAATATACTTATTGTAATTAACAATATGCTCATTGCAAGCAACACCAGAAGTTCATTTAATATATTCATAATACCTAAACCTTCTATCATAATCTTTTTAACTGCAGAGATATACCACCTAGCTGGCACCGTAGTAGAAACCCATTGTAAGAAAACTGGCATATTGCCAATAGGGAATATCATGCCGGACAATACCAATACGGGCATTAACATACCTATCCCCGAAATGAGAATGGCTGTAACCTGAGTATTCACCATTGTGGATATTAATAAACCAAGCGATAAGGAAAGGAATATAAATAAAGTGGACACCCCTAATAATAAGACTAAACTACCATTAATGGGAACGTGAAGAACATATACTGCTAATACTAAAATAGAAATTAGATTTATAAATGATAGTGTCAGATACGGAATAGTTTTTGAAAGCAACACTGTAGATGGTTTCAGTGGTGATGCAAGTAAGACTTCCATTGTGCCACGCTCTTTTTCTCGAACAATTGAAATTGAAGTCATCAAAGTGCAGATAATCATTAACACTAATCCCATCACACCTGGCACAAACGTATAAGTTGATCGCATTTCGGGATTATATAACAATTGAGTGTCTATACTAATATTGTACGGAATCTGCCCAGATAACAACATTTGTTGCTGATACTCTGAAATGATTGCCATAATATAGTTAGCAGAAATAGTGCCGGTATTAGGATCTGATGTATCAGCTATAATTTGTATTTGAGAATGACCAAAGTGATAAAGATTATTCTGAAAATTATCTTGGAAAATAACTGCTATATCTATATTGCCTCGACGAAGTTGATTTTCCACTTCGTCTATCGAATGTATTAAACCTTCAAATTTAATATAGGGATTATTGGCTATCTTTTCAGTAATTTGCTGTGTAGTCAAATCATTAGATGACATGTAAACAACAGTTCGTACATTCTTTACATCCATATTGATGGCAAAACCAAACAATAATATCTGAGCTATAGGCATACCAAGCAAGATTAGCATGGTTCTTCTATCACGCAGAATATGCAAAAACTCTTTATGAACGAACGATATAAACTGTTTCATTATCTAAGTAAATATTTAAATTATTTATTCGGTTCGTGTTGACGCACGTGCTAATTTACGAAACACATCATCTATAGAATCCACATTATACTTTTGGCGCAAAGCCTTGGGGGTATCTAAAGCATCTATTCTTCCGTCAACCATAATGGAAACCCTGTCGCAGTATTCAGCCTCATCCATGTAATGAGTAGTTACAAAAACAGTGATACCTCGACGTGAAGCCTCATAAATCATTTCCCAAAACTGACGACGCATCATAGGATCTACCCCTCCTGTGGGTTCATCCAAAAATACTATTTGAGGTGAATGAAATATTGCAACAGAAAAAGCCAATTTTTGCTTCCAGCCTATTGGCAGAGATTTAACCATCACATTACGCTGATCTTCAAATTTAAGTTGTGATAAAAGCTCTTCAGTCTTTATTGATATTTCTTTACCTCGCATACCATAAACTCCGGCAAAAAGACGGATATTTTCCCATACTTTAAGGTCTTCATAAAGTGAAAACTTTTGGCTCATATATCCTATATTTCTTTTGATTTTTTCGTTCTCTTTTAATATATCATATCCGGCCACAGTTCCTTTTCCTGACGATGGTTTGCTAATACCCGTTAGCATCTTCATTGCTGTAGTTTTCCCGGCTCCATTAGCACCTAAAAAACCAAATATTTCACCTCGCTTAACGTCAAACGAGATGTTATCTACAGCTATGAAATCACCAAACTTCTTGGTCAGATCAGATACCTCTATTACTTTTTCTTTAATCATATTTATTTTATTCAGTAAGTGCTAAAAAACAATCTTCAATAGTAGGAATTGATTTTTGTATTATTATATCATCATATCCTTTATTGCTGAGGTAACTGTATAAATCTTGATGAGAAAAGTTACTGTTAACAGTAATATGATGCTTATCACCAAATGCAAAGCAGGTTTTCATATCTTTATATTTTCTCAAATCTAACAACGAATTTGACATATCATCTACCTGAACCGACCATAAGTTTTCGGTGTAACTATCTATAACACCCTGAGGAGTATCTGAAGCTATAAATTCACCTTTCTGCATCAAAGCAATTCTATCACATCTACTTGCCTCATCCATATAGGCTGTTGACACAATTATAGTGATGTCATGTTGCTTAAGTCTTGCTAGCATATCCCAGAATTCCTTTCTAGATACAGGATCAACCCCGGTTGTAGGCTCATCTAAAATCAGAACTTGTGGTTTATGAATTAGTGCACAGCTAAGTGCTAATTTTTGCTTCATCCCACCCGAAAGATTCCCTGCCTTGCGAGTTTTGAAGGGTTCAATATGGCTATAAATATCTTTTACCAGATCATAGTTTTCAGCAATTGTAGTATTAAATACGATAGCAAAGAATTTCAAGTTTTCTTCTACACTCAAGTCTTGATACAGAGAAAATTGCCCTGGCATGTATCCTATTATTTTTCTTACATGTTTATAATCCTCATCAATATCTAAACCACCAACAAAAGCCTTTCCACTATCGGGTAAGCAAAGAGATGCAAGAATTCTAAAAAGAGTACTTTTACCTGCACCATCAGGACCAATAACACCAAAAACCTCCCCTGATTTTACATGAAACGAAAGTCCTTCGTTATTTCCAATTCCAGCAAATTTATCGCCACGGAGGTAATTTTTTTTCAATTCATGAACTCTTATCATTTTAGATATACAGATTAGCAGATTAATAGATTACTAAAATCTCAATTCTCCATACATGCCAATTTTCAAATACCCATCATTTTTAACAGATACCTTAATTGCATATACTAAATTGGCACGCTCATTTTTGGTCTGAATGCTTTTTGGTGTAAACTCAGCCCTGTCTGATATCCATGACACAACACCTTTATACTGATTCATGTCACCATTCTTTGAGTCAACCATAACCATAACTCCATCATTTAATCTTATTTGTGACAACTGGCTATTAGTTATATAAGCTCTTAAATACATATCATTCATATTTGCCACTTTAAATAATGGCTTTCCAATACTTGTCAATTCACCGGCTTCAGCATATTTATTAATAACAGTTCCTGTGATCGGTGAATTAATTCTAGATTTGTTGATTTGGTCTTCGATTTGTGCAAATTGTATTTCAAGAACTGAACTTTGAGCACCAATATTTGCACTACTTTTCTGTAAATTGGATGTTTGTGCCGATAATTGCTTTTGTAATACTTCTATCTGAGAATTAATATCATCAAGTTGCTTTGCATTGGCGGCATTCGCATTTATTAGCTTCATAGTTCTCTCTTTTTCTCTTTCAAGCTTTTGGATCTGCTCATACATTGCGGCTGTCTGTGTTTCAATATCCGGGCGCTGAGTTCTAACCCCTTTCGCATTTGCCAGAACACTCATTTTTTGCAAGTAAAGTTGTAAGGTGTCGATCAATCCTACCTGTACATGTGCATCAACAAGCTGACCTTCTCTAACATCAAAGTAAGTAATTTTACCATTAGTCTCAGACGAAACAACTACCTCTGTCGCCTCAAAAGAACCTGTTGCGACAAAATCATCATTATTACTAGAACACGAAATTGCGATAAATAGTATCGCACAAAACAAAAGACAAAATCTAAAATCCATATCTATTTATATAAATCGTAATTTTAATTAGTAGTATATTTTAATTGGTAAATAGCCATTAGAAATTGAATTTCATGAAGAGCCTTGGCTTGCTTTGCTGCATCTTCTGCAGTAACTTCTTTCAACATCTCAGAGACAGTAATAGTACCATTTTCCATCTTTGCTTCTGCTGACTCTCTTACAACTTTCCTAAGGCGAATGATCTCATCATCATCCCTCATTATTTCTCTATATTTATCCACTTCCATTTGTTGTTGCGATATATTCATACTAATGTTCCGTGTAAAAGTGTCACGATTTGAATCTACCGTTGCTTGAAGTAGGTTGATTTTCTTTTTATCATTAGACATTGTATATAGATTGCCAAAATTCCATGAAAATTTTACTCCACCAACAACAAATGGTCTAAACTTATTATCAAACATATTAAGAGCAGGACTACCATATCCACCTTGTACAAATGCACCTACTTGAGGCATGTTTTTAGCTACAAGTATTTTTTTCTGAGCATCCAGAAGTTGTTTTTGAGATTCGAATAAATCCAACTCGGGTCTATTAACTGTTCTGTTATTCAGTATATCTATTATCCCCGGTTTCACTAGATAAGTATCTTCTGATATTTCCTTACCAATAAAAATTGATAACATTTTTCTGTAGGCCTTTAATGATGATTCTATTTCAACTCTATCTTGCTTTGATTTTAATAGCTCCACCTTGACTACGCTAAGATCTGCTTCGTTTGCAATACCGTTTGCAACATAGCTCTCTATCTTCTTATAATTTCGCTGAAGTTCACTTTCTAAAACTTGATGTAATACCATTCGCTCTTCTAACAATAGAGCACCAAAAAATATATTATTTATTCTTTCTTGCAATGTGTACAAATCTGAATGGAGTTGACGTTTTTGGACCTCAGCATTAGCTAAAATTGCATGTTTATTAGCCGAAAGCAATCCCCCATCCCATATCAATTGCGACATTTCTGCAATCACCTTATACTGATCTTTATTAGGTATTGGTAGCTCAACTCCAGGAATATCTATATCAATATCTACTTTTGTAACTTCAGACTGCCAAGTAGCTTGTCCACCAATTGACAATTGTGGAAAATAAGAAGTATTGGCATTTTTAATATCAAAGGATTTAGTTTGTTCTATAATATTAAACTGTACTATTGTGGGGTAATTTTCTTTTGCCATTTGCTGGCATTCTTCCAGTGTGACAGATTGAGAGCTAACAAGCAAACAATTTGACAAGAAGAGTATTAACGTAAAACTAAAAAACAAATGCTTCATTCCTACTTGATTCTTATGGTAGCGGTATTTATTAAAAGTTGTATATGAATCAAATCCTCTTTTTTAAATATGCACTATAAGAGACTTTGATTATATATTCGTTACACGGTGCAAATAATAGCTAATGTATAAGGTAAACAATTAATCAAATCTAAAAGTTTGAATTATCATGTTACAACATTCAATTATTATTATAAATGAAATAAGTGTGAGCTAGAATCACAAAACAACAAATAAGCTAGCAATACCTATAAACATCCAAAGTATAACTCCAGCTACTAGGGGCTTTAGCCCAACATTTTTCAGTGCTTTAACAGACAATCCGGAACCAATCAGAAATAACGTAATTGTCATCCCTTTTTTTGCCCAATAAATAAATGATGAGGTTATTGACTCATGCAAATCAAAATAAGTATTAACCACCATCGCTAAAATAAAGAATAATATAAACCAGGGAATAGTAATTTTTCGATCTTTCTTTTTAAAGGCTATTGAAGTTACCAGAGCCAATGGAATTATCCACAACGCACGTGTTAGTTTAACCATTGTGGCTATCTGCAGTGCTTCTGTACCATAAGCAGCTCCGGCACCAACGACAGAGCTAGTATCATGAATGGCTATGGCTGCCCATAATCCAAATTGTTCTTGAGATAATCCTATTAACCTTCCCAGAGGAGGAAATATAAATAAAGCTATTGCATTTAGTAAAAAAATAGTACCCAGTGAAACCGATATTTCCTCGTCGTTTGCTCCTATAACAGGCGCTACAGCTGCTATTGCACTTCCACCACATATAGCAGTGCCAGAAGATATAAGAAATGTCGTATTTATTTTCATACCCAATAATTTACCAACTAGTAGGCCTAAAAATATTACAGAAACAACTGAGCCTATTGTAATTAGCATACCCTCCTTTCCACTTTGAATAGAATCAAAAAGATTCATACCAAAACCTAAACCTACAACCGAAAATTGAAGTAAATATTTTGAGACTTTACCTGAAACTTTAGCAAATGGGTTTCCAATAGTAAATCCTAATATAAGACCTAAGAACAGTGCTATTGCAGGTGTTACAGATGGTATGAAACAAGCAGCTACAAGAGTGAAGAATATTATTTTACGAATCATATCAAAAAAAATTGGCTGACCATACTGCTCATGAATTAAATCATTTCAATAGGATCAGCCTCTAATAAGTTTTATTATACTTACATACAAGCTTAAAAATACAGAAGTAATTCTATTACGATACTCTATTTTGTATGAGTGGCAGGATCATATTCCACCGTAGAGCCCTCTGACGAATAATTTAAAGAAGAACTTGAAAGCCCCCTCCTTTTGAAATAGTAATAATCATTTTCGCCCTTAGGATCTCTATAAATACGATCTAGCTCAAATCCACTTCGACTCATCATATTAATAGCTGCCATCATTCCATTAAAAGTTATGACCTTACGACGATCATCTTGAATCTGAGATATTCTTCCTCCTTGTCCATAATCCAACCTAACGGTTATCTTACTAGAAAGCAAAGGACCGCTATCTGACCATATCATTACATAATCAGCATCTAAATCACTTATTGCTACATTATTGACATACTGAGCTTTAACTGATGATATAGTTAGACTCATCAGTAGAATGGAAAAAAATAATTTAATTTTCATATCGTTTTATTGGTTAAGATGTCAAACTAAACAGCCTCCTGTTCAGTTTGACAATAGTGTAAAATTAATCTAGCTTTAGTACAGCCAAGAATGCAGTTTGTGGAACCTCTACGTTGCCCACCTGTTTCATTCTTTTCTTTCCCTCTTTCTGTTTTTCCAATAGTTTTCTCTTACGAGAGATGTCTCCTCCATAACATTTGGCAGTAACATCTTTACGAACAGCCTTTATAGTCTCTCTAGCAACTATTTTAGCTCCAATGGCCGCTTGAACAGCTATATCAAATTGCTGACGTGGTATCAACTCTTTAAGTTTCTCACACATTCTTCGACCAAACGCCTGTGCATTATCAGCATGAGTTAATGTAGAAAGAGCATCTACAGGTTCACCATTTAATAATATATCAAGTTTTACAAGTCTAGAAGGACGGAAATCATGGATATGATAATCAAAAGAAGCATATCCTCTTGAAATACTTTTAAGTTTATCATAAAAATCAATTACTATTTCACCCAAAGGCATGTCAAATATTAATTCCATCCTGTTCCCTGATATATACTCTTGTTTGATGAGGATTCCTCTTTTACCAAGACATAGTGTCATTATCGGACCAATATAATCGGTGCTTGTTATAATTGACGAACGAATAAACGGCTCCTCTATGTGATCTATTAGTGTTACGTCAGGAAGCCCTGCAGGGTTATGTACTTCCTTCATAACTCCTTTTTTATCATACACCTTATAAGATACGTTAGGAACTGTAGTAATAACATCCATATTGAATTCTCTATCCAGTCTTTCCTGAATTATTTCCATATGAAGTAATCCCAGAAATCCACAACGAAATCCAAAGCCAAGTGCTACTGACGACTCAGGTTGGAAAGTTAGAGAAGCGTCATTCAATTGTAACTTTTCAAGTGAAGCTCTCAGATTTTCAAAATCCTCTGCATCAATTGGGTAAACTCCAGCAAAAACCATTGGTTTAACCTCCTCAAAACCCTCAATTGCTTTTTCGCAAGGTACTTTTGTATGTGTTATAGTATCTCCTACCTTTACCTCCTTGGAGGTTTTAATACCTGAAATAATATACCCTACATCTCCACATTGAACCCGATCCCTTGAATTCATCCCAAGCTTAAGAATACCTACTTCATCAGCCTGATATTCTTTTCCGGTATTCACAAACTTCACCAAGTCTCCCTTTCCGATACTACCGTTCACCACCTTGAAGTATGCTATAATTCCTCTAAAAGAGTTGAATACAGAGTCAAAAATTAATGCTTGCAGTGGAGCCTCAGGATCACCTTTCGGAGCAGGAACCCTTTCTATAATTGCAGACAGAATTTCTTCAATCCCAACACCTGTTTTTCCACTAGCTCTAATCACATCAGAACGAGGGCAACCAAGTAAATCTACAATTTGATCCTCCACTTCATCAGGCATTGCACTTTCTAAGTCAATCTTATTCAAGATAGGTATTATTTCAAGATCATTTTCAATAGCCATATATACGTTGGATATCGTTTGAGCCTGAATTCCTTGTGCCGCATCTACAATTAGCAATGCACCTTCACAAGCTGCAATTGAACGAGACACTTCATACGAAAAGTCAACGTGCCCTGGTGTATCAATTAAGTTTAAAGTAAACTTCTCACCACCATATTCATAATCCATTTGCACAGCTGTACTCTTTATAGTAATCCCACGCTCTCGCTCTAGATCCATGCTATCTAGAACCTGAGATTGTGATGATTTGTTATCAATTGTTTTTGTAAACTCAAGTAAACGATCCGCTAGGGTACTTTTACCATGATCAATATGTGCTATTATACAAAAGTTGCGTATATTCTTCATCTAAATATTAAAAATCTATTTCTTTTTTCGAGCACAACAGTTAAATAAAATATCTATTATGCTTTTCCAAAATTCATTTTATTAAGTTATTATCAGTTCGTTACTCCTGACGCATTAGCCAGTAAAAGGCTTCTTTAAAATAAATCCTTGTCACTAAAATAGCAACAAAGATTTATTATTCTATCTGACTTTTATCCTTTATATACAGATATTATCAAAAGTCTGCATGATTTGGAGTTCTAGGAAAAGGAATCACATCACGTATATTTGTCATTCCTGTAACAAACAACATGAGTCTTTCAAACCCTAATCCAAATCCGGCATGAGGGGCAGTTCCAAATTTTCTTATATCAATATACCACCATATCGGATCGACATCCATTTCCATTTCATTTACGCGCTCAAGAAGCTTCTCGTAATCAGACTCTCTTTCCGAACCACCTATTATTTCACCTATCTTTGGAAACAAAACATCCATTGCTCTAACAGTTTTACCATCCTCATTTTGCTTCATATAAAATGATTTAATATCCTTAGGATAGTCTGTCAAAATAACTGGACATTTAAAATGCTTCTCCACCAAGTATCGCTCATGTTCAGATTGCAAGTCTGCACCCCAATAAACAGGATATTCGAACTTTTGATTCGACTCTTCAAGAATTTTCACTCCTTCTGTATAAGTCAATCGTATAAAGTCATTTTCCACAACAAACTTAAGTCTATCAACCAGCTCTTCATCATACATTTTTGCCAGAAATTCAATATCATCCATACAGTTATCAAGAGCATACTTAACTAAGTATTTCAAGAAATCTTCTGCCAAATCCATATTATCATTGTTGTCGGCAAAAGCAACCTCAGGCTCTATCATCCAAAACTCAGCTAAATGTCTTGGAGTATTTGAATTCTCAGCTCTAAATGTTGGACCAAAAGTATAAATAGAACCTAAAGCCATTGCCCCAAGTTCACCTTCAAGTTGCCCAGAAACAGTAAGATTTGTTTGACGACCAAAAAAGTCTTGTCCATAATCTACTTTACCATCTTCCAATCTTGGGGGATTTGCATGATCTAGAGTAGTTACTTCAAACATCGCACCTGCTCCTTCTGCATCTGAAGCTGTAATTATCGGTGTATGAAAGTAAAAGAACCCTTTATCATTAAAATACTTATGAATAGCATACGACATATGATGACGCATACGAAAAACAGCACCGAAGGTATTTGTTCTAGGTCTCAAATAAGCAATTTCACGTAAAAATTCCAGTGAGTGACCCTTCTTCTGTAATGGATATGTATTAGGGTCTGCAGAACCAAAAATCTCTACTTCTGTTGCTTGTATTTCCACTGACTGACCCTTACCTTGCGATTCTACCAATAAGCCATTAACATTAATACAAGCACCAGTTGTGATAGGTTTTAAATAATCCTCACCAAATTTTGCAACGTCAATTACAACTTGAATATTATTAATTGTTGAGCCATCATTTAACGCTACAAAACTCACATTTTTATTTCCACGACGGGTTCTTACCCATCCTTTTATATTTATTTCTTCGCCAAATACTGAAAGCTTTAAAGCTTCTGATATCTTTGTTCTCTTAATTTGTTTCATAATCACTCGTGAATTCTACAAAAGATTTAGAATCCATATTATCCGCCAACTATTTGACGGATAATATTATATTTGTTTATTTGTTATTAATTTCCTATTAAACTGATTATAGTAATCTGCTAATCAAATGCCCCCATACGTAACATGTTAACCTCTTTTTCAGTTAGATAACGCCACTTTCCTCGTGATAAACTCTTTTTGGTTAATCCTGCGAAATACACTCTATCAAGCTTCAGTACGCGATATCCTAGTTTTTCAAAGATTCGTCTAACAATTCTGTTGCGTCCTGAATGAATTTCTATTCCTACTTGCGACAAGTCCTCTTCAGTAACATAGCTTATAGCATCAGCATGAATTTCGCCATCTTCTAACTCAATTCCATCAGCAATTGCTTGCATATGCTCCATAGCCACAGGTTTATCAAGCCACACTTGATATATCTTTCTTTTTTCATATCTAGGATGTGTAAGCTTTGAGGCTAAGTCACCATCATTTGTCAGCAATAAAACACCAGTTGTACCTCTATCAAGACGACCCACCGGATATATACGTTCAGTACATGCAGCCTTAACCAAATCCATCACGGTTTTTCTATTCTCAGGATCATCTGTAGTAGTAACAAATCCTTTAGGTTTATTAAGCAATACATAAACTTTGCTTTCCAACGTTACAACTTGGTTATTAAACATAACCTCATCAGCTCTCGTTATCTTAGTTCCTAGTTCAGTAACAATCTCTCCATTAACTTTGATCATACCTGACTCGATAAACTCATCAGCCTCTCTTCGTGAGCATACCCCAGCATTTGCCAAATATTTATTTAATCTAATTGGCGCGTTTGGATCTGCGTTTTCTTTATACTTAACTTGTTTGAAAACTTTTTTCTTCTTCAGAACTTTCTTTGGTCCTTGATTTATAGGCTGAGCACTACGTCTTCTATCACCGGAACCATATGATCCGTGATCACCTCCTCTGGATGAATGCCCGGTTGAACCGCTATCACCCACACGTGGGCGACGCCTTCTCATACCTCCCCCGTCGCCTTGGTTGTCGTCATAGCGTCTATTATAGTTACCTTCACCTGACTGACGATAGTTATCATCAC
This sequence comes from uncultured Proteiniphilum sp., assembly GCA_964607405.1. Classification (GTDB taxonomy): domain Bacteria; phylum Bacteroidota; class Bacteroidia; order Bacteroidales; family Dysgonomonadaceae; genus Petrimonas. Next base: position 30 of record CAZSKF010000006.1, on the reverse strand, counting down.
CAGAAGATCTATATCTACCTTCACCATGCT